>DATGHM010000090.1:0-16454 GCA_035307985.1 Candidatus Acidiferrales bacterium
ACAAAAACTATCAGAGCCCCTGGCAGATCATCGAGCGCCTCGCTCCACGCTCGCCTCTCGAACTCTGCTTGCTTCCGCCCGTCTTCCTGGATTATTACCTCAACGACTCAGGGGGATACGATGTGCCCAGGCAGCCCTAACAAAGACTCGTCGATCGATATTTCAACACGCGCAGAGCAGCGAAAGCAAGAGAAAGAGGCAGGTTGAGCCGACCCAGGTTTCCCGGGCTTGCCAGCCCGCCTCTTTCTCGCGAGAGGCAGATGCAGCGAATCGAGGACCTTGAAAGCAGCCTAGTCCGAACGAAGCCTAGACCGTGGACGATGCCGGTGTGCGCGTCTTTGAATACGACGGCTTTTCGTCGCTGTCGCCGGCGGCGTCGCCCGTCTTGTCGATTTCGATGGAGCCCTTAAAGTAGGCGCCGTCCTCAATCATGATGCGGGCGGTGGTCAAGTCGCCCACCACGGAGCCGTCCTTCTTGATCTCGATGCGGTCGCGTGCGCGCAGATTGCCCTTCACGTTGCCGTAAACGGCCACTTCGCGGGCAATGATGTCTGCTGTGACGCGGGCGCTGGCCCCGATCGTCAGTTTGCGATCTTCGAGTTGAACGAGGCCTTCGACGCTGCCGTCGATCTGAAGGTCCTCATTCCCCGTAATCTCGCCCTTGATATGCAGGCTGGCTCCGAGCCGCGCTGTGCCGCCGCTCGTTGTCGCTGGGTACGTCGAATCCAAAGGTGCCATTGTCCTTGCCTCCCCTGAAGAAGATGGTGCCGTCGTTCCGGTCGTCCTAGGCTGCTGCGGGAGCGGCGCTCTTGGCGGAGCGTCCGCTTTTTTATCTCCCCACATCTACCCTCCTTGGCCCTCGATCGAAAATTGCACCGGCAGAAAACTGAGACTGGGTTTCTCAATCTAGTCCCAGAGGATACACTTGCCAATTCCAAACTGAAACGATTGTGCTGTAGAGGTAATGGCGAAACTGAAGACAAGAGCGAAAGAACATTTGCCGCAGCCAAGATCCAGGATCGATTGTATTGCCCCCCCCCAATTTCCTGGTAGAGTGCCTCCATCGTTTCGCGGGGCAGGAGTAATTCAGTATACGAAATGAGTAAGTGAAACTAGGGCTGCTCCCCGTGGCAAAGCGGGAACGCGTCCAGCCGGCGAGTGCGAGTGCAATCGTCACGGCGAGATCAAAATGATCGCGGGTCAATGTTGTGAATGCACATAGAAAGTCCCTGGCTCGACTCCAGGGAACGCGGACATCATGAAATTCTCTCGAGCGGTTTTTATAACTGCGGCAGTGATTCTCTTCTCATTCCCGGCACGCGCCCAGTTCATGCCAGCTGTAGCCAGGATGCGGCAAACGGTGGATACAATAAACCAAGGAACCGGAGCGACGACTCACATGGTCGCCGAGGGACAGTTTTACCGCTCATCGGACGGGTCGATCCTCATGCGTTGGACGAGCCGAAACGGAAGTGAAGCCGACGGGAGAGCCATGCGTGGTAGCCTTTGGGACAACACGACCGGAACGGCGTACTCACTCGATTTCGTGAATAAGCGCGCGACCTTTCATGCGAAGGAAGCACCGACCAGCCCGGACACCAGCGCCAAAGGGACAGAGGGACTGCCAAGGGAAACGATCGGCGGCGTCGAATGCACGGTCGAGCCGGTGGAACTTATTGATCCGGCAAAGGGCCAGACCGAAAATGGTACGCTGGCTGGAAAAGCTTGCTTCTCGACGGATTACGATCTGATGGTGAAGAAAGACATAACGTCCCACTCGAATGACGGTAAGAGGGTCGTGCATTCAATCTTCGAGCTGTACGACATTCATATCGGCGAAGAACCGGCCCCCAGCCTCTTCCAAGTCAATAAGAATTTCCTGGTACTCGAGCCGCAGAACCAAAACTAGCCCGGCTTGCGCTGGGCGGCCATTAATACTCTGCATCCCGTCGCACTCTACGAAATGTACTTGCCGATGATCGGAGCGAGGCGCTTCTTGGCAGCCGCCGGAATCAGCTTGCGGTCCGTGAGAATGGCGTGGGCCAGCGCGGAACCGCACTTGCAGTTGCGCCCTTCGCCGATGGCGCCGACCGCCTCCCGAATCGCGCGCTGCGCGTTCTCGGTGTTCTTGTTCAGGTTGCCGATGATTTCCTCCAGCGTCACCGCGTCGTGCATCGGATGCCAGCAGTCGTAGTCGGTGATCATGGCGAGCGTTGCGTAGCAGATCTCGGCCTCGCGCGCGAGTTTCGCTTCGGTGAGATTCGTCATGCCGATGATATCGAAACGGAGCTGGCGGTACGTGTGCGATTCCGCGAGCGTAGAAAATTGCGGCCCTTCCATGCAGACGTACGTGCCTCCGCGATGGACTTTCACTCCGATCGCGGTGCAGGCGCCCGCCAGGCGGGCGGAGAGATCGGCACAGGTCGGCTTGTCGAAGCCGACGTGGGCGACGATGCCGCCGCCAAAGAAAGTCGAAACGCGCAAACGCGTGCGGTCGAAGAACTGGTCGGGAACCAGAAAATCGAGCGGCGGAAGATCCTCGCGAAGCGAACCGACCGCGCTTACGGAAATAATGCGCTCCACGCCCAACATTTTCATCGCGCAGATATTCGCGCGATAGTTGATTTCGCTCGGCGAAAAGCGATGTCCGCGGCCGTGGCGCGCGAGAAAGGCGACGCGGCGTCCTTCGAGCGAGCCGACCACGATGGCGTCGGAGGGAGAGCCGAACGGCGTCTTCACGCGGATTTCGCGCGCGCTTGTCAATCCCGGCATGGAATAGAGCCCGCTGCCGCCGATAATTCCGATCCTGGCCGGTTCCTGACGCGCCCGCGCTCGCGATTGTTTTTTCCCCATGGTGAGCGTTCGTTCCTTTCCTGACCCGAGTGCCGTTCTGTAGCGGCGGATCTGAGACCCGCCCGGTCGGGGCTTGCGCCGCTTTCTCAAATCCGAAAAACAATCAGCCGACCGTTACAGGCTCGACTTCCCATTTCCCGTCGCGCTCGCGGATGTAACCGGCCGGCACGGCAGGGTCATGCACGAACAGGGCGAGCCATTCCTCGCGAATCGCTTGCGTGATCCACCGTTTTTTATTTTCCAGCGTGGTCAGCGGGTAGAGGTCATAGCCCATGATCCACGGCAGCGGGAGATGAGCCGTGGTGGGAACGAGATCGGCGAACGCGAAGGCCGTCTTGCCGCCGCCCGAAAGCTTCACGCACTGCATATTCGCCGTGTGTCCGGGAACGCGGATCAGCTCGACCCCGGGAGCGATCGCACGGTCACCCTCCAAGAGCGACAGCTTGTTTGCCTCGCTCAAGGGAACGTAATTGTCGTCGAAGTAGCTGGCGCGGTCGCGTTCCGTGGGATTCACGGCGTGCTCGAACTCTCCCCGCTGCACGACGTAGCGCGCGTGGGGAAACGTGGCCACCACCTTGTCCTTCTCGACGCGCGTGTTCCCGCCGCAGTGGTCGAAATGCAAATGCGTATTGACCACCACGTCGATGTCGTCCGGGCCCAGCCCGTGATGGCGTAGGCCGTTCACCAGGCGCGAACCGTCGAAGCCGTAAATATCGCGTAGTTTGTTCGACCACTTCGTCCCGGCGCCCGTTTCGACGAGAATGCGCTTCCCTCCCGCGACCACCAGCAGGCAATTCATGGCCAGTTGGATGCGGTTGCGGACGTCGGACTTGGCCTTTTTCTCCCACAGCGGTTTGGGGATGACGCCGAACATCGCGCCGCCATCGAGATAACAATGGCCGTCGGAGATGATGTGAAATTCGAGATTGCCGAGTTTCATGGATGAAGACCGATTATACGGGTAGCGCAAGCGCCGATGCACGCGCGGCGGCGCGGACAGCCTCGCGCGCTCGCGACAGACAGAGTCCTTGCGGCAGTGGGCTGTTCATTCCGCAAGTGTTCACTCGAGTCCGGAGTGCGCCAGAATTTCGCTCGCGGCGGCGTACGGATCCTTTTCTCGCTTGGCCACCGCTGCGGCAAGCTGATCGAACTGCGACTCGGAAAAATTCGCCCCCACCCGTTCGAGCAGCCGGGCCTGCAGCAGCCGCAGCAGCCATTCCTTCCAGTAGGCCACTTGCCGCGCCGCGCGCTTGCCGGGCTCAACCAGGCGTTTGCGGAAGTTGGCGATCTCTGCTTCAAGTTCCGCGATGCCTTTACTTTCAGTCGCGACCGTTCGCACCACGGGCGCCCGCCAGCCGTCGCGTTCCGGGACGAGCTGCAGAATCGCGCGAAGCTGCTGCTCGAAACGATCCGCGCCTTCGCGATCGCACTTGTTGATCACGAAAATATCGCCGATCTCCATCAGGCCGGCTTTCAGATTCTGGACGTCGTCGCCCATGCCGGACATCAGAACAACAACCGTGCAGTCTGCCAGGCGCATGATCTCGATCTCACCCTGACCGACGCCCACCGTCTCGATCAGGATCATCTCTTTCCCGGCCGCGTCCAGAAGCAGCGACACATCTCCCGCCGCTTGCGCCAGGCCGCCCAGATATCCGCGCGTCGCCATCGAGCGAATGAAAACGCCCGCGTCGCTCGCGTGGCCTTGCATGCGAATACGGTCGCCCAGAATCGCGCCTCCGGTGAACGGGCTGGAAGGATCGACGGCGATCACACCGACTGTCTCGCCGTCCTTGCGATATTGAGCGGCGAGACGGTCCACAAGCGTGCTCTTGCCCGTGCCGGGCGCGCCCGTAATTCCGACGCGGTACGCGAGGCCGGTGAACGGGAAGAGTTGGCGCAGGAGCGCCTCCGTGTCCGGCGCTCGATTTTCAATGGCCGAGACGGCGCGCGAAATTGCGCGGACGTCGCCCGCGCGAATCTGCATGGCCCAGTTGTCGATGGAGCTCGGCATTCGGCTCAAGAGATGAAACCACAGATAAACACAGATGAACGCAGATGAAAAGCGATCCTCGCTCTGAGACGGGGAAGGATGATGCTTCCAGATCCGCAAACCATCACTTGCCGAGGAGCTGTCGCGCAATGACGAGGCGCTGAATTTCGCTGGTGCCTTCCCCGATCGTGCACAGCTTCACGTCCCGATAATATTTCTCGGCGGGATAGTCCTTGATGAAGCCGTAGCCGCCGTGGATCTGCACCGCTTCGTTCGCCACCCGCACGGCAACTTCTCCGGCGTATAGCTTGGCCATGCTGGACTCGCGCGTGAAGCGCGCGTTGCCGCCGCCCGAGGCGATCGCGCGGTCGGCCAGCCACGCAGCGCGATAGGTCAGCAGGCGCGCCGCCTCGATTTGTGTGGCCATGTCCGCCAGCTTGAACTGGATGGCCTGAAAATCGGCGATGGGCTTTCCGAACTGCTTCCGCTGTTTCGCGTAACGCAACGCGCATTCATACGCGCCCTGCGCCATCCCCAGTCCGAGCGCTGCGATCGAGATGCGTCCGCCATCCAGAATTTGCAGGCTGTTCACGAATCCTTCGCCCGCGGAGCCAAGAAGATTTTCTTCCGGCACTCGGCAATCCGTGAAGACCACCTCGCTCGTGTCGCTTGCGCGAAGCCCCAGCTTGTTTTCCTTCTTGCCGGGACGAAACCCGGGCGTTCCCTTTTCCACGATGAATGCGGAAATGCCGTGGCTCTTCTTGCTCGCGTCCGTCAGAGCCATCGCGACGCAAACATCGGCGTAATGGCCGTTCGTCGTAAACGTTTTCGAACCGTTGATCGTCCAGCCGCCGTCTTTTTGTACCGCGACGGTGCGCGTGCCGCCTGCGTCGGACCCGGCCTCGGGCTCCGTAAGCGACCAGCAGCCGAGCTTCTTCCCTTGCGCCAACGGAACCATGTACTTCTGCTTCTGCGCATCGCTCCCAAATTTGTAAATGTGATTCGTACACAGCGAATTGTGCGCGGCGACGATGATCCCGATCGATCCGTCCACGCGTGATAGTTCCTCGATGATGATGGCGTATTCCGCGTAGCCCATTCCCGCTCCGCCGTACTTCTCCGGAAAGACCACACCCAGGAAGCCCATTTCGGCAAGTTTGGGAATCAATTCCGAGGGAAACTTGGAGGCTTCGTCCCACTCCATCACGTGCGGGGCTACTTCGCCCTCGGCGAATTCGCGCACGGTTCGCCGAAGCTGCTCCTGCTCGTCAGTAAGGGAGAATTCCATTCTCGCGTCTGGACTAAATCTCGAACGGGGACCGTTCCATTTATATCACAGCGTTTGGATGGAACCAGCCGGTATACGTGGGAAACTACAAGAGCATTTGGATTTGCAGCCTCCCTCGGCGCTTCGAATTTCGATTTGCGAACTGGCGAGGTAGGGTTGAGCTTGCTATACGCGCCGAACAAAATGACACCCGGTTTTGTAGAAACTGGGAGTCTAGCCGCTGTGTTAGCCCGTAAACCGCTTCCTAGGCTATTGCTGGAGCGCGCTTGCCGGTTGACTTGATTACTTCGCGCATGGCGGCCAGAGCGCGGTCGATTCCGGCGCGGTCCACGTCGTAATGCGTCACCATGCGAACCGCGAATTTCCTCGTCGGCTCGCAGCGAATGTTCCGCTTGCCGAGTTCCTCGCAGATTTCCGCCGCCGTGCGGCCCGTCGCGCTGACATCGAATATCACGATGTTCGTCACCACTTTCTTCGCATCGAGCGCAATGCCGTCCAACCGCGCGAGGCCTTCGGCAAGATATCGCGCGTTCTCGTGGTCGCGATGCAGAATCTTTGGACTTTCTTCCAGGGCGACGAGCCCTGCCGCCGCGAGCACCCCTGCCTGTCGCATTCCGCCGCCGAGAAGCTTCCTCCCGATGCGCGCGCGGTCAATGAATTCCTGCGAGCCCACGAGCATCGACCCAACCGGCGCGCCAAGTCCCTTCGACAAGCAGAACATCACCGAATCGAACCTTCGCGTGAGGCCGGCCACGTCGCGGCCAAGTGCGACCGCCGCGTTGAAGATGCGCGCGCCGTCCAGATGCACGAGAATGCCTGCCGCATGCGCGCGATCGCAGATGTCGTCCGCAATCGCGGGTGGATACACGATACCGCCGTGCATATTGTGGGTATTCTCGAGTTCGATCAGTCCCGTTTGCGAATACGAGTAATCTTTCGGCCGTATCAATGGCTCGATCAATTCCCAGGTGAGAATCCCGTCCGGCGCAGCCACAGCGCGCGGCATGCAGCCCGCAATCGCAGACATCGACGCCAGCTCGTACAGATTCACGTGCGCGCGGTCCTCGCAAATCACTTCCATGCTCGGACGCGTCAGCGTCTTGATCGCCAGCAGATTGCCCATCGACCCGCTCGGCACAAACAGCGCGGCCTCGCGCTCGAAGATTTCCGCGGCGCGCGCCTGCAGGCGGTTCATGGTCGGATCTTCGCCGTAAACGTCGTCGCCGACTTCCGCTTCGGCCATGGCGCGACGCATCGCGGGTGTCGGCTTCGTAAACGTGTCGCTTCGCAGTTCGACCGCGAATTCGATTTCAGACCCTGTTGTCATATCGCGTAGATTCTCTTCGATGCTGCCGCTCGAAATCAAACTCTATGATCGCGAGTGGAACATTCCAAGCGCGGCTCCTTTAGCCCAGCAAAGCGACGAACACTTCATTCGAGACGGTCAGGCGGTTCGGAGCAAGGCGAAGGCGCGTCCCATCGCGTTCGACCAGCCCCTGCCGCTGCAAATCCGCGATGCGGACTTGCAGCGACTCGACGCGATCGCGAAGCCCGTTGCCGCCGTAGATCGACTCGATTCGCGCGAGGTCGATCCCGTCCAGTTGCCGCAGGCCCAGGAAAAACTCCTCTTCCAGGGCCTGCTCGGGCGTGACTCCTTCGATCTGCTCTCGCGCGCTGATCCCCTGTTCGATGGCGGCAGCATATCGCGCCGCGTCATGGACGTTGGCCCACCGCGTGCACCCATCGAAGGAGTGCGCGCCCGCGCCAAAGCCAAGATACGGCTCGCGCCGCCAGTACTTTAAATTGTGACGCGAGCGAAAGCCCGGCAGCGCCCAATTCGAAATTTCATAATGTTCGTAGCCCGCTTCGGCAAGCCGTTCGCATGCGGACTCGTAGAAGGCGGCGATTTCATCGTCCGGCGGAATCGCCGCTGCACCATAACGCGCCCCGCCCGCGATCGATTCCCTTCCCAGGCGGCTGCCTTCATCGATTTCAAGCATGTAGATGGAAACATGCTCCGGCCGGAGCGCTATCAATTCGCTCGCCGACGCTTCCCATGAATCGCGCTTCTGGTGCGGCAGCCCGGCGATCAAATCCATGCTGATGTTCACCAGCCCGGCGGAGCGAAGAATTTCCGCGGCGCGATAAACGTCGTCCCGCCTGTGCATCCGTCCGGCCGCCCGCAGTTCCACATCATTGAACGACTGCGCGCCAAGGCTGATCCGATTGAATCCCGCCGCGCGCCAGGCCGAAGCTTTTTCCGGCGCAATCGTCTCGGGATCGGCTTCCAGTGTGATCTCGGGATCAGCGGCGAAGGGAAACGTGCATCGGAGCGCGGCGATGATCCGCCCAAGCGAAGCCGGATCGAGAAGGCTCGGCGTTCCCCCGCCGAAATAGACGGAGTCGACGCAACCGAAGCTCCCAGCGCGGCCCGCGCAGCACGCGCTCATTTCACTGCAAACGGCATTCACGTACGGTTCGTACCGCTCGCGCGAGACCACTCCCGTATGGAAATTGCAGTACGTGCACTTCGTCTGGCAGAACGGAACCTGAATGTAGATGCCGAGAGTCATAATCCGCCGCGCGCCTCGGAAATATAGAGGTTAGCACGATGGCGGCGGAAGGAAGGCTTTGGGAAAAAATCAGGGACTGCTACTTCTGAAACGCCTTTTCGATGTCGGATTCGGGCACCGCGCCTTCGCGAACGATGGACCACTCATCTCCATCGATGCGAACGATCGTGGAAGCCAGTACTCCCCCCGTTTCGCCTCCGTCCAGAATCAGAGGCAGACGGTCGCCAAGCTGCTTCACGATCTGCTGCGCGTTCGTGCACGAAGGAAAACCGGAGAGATTGGCGCTCGTCCCCGTGACCGGGCCACCCGCGGCGTCAATCAAGGCGGTCGTAATGCGCGAGTCGGGCCATCGAAGCGCGACGCGCCCGCTATTCCCTGTCACCTTCAGGGGCAGCCGGTGCGTCGCCTCGACCACCAGCGTCAGAGCGCCGGGCCAGAACTTGTGCGCCAGCAGGAGAAACGCGTCCGGGACGTCGCGAACCAGCGTCACCGCCAGCTCGATCGAGCTGACCAGAATCGGCAACGCCCTGGTTTCCGGCCTCCCTTTCACCTGAAACACCTGCTCGATCGCCGCAAGGTTGAAGGGATCGGCCGACAAACCGTAAACCGTGTCCGTGGGCACACCCACTACGCGGCCGCGCCTGATGAAATCCGCGGCGTAGTTCACGATCTGGCCTTCCGGCGCGACGGATGAGATTTTCAGAACTTCAACGGGCAAAGGTTTGACTCGCGGCGGGTTGCGCCGTGGTTCCGCGTCGCAAATTACCACAATGGGCGAAGCTCTCGCAAGCCGCGGCCACGAATGGCCACGAACCCGAAACATTTACGCCGGATTCGGCGGGTGTTAGGCTTGGCTCATGGCTGGCGAACCCACAGCTGCTCCTGCCAAAAGTCCGCGGGTGAGGGATGCCGAACGCACCGATCCCCATGGCAGCTCGGGTTCGGAGATCATCCGCAGCCGAGAGAACCGCCGCCTCAAACTGTTTCGAGCCGCTCTGCGCGGGGGCGGCCCCGCTTCGGGCGAGCCAATCGCCGTCGAGGGGCCAAAGCTGGTTGAGGAAGGTCTGCGCGCGGGGCTTCAGCTCGAGACCCTGCTCGTCTCCGAAAGCGGCGAAAAGCATCTGGGGAGGATTTTCCAGGCAGCTCGCGAAACCGCAGACGGCATCCCCCGATCCCGAATCCTGCGAACCACGGACAACCTGTTCGCGGGCGTTTCGGGAACCGAAGCGCCGCAGGGAGTAGCCGCGCTGTTTCACCAGCGGGAATGGGCCTTCGATGACGTCCTCCGCGGTGTGCCTTCGGCCGATGGGGCGTTTCGCGGCGATCCGGCTCTCGTTATCGTGCTGGCGGGCGTGCAGGACCCGGGAAACGTGGGTACGATTGTGAGGTCCGCCGAAGCGTTTGGAGCAACAGGAATTATCGCCGCGCGCGGCACCGCCGATCCGTGGTCGCCAAAGGCCGTGCGCGCGTCGGCCGGCTCGGCGTTGCGCCTGCCGTTGATCCGCGGAATCGCAGCGCCGGTTGTTTTTGCACAGCTCCGTGTGGCGGGCGTGCGAATCTACGCGGCCGTCTCTGGAGCCGGAAAAGAGGCTCGGCCCGCAGGACCGCAGCATAGGAGCGAGCCGGACGACGCACGACCGGCCCAACCGGGCGCCGAATTGACCTTGCCGTCCGCGATTTTGATCGGGAGCGAGGGCCACGGCCTGCCTTCAGAGGTCGAAAGCGCCGCCGACGGGAAGATCTCTGTCCCAATCAGCGATGACGTTGAATCGCTGAACGCCGCCGTCGCGGCGTCGGTCCTCCTCTACGAGGCCGCCCGGCAGCGCCGGACTGCCGCCGGATGAGTCTCCGCTTGCCACCAGATATCTCAAAGCGAACTTGGACTGTAAGGGCGGGTCTCAGCCTGCTCGCCGTGGCGAGACCCGCCCGCGTCGGACGGCCATGCATCTCGCGCTTCTCGCGAGGACTCCGACCGTGAAAAGGATGCCATGAGCCTCTTTCGCGCCATCGAACCCGAAGACGAGCCGCGCACCGGGCGCCCGCTGGCCGACCGCATGCGGCCTCGCACGCTCGACGACTTCGTCGGGCAGGAAGAGCTGTTGTCGCCCGGCAAGCCGCTGCGGATACAGATCGAGCGCGATGAACTCAGCTCGATGCTCTTCTGGGGCCCGCCCGGTTGCGGCAAGACGACCCTCGCGCGCATCATCGCCAAGCGAACCCGCTCGGAGTTCATTTCCTTCAGCGCCGTGCTTTCCGGAATCAAGGAAATCAAAGACGTGATGGCCAAGGCCGAACGCGCGCGTCATTACGCCCAGCGAACGATCGTGTTCGTCGACGAAATGCACCGCTTCAACCGCGCGCAGCAGGACGCCTTTCTGCCGCACGTTGAGGCGGGCAACATCCTGCTGATCGGCGCGACCACGGAGAATCCTTCGTTCGAGGTGATCGCGCCGCTCCTCTCGCGCATGAAGGTGTACATCCTCAAGGCGCTGAGTTCGGCGCAGATCGTGATGCTGCTGAAGCGGGCGCTGCTGGATGCGGCAAGCGGGCTCGGTGCCGAAAACGTCGATGCGAGCAAGGAAATTCTGGAACGGATCGCCCTCGTCGCAAACGGCGATGCGCGCGCCGCGTATAACACGATCGAAGCACTCGTGCTCGGCACGGAAGCCGGCGCGAACGGACGCCGCGTCCTGTCGCAAACGCTTCTGGAAGACGTCCTGCAGAAGAAAATCCTGCCGTACGACAAGTCCGGCGAAGAGCATTTCAACCTGATTTCAGCGCTGCACAAGTCGGTGCGCAACTCTGACGCCGACGCAGCCTTGTATTGGCTGGCGCGCATGCTGGAATCGGGTGAAGATCCGCTCTATCTGGCGCGCCGGATGGTGCGTATGGCGAGCGAAGACATCGGTATGGCCGAACCGAACGCCCTCGCAGTCACCCTGGCCGCCAAGGAAGCATTCGATTTCATCGGGCCGCCCGAAGGCTATCTCGCGCTGGCGCAGGCGGCTGTCTATCTTTCTCTGGCCCCCAAGTCGAACGCGCTGTACACGGCGTACGGCGAGGTTGGCGAAGATTTGAAGACGACCATCGCGGAGCCGGTCCCGCTGCATCTAAGAAATGCTGTCACCGGCCTGATGAAGCACGTGGGATACGGGAAGGGCTACCAATACGCGCACGACACCGACGAAAAGGTGACCGATATGGCGTGTCTGCCCGACAGCTTGATGGGGCGCACCTACTATCGTCCGACGGATCAGGGATTCGAAGCGCGTATCCGGCAGCGGCTCGAGGAGATTCGAAAGATTCAGCGGAAAGGTTAGGCGCTGCGGCTGCGCAACTCCCCGTCGCACGGTAGAATCGAACAGGCACTGGCAAAATTGACTGTTCTGAAAAAACAAAATCCACTATGGAAGACCCGCCCGGTTCAAGCTGAGCCGGGTTCCACCGTGTCGCGTTCACCCGGCCGCGGCGCTCTGCTCTCTCGTTTCTGCATGGATTGCCTCGCGGCGGCCGCGGGAATGCTCTTCTTCTCCGCGTCTCTTCTGGCGCAGAATCAGCCCGTCGCCACGATCTCCGCCGATGCCAGCACGTTCGTCCTTTCGCAAAACAATCAGATCGTCTTCTCCGTCCCTCATCTGAAGCGCGTCAAGAAGATCATGATTCAGCGCGCCGACATCGCGACCGCGGATTTCGAGGGCCACGAAAAGAAGATTGTCGAGCCCGACAAATTCATGCCCGTTCCCCCGCCGACCAGCTACGTCGTCAAGCAACTGACGGTATCTCCCGACGGCAAGCGCATCGCCACGACCATGATGGTCTTCACCGCCACCCAGCCCGCGGACGCCGAAGAAGACGACGAGAAACACAAGAAAGAAGCGCCGTACTCCATGCCGCCCCAGGGCGCCCAGGTCATCGCTCTTTTCGATGACGACGGCCGCGAAATCCGCGTCGCGGGTTCGAAAACCCGCTTCATCGAGCAGGCTTCCGACGGCGCCTGGCTCTCCGACGATCAGACGCTCGTCTACCTCACCGGCATCGGGCCCTACAAGATCGCCCGTGTCAGGCCCGCCGATGGAAAGACGTCCACTCTTTTTGAAGGACACACATTCGACACGGTCGTCTGGGACACCGCCAGAAATCAGGCGTTCGCGCTAGGCAGGAGCCTCAGCCTGTCGGGGCGAACGGAACTGGTTCAGCTCGACCTGATGAACGAGACGGTCCGCGAGATCGCGCGCATGCCGGATTTTCAGGGCCAGCTCACCGTGTCGCCCTCCGGCAGGGAAATCGGCTACTTCGTGGATGGTGACACAATCGAAGTCCGCGATCTGGCCCACCCGCTTCAGCCGATTCGCGTGCGAACCGGGCCCGGGAAATTCGCGTTCAGTCGTGACGGCAGCCGCATCCTGCTGAAGCGCGGGTCCCTGGACGGTTCGGGCGATCTGATTTGGGTCGGCCTGCACGACAACAGCTGGGTTCCCATCCTTCACGACCTGGAATTCCACAATTTCGCAATCGCCGCCGACGGCAGCGCCATCGTCGTCATGGATCCCGGAAAAGGCGTCCTGAAGGTCTACCGCCAGTAATGGGTCTGCATGGCCGCAGGCCGCTCTGGATCCGCCGCAACTAACGAACGACCCGATGCGTGGGACCCGTGGCGCGGGCGTCTCCCCCCGCGGAAGTTTAGATAGCTCTTGCAGGCGGGTTCTCCCGTTTTGGAGAGGCAGGCGTCCCTCGCCAGTTCGCGGGGCGAAATTCGAAGAGCCGCTGGAGGCCGCAAACCAAAAATCCATTTCGTGCTATTCAGAATTTTTGCCGCGCCGGACACCTGAGACTCGGCCCCTGAAAACTCGGCCTCAATCCGCCGGCAGCCTGAACCGTTTGATGTGCTCCTTCAAAATGCAGGAGTCCATGATCACGAAGAGGCCGGCCCGGCGGGCCCGTTCGGCGGCTTCGGAGTGAATCACGCCTTCCTGCATCCACACTCCGCGGGCTCCGATTCGAATCGCGGACTCCACGATCTCCGGAACGAATTCCGATCTGCGAAACACGTCCACGATATCGATTTTTTCCGGAATGTCTTCCAGCCTCGCGTAGCTCTTTTCGCCGAGCACTTCCGTCTCGTTCGGATTCACGGGAATGATGCGATATCCGGCCGATTGCAGGTACTCGCAAACTCCGTAACTCGGGCGAAAGCGGCGGCTGGAGAGTCCCACAACGGCGATCGTGTGGCTGTTTCTAAGAGCTTGCGTGATGGGATCGCCGGCGGATAACCGCGAAGGGGCGTCGGCGTCGAAGCCTTCGACTGATTGATTCATTTCGTATGATTCCTAACCTTTCTTATGCGTTTCAGTTTTGCGCGCCGGCCTGCCCTGCCCTTTCGTTGCGCCTACACCCGAGGAAGGGTGCAGCTCAGCCAGCGCGTCGAGAAATCGTTCGTTTTCCTCACGAGTTCCGACCGATATGCGAATGGCCGCTGGAAAGCCCATCCAGCGCATCGGGCGGACGATCACGCCTCGTTTGGTCAATTCCTCGCAAAGCGGTTCCGTATCATACCCGAATTCCGCAAGAATGAAATTAGCCATCGACGGAATGCAATGCACGCCCAATTCCTTCAGCCCGGCCGCAAGCTGCGCGAGCCCCGCTCGATTCGAATCGATCGAGCGCCGGACGTGCTCCCTGTCTTCCAGAGCGGCGAGCGCGGCCGCTTGCGCCACACCCGACGTGTTGAACGGTCCGCGAATTTTGTTGATCTCGTCCAGCAAGCGGGCCGGTCCGAGGCCATAACCAATGCGCAATCCCGCGAGCCCGTACACTTTTGAAAACGTGCGCAGCACAACCAGATTTGCCCCGCGACGCACCAGGTCCACCGATCGCGAATAGTCCCGCCGTTCGATGTAATCGCAATAGGCCTCGTCCAGCACCACCAGCACGTGCGGCGGCACGCGCGAAAGAAACGCGTCGAATTCATCGGCGGTAAACATCGTGCCGGTCGGATTGTTCGGGTTGGCCAGAAAGACGATCCGCGCTTCCGGCGACAGCGCCCTGGCAATCGCGTCGAGATCGAACCCGTAATCCCGCAGAGGTGTTTCGACCAGTTTCGCCCCGGCCGCCCGAATCGCGATGTAATAAAGAGGAAAGGAACCGAACGACGTCACTCCGGCGCTCTCGGGACGGAGCATCAGCCGCGCCGTAAGATCGATCAACTCCGTTGAGCCGCCTCCGAGAATGATCTGTTCCATCGGAAGATTGTGTTTCTTTGAAAGCGCCTGGCGGAGATAGAAGCCGCTCCCATCGGGATAACGGTTCGACGCTGCGAGCGCTTTCCTTGCCGCTTCGATGGCCAGCGGCGACGGGCCCAGCGGATTTTCGTTCGACGCGAGTTTGATGGCTGAGATGTTCAACTCCCGCTCCACCTCCTCGATGGGCCTCCCGGGCACGTACGGCGGAATCTCGCGAATATAGCCGGGAACATATTCGTGAATGGGCTTCGTCATCTCACGCGTCCGGCGCGCGGCGACGAAGCTCGGCCTTTCGTTTTGCGGCGCCTGCGGCCCCTCGACGGCAAATTTGCGGGAACGGAACCTTCGCCGCGTTGCGCGGCTCGTTTCAGCGCGGCCACTTCCGCGGGAGACAGATTCCTGTGTTTTCCCGGCAGCACCGAGCCCAGTTCGACGCCGCCCAGCCCGACCCGCCTCGTCTTCTCCACCGGATGCCCCGACTGGAAAAGCCTGTTTCGCAAGGCGTCCCGCCGAGCCTCCGCAAGCGTCGCCTCGTACCATGGTGCGTCGCCTTTTCGCAACCGCGAGATGCGCGCCCCCGTAGAACGCGAAAGCTCCTCAATCTCCGCGGTCATGAGCGGCGATTTGATCTTCAACTGATACGTCTGCGGCAGCTTGTGCGATCGCAGAATTTGATTCGCCAATTCGCCGTCGTTCGTCAGCAGAACGAGCCCGGAAGCGTGATATTCGAGCCGTCCAACCGGAAACACGCGCTCCGGTATCCCATGCACGAAATCCCGCAACGAAGGACGCCCTTCCGGATCTTCCATCGTCGAGACCACTTCCGGCGGCTTATGAAGCACGACGTAAACCAGTTCCTTTGGCGGATGCAGAAGTTTGCCCGACACTTTGATGTGATCGCGCGCAGCGTCCGCCTTCGATCCCAGCTCCGTCACGGTCTTGCCGTTCACCGTCACCAGGCCCGACGTGATCAGCTGCTCCGCGTGCCTTCGGGACGCAACTCCAGCGCGCGCGATAATCTTCTGCAGGCGTTCTTCCATTGGTCGACGAGCGGCTCGCGCCGCGTCTCTCCCCTCGACAGAGTAGCTGAAAAGATGAACCAGCGCGACCCTGTGCGATGACGCAAATTTTGCGTCGGGGCGCGATGTTAGAGTTTGTCTCGCAACTCGCCGCGGCTTCACGGCGGAAGCGCCGGAGGCGCGATTGTACCAAGCCCGGCACAAAGCTCGCCTGCCGGCACGCAGGCGCAGCGCAGTGCCGGGAACTCGGAATCAGAGTGCTAAAGTCCCGAAGGGACGATTGGCGGGCTCAGTCCCGGAATGTTGCGAAATTTTCCCCGGGCTTCCGAAGCTTATCGCGGGGGCGGCGAGAAGCACATACCTCGCGCCTCCTCCAGTTGTTTCTCGCTGTGCTCGGCGGGAATCTTGATCAGTTTCAGCTTGTCCTTCAGGGCCAGCTTTTGCAGCTCGTCGAGCGCTGCGCGCGTTTGCATCCACTGGCGCTGCTTC
>DATGHM010000091.1:0-3022 GCA_035307985.1 Candidatus Acidiferrales bacterium
TTCGTTCAATTTCGGCACGATTGAAGGAGGAACATCGGTCAACTCGATTCCGGCGCGTGCCGCGGTGAAGATCGACCTTCGCTCTGAAAACGAATCCGAACTGGCGCGTTTGGAATCTTCCCTTCGCGAAGCGTTGCGGACTGCACTCCGGCAGGAGACCGAAGCCACCGGTGCGTCGGCCGACGATCTCGAATTGAATTTCCATTCGCTGGGCGCGCGGCCGGCTGGAAAACTGACGGACAATTCGCCACTTCTCGACACGATTCGCGAAATCGATGCCTTTCTGGGTAACCAGTCGCGCATCGAACGTAGCTCCACCGACGCGAACATTCCGCTGTCCCTGGGCATTCCGTCCATTTCATTGGGAGGCGGCGGAACCGGCGGCGGCGCGCATACTGCATCGGAGTGGTACGATCCCACCGGTCGCGCGCTCGGCCTGAAGCGCCTGTATCTTCTGGCGCTTGCGCTTGCCGGAACGCGTTCCTGATACCGCGCGGTCTGAAAACCACGTACGGACGTTGTCACTGCCGTTGGGAGCCCCGGTTTCGGGTGTCTCATATGTGGGCGAGCGCGTTGGTGCGCGGCCGGTTATGAACTTGCGCGCCTTGTAGTACCGCCGCAGCGTCAATTGCCCTTCGCAGCCAAATTAGCCCTTAAGCCAAACGCGTTTCGCCTCCGCCTTGCGGGCTCCTGCCTCGCCTCGTACACTCGTCAGGCCATGACGAACAAGCGCCTGTGGGCCGACATCGCCCTCACGACGGCCGCGCTCATTTGGGGCGCGACCTTCGTTGTGGTGAAAGACGCCCTGCGTGACGTCTCCGTCTTCGTTTACGTCGCGGTTCGTTTCGGCCTCTCCGCCGCAATCATGGCTGCGATTTTCTGGCGCGAGTTGCGGACCGCAACCGTGCGCGGCGCCTGGGCGGGTGCGCTGATCGGATTTTTCCTGTTTGGCGGGTATGTCTTTCAGATCGCAGGCCTGAAACTCACCACCCCCTCGAAGGCCGCTTTCATCACCGGCTCGAGCGTCGTGCTCGTTCCAGTGATTCTTGCCATTTTTGGCCTGCGCCGGATCACTGCCTGGATCTGGGCCGGCGCGGTCGCGGCGTTGGCCGGACTCTACCTGCTCACCGTTCCCGCTGAAGGCCTCGGCGGGCTCAACCGCGGCGATCCAATCGTTTTTCTGGGCGCCGTGATGTTCGCGCTGCACATCATCTTCGTGTCACGCTACGTCGAGCGTCGTTCCGTTGGAACGCTCACGTTCGTCCAGATCGCGACGACTGCTCTATTGGCCACGGTTTTCATCCCGATTCTCGGGCAATTGCATTGGGAGCAGCCGCACTGGGCTTGGACGGGCAATCTCATCTTCGCCGTCCTGGTCACCTCGATCGGATCCACCGTGATCGGTTTCTCCTTTCAGGTGTGGTCTCAGCAATACACATCGCCCACGCATACCGCTATCCTGATCAGCCTCGAGCCCGTATTCGCGGCGCTAACCTCCTGGCTCCTCAGCAGCGAGCATCTCGGCGGTCGCGTCCTTCTTGGAGCGGCGTTGATCTTCGCAGGCATTCTGCTCGCCGAACTCAAGGGGCCCGTGCCAGCAGCCCCCGAGTCGCCTGAGCCCGTTCCCCCGGCGTTCGAGTCCTGAAGATAGGCGCCGTTTCTATTCATTGACATTCGTCGATGAATGGATTAGCCTGTAGTTGGTTGTGGCTCCACGGGAAGGGAAGGCATGTCGCGCAAAACGGAAGTCTCGGGGAATGGTTGCGGTTGCCGGCCGGCGGCCGTCGCTCCGAAGCTTCCTCGCATTCGCGCGCGCGAGTATGCCGGCTGGTTCAAAGCCCTCGCCGATCCCACGCGCATCCGCATTCTCAATCTCCTCGCCGCGAACCGGGAGCCGGTATGCGTTTGCGACATCGTAAAGCACTTTCCCATCGGACAACCGACGATTTCGCACCACCTGAAAATCCTTCGAGATACTTGTTTCGTGAAGGCGGAACGCCGCGGCACGTTTATGTATTACCGCGTGAACCGCAACTGCCTGGCCGAGTTTCCCCAAGCAGCGCGATTGATCATGGACGTATAGGCAAGCGACGTCGCGTTTGGTTTGTGTCGCACATAGTCATCGAAGATCGTCGATAGTCGATGAAAGGAGCGAGAGCATGGAACCGCAAGACATCAACGAACAGGTGAAAACGAAGTACGGCGAAGCAGCGCGCCGCGTTGCTGCCGGACAGAAGGCAGGATGCGGTTGCGGCACGAGCGAAGCCTCGTGTTGCGACCCGATCATTTCGAATCTCTACGCCCCAGAAGAAACAGCGGGATTGCCGGAAACCGCGAAAGCGGCATCACTCGGCTGCGGCAATCCGACCGCCCTCGCGCAGCTCAGCCCCGGCGAGGACGTTCTCGACCTTGGCTCCGGCGGCGGCATCGACGTTCTGCTCTCTGCTCGACGCGTCGGCCCCGGCGGAAAAGCCTACGGCCTCGATATGACCGACGACATGCTCGCCCTGGCGCGCGAAAATCAGCGCAAGTCCGGCCTCACGAATGTCGAGTTCCTGAAGGGCGAAATCGAAAACATTCCGCTGCCCGAGAATTCCGTCGATGTCATCATCTCCAACTGCGTCATCAATCTTTCGGCGGACAAAGATCGCGTTTTGCGCGAAGCGTTTCGCGTTCTTCGCCCGGGCGGCCGCTTCGCCGTTTCGGATGTGGTGGTGCGCCGGCCCGTACCGCTGGAAATTCGGCGAAGCGTTGAGCTATGGGTCGGTTGCGTCGCCGGAGCCCTGGATGAATCCGACTACCGTGCGAAGCTTGCGGGCGCCGGTTTCGCGGAGATCGAAATCGAGCCCACGCGAATCTACACAGTGGAGGACGCGCGCGCCTTTCTGGGGGCGCAGAACCTTGACGCGGAGGCGATCGGACCGCAGGTGAATGGAAAGTTCGCCAGCGCCTTCATTCGCGCGAAAAAGCCGGCGGCCATCGAAGCCGCGCCCGGCAAATCGTGTTGCGCGCCTTCGTGCTG
>DATGHM010000092.1:0-6425 GCA_035307985.1 Candidatus Acidiferrales bacterium
CGGCTTCGCTTCCGTGTTGAAACGTCTTTGCGGGCGTTTGGCCGTGCGGATTCGTCCAGCGGCCCGGAATTGCGAGGCCGCAATTCGAGCAGCAGCCGTTCTTCAACCGGTTCTGCTCTACGTCGTGCCACGAGCGCCGGATCAAAAGCGTCTTGCAGGACGGGCACGACGTGTGCGCGCCATCGCTGTAAATGTTCCCCTCGTAGACATAATGCAATCCCGTTTCCAGCGCGATCACCCGCGCGGCGTGCAGAGTTTCCGGCGGCGTGCGCGGCTTGTCCTGCAGCTTGAAATCCGGATGAAACGCCGTGAAGTGCAGCGGCACGTCCGGCCCCAGGTGTTCGAGCACCCACTCTGACAGCCGCCGCGTCTCATCGGCTGCGTCGTTCAGCGTCGGAATAATCAGGTTCGTAATTTCAAACCAGACGTTCGTCTCTCTCTTAAGCCACTCGAGCGTTTCGAGCACAGGCTGCAAGTGCGTGAGCGTGATCTTCCCGTAAAAATTCTCCGTGAACGCCTTCAAGTCAATATTCGCCGCATCGATGTGGTCGTAGATGTCGTGAAACGCCTCGTACGTGACGTACCCGTTCGATACCATCACCGTATTCAGCCCGGCCTCTTTTGCCGCCGCACAAATATCGATGACGTACTCGCCCCAGATCGTCGGCTCGTTATACGTGAAGGCGATCGACGGGCACCCGTTCCGCTTCGCCAGCAGCACCACATCTTCCGGCGGAAGGTAGGTGGAATTCACCTGGTCGGAATGCGATTTCGAGATGTCCCAGTTCTGACAGAAGAAGCAGCCCATATTGCATCCCGCGGTGCCTATGGAGAAAACGCGTGACCCCGGCAGGAAGTGATTGAGCGGCTTTTTCTCGATGGGATCGATCTGCAGCGCGGCGGGATGTGCATAGCCGAGGTTATACAGCTTGCCGCCTTCGTTGACGCGGATGAAGCAGAATCCCGGCTGCCCTGTCCCGATGTGGCAATGCCGAGGGCAGAGATAACAGTGCACTTTCCCGTTCGGTTCCGGCTCCCACCAACGGGCCTCGTGCAACTCGGGCGCCTTCTGAAGTATTTTCAGGTCCCGCATGAGTGGTTCCTTGTCTTCATATTATACCGCGTGCGCGGGAATGGATGCAGGAATGGCGAAGTGGCGCTCAAGCGCCAGCGGGGCCGGCCTGTTGGAGCGGCTCGAATTTCGGTTTCGCGACACTGAGGATAGCGTAGGCGTGATCCATGCTTCGCACGACGTGCAGGTTGGGCCGCGTGTCCCCTCCATGCGACGCGAAAACGCGGCAGATCCCGAACACGTGGTCTTCCGGCGCGACCATCACGCGAGGCCTGGATGAATCCGGATCGATGGGCTGTTCCCATGCCAGCATCCGCGCCGTTTCTGCGGTCACTTCAAATGCATCTACGTCGGAGAAATCGATGATCGTGCCTCGGAAATCCACCGTGGCTACGATTCTTCGCCCCCCACCACGCTGGAAATCCTTGAGCAGCTCGTCTCTCACGCTTCCCTGGAAGCGAGCTAGTACAATCTTATTTTCCGGGTCAAAGTAAAAGGAATAGGGCATACGGCACGTGCAATTGAGCCTAAGTGTGGACACATGCCCACCGGGTGTCAATCCCGTATCGTCCCCCAGCCGTGGCGACAAAGGTATCGGAGGAATTCCCGACAGGAACGGAATGCAAGGGTCAACGTCGAATGGTAGAGTTGCCTGCAGTGTTCGCTATAGCGGAACACCCCAGATGTTCTTACCCGTGTCCAGCAGGAAAACTCCCGCCTGTCCAGAGCGGGGGCCGATGTCGCCCACCCAGATCACGCGAAACCGTGCCGTCTTCCAGCCCCGCTTGATCTCGACCACCTCGCCGGGCCACGTCAGAAATCCGATGCCGTCCAGCCGCGCCCCATTCTTGCTGATGTCCATCGCCACCGCGCTCTGCGAGTACTTGTGCCCCGTTCGATCCTTCCCGCGCACCCACACTTTCACTGGTTTCGAGATCCGCACTTCGCGCCGGTCCAGCTTCCAGAAACTCGGCGCCTGACGCTTGAACGCGAATCCGACCCGCAGCTTGCCTTCGAACTCCGGCCCCACATACGCGACACGGCATTCCTGCTCGCCCTGCGTCGATTGGTTCACCACAAACATGGCGTCGCCGACCTTTACATTCGCTTTCAGCGTGATCAACCCGCCGCTCGCGTTCACCAGCAGCGTCGTCGTGTCTTCGTGGAACGAAATTTCTTCGTGCGACCATCCGTAAGCCATCACCGGAATGTGAATCGAGATGCGCGGGCTCGAACGCGGCTTGGCTTCTTCGCGGATCGTCGACGCCGGCGCAACACCTCGCGAACGCGAACCGCCAACGCGCGCCTTTTCCGTTCCGGACAAAGGAATCTCTCGCTGAACCCCGTGCACAGGGCACTCAAAATCCCACGACGTCTCCAGAATCTGCGACAGCGGCTCCTGGCGGTCCTGCAGCAGGAGCGTGCGATCGTCGTCCCCGTAGGGACACCGCAGCCGAATTATGAAGTCCTTGGACATAGCGGCTCTGAACAGCCTCTCTGCCAAGCGTACACGCAGCGGAATGCAACGGCGCGGGCCCATGCGAGCCCTGTCCTGTGAAAGTAATCACCTACCAGGCATCGATGGAAGGAATTCTCGCCTGGAAGTTCTGGAGAAGAAGTGAGTGCGGCGTTTCCCGCCGGACCTTGGAGCGCATGTCCCGGTGGCATCTCGTTCTTTGCCGTTATTCAGCCGAAAATCGTAAGGCAGCTGTTCCTCGCCAATTGCTCAACGACATCTGAAGCAACTGGGGAGGCCGCAAATCAAGAAGCAGTTCGGATTCTTCTCTGTGTCCGGTGAAATTGTGGCAACGATGCGTTATTCGCTGGATGCGTCCGTACAATTCGAGCGCAACTCGTAATGTCCGGGACGGTCAATGCTAACGACAACGCGATGTCCCGATTCCGCACTTTCACTGCTGACGCGCCCACGCACCACCGTGATCGCACTTTGGCCCGCGCACACGGGCATGGAGGCGCGCGCCGTCACTCCTGCCGGCACATCGATCTGCGCGTCCAGCCCGCCGCTTGCCTTGTAATCGACGCCAATCGGTCCCTGCGGTGTCGGCACCCACCCGCGCGCCCATTCCAGCCCCGCCAGATCGGGCCGAATCGTCACTTCGCGAAACCCCGCTACCGTGGGTTGAATCCCGAGAATTTGCTCAGACAGCCAGACTGTCGGGCCGCTCGACCATCCATGAGCCAGGCTCGTACGAAAACCCTCTTCGTCATCCGCGTTCAGATGTGCGTGGAAATCCTTCTTCGGCCACGACGGATCGTAGCCCTCCCAGAAACTCGTCGCACCCTCGTCGATCATTCCGCCCCAGTATTTGCGGATCCAATCGAGCGCTTCGCGCCGGTGTCCCGCCTCTGCCATCGCCATAATCGCGTAGAAATTGTAGTAAGGCGAGATCATGAATTTCGGCGGATGCGACAGCACGCGATCCCAGATTGCCCCCGTTTCCTTCGCGTTCGCGACACCCGAGTAGATCGACATCGCGTTCGGCTGCCACCGATCGCCGAATGTGTACGTACCCGGATCGAGCGCCGCGTTCTGCGCCGCGCTTCGCATTTCGCCGGCCTCAGCCTGATATTTCTGTGCCGCGGCCGAATCGCCCATTTCGCTCAGAAGCCACGCGCCTTCGGAAAACGCCTTGTAGAACTCGAATTGCGTCGCGCTGCGCGCTTCGGGCGTGTCTTTTTCAAGCTCCGGCGACCAGTCGACGAACGGCCACGCTTTCCGCGTGTTCGCAAAATATTTCTGGTCGTTCAGCTCGCCTGTCATGTAATCGAGCAGCCGGATCAGTCGGTCGTGCAGCGACAGCAAGTAATTTCTGTCGCCGAGGTGCCGGTAGTAATCCGCTTCGCCCATCACCCAGAACGCGGAGTAGCCCGGAATACCGTTCACATCGCGCGTCAGCGGATTTCCTGCCTCGTTGATCAGGCGGTCCATCGTGTTCTGCATCAGGAAGCGGTCGGCGAAAGCCGTGTCGATCACGTCGCCCGACACGTCCAGGTCGCCCATCCACGGCATCCGATCGCGCTTCGGCGCGTCCCAAATCGCGTCTTGCATGCAAAGATGAGCCGTGTAGGCGCCTACAGCCCAAATGCGATTCAGCAGCGGGTCCGACGATTCAAACGAGCCGAGATAACGCACCGGATAGTAAATCGCGTCCAGCCGAATCGATTTGAATCGAAGTGGCGCGCTCGTGACAGGAACGCTCGATGGAAAACTCAGCTTGACGTAACGAAACGCGCTCTTTGGACCAAAAACCGCCGCGTGCGGCGGAACGAGCAGCTCGTTCACTCCCAGATAGGGCTCTTTAAGGGCTTCTTCGCGCGATTCGCCGTACTGGAGCGAAAAACCCATGGGCGCGTCCGAATCCGACGTAACTTCGAGCCTCCCGTTCGTTTCCCGGCCAAAGTCCAACACAAGGCTCGTCGGTCCGACCGGGCCTCCCGCCGACGGTCCATTCATCTCAGGTCGCTTCACCTCAAATTCCGCGCTCGGATTGGCTTTCGTCAAGGCGTCGATGTTCTCGAAGTGTCCCGGTCCTTCGGCAACATCGCTCACCGATACAGCGGCGATCGGCAGATGCGCCAAATACGGCGAAATGCCGTCGTAGCCGGGCCAGCGATACATCTCGGAATCCGAATTCCACTCCAGATTGCTCGTCATCACATACCAGCGCCGGTACCCGTCGACACGCGCGTCGACGCTGCCCAGCGCCGTCGCCGCTTGCCATCCCGAGTCGTCAAGGCCAGGCCGCTGCCAGCCCGCGTGCTCGCGCAAACTCGCCTTCCACCCGATTCCCGAAATGAGCACCGCAGGCGCATCCACTTCTTCCCCTGCCGGAACGATCTTCACCGCCAGCGGCGATCCGCCATGCCCTTCGATCGCGATCTCGTTTCTCCCGCGCCTAAGCTCATACGATACGGTGCTAACCACAACGAGGGGGTATGTCTTCGACTTCGGGTCGCGATCGGCGCTGGCCACCAATTTCCCGTTGACGAACGCGTGAACGTGGTCGGGTCCCGAAATATACAGCGTCGCTTGCCGCGGAACTTCCTCAAGCTCAAAGCTCGTTCGGAAGTATCGGGGAGCCGCTTCGTCAGTCTTATCCGGAGTGCCGGGCGGCATCGCCAGCCAGATGAACTGTTCCGGCAGGGGCGCATGAACGCTCGATTCGAGGACCGGCTGCGCGATTCCGGCGGTGGGATCCGCCTGCTCGACTGCCGTGGTAACCTGCGCCATCATCTTCTGCTCATCGCGGGACGATGCGAACCGCGCGCTCGCGGTAAACGCGATCAGCGCGAGCACAAAGAGTCGAAATGAAAGCACGTCAGCCGTTCCTTTCTTTTTGCGCGCGCCGCCGGTCAGCCACCCACCCGAGAAAACGTTCCATGCGCGCGCGTTCGCGCCACATCAGGACGAAGAATTTCCGGGCGTCAAGGTCAGCGGCTTGCTTGCCATAAAAAGTTTCGAGACGCCACTGAATATATGGCGACTTCCACGGGCGCAGGTAGTAGCCCTTCGCCGTGATCCAGTAGTAGCGCAGCGCGTTGAACATGGTTGCGGGCGAAAGCCTACCACGCTCGGCCACTCCCCATACCCAATCAAATTGGCCGGTTCGCGGCGTACGCGGATGCAACGGGCGCCATCGGCTGGAAGGTAGACACAGGATAAAATACCGTCATTATGCAATCGGCACCCGCGCAGCATATTTCCATCGATCGCATGACGGAACACGACTGGCCCGTTGTCCGCGAAATCTACCTGGAAGGAATCCGCACCGGCCACGCCACCTTCGAAACGCAAGCCCCTGACTGGGAACGTTGGGACATGTGGCACCTTAATTCCTGCCGGTTCGTCGCACTCACACGCGCCGGCGCGTCCGATTCCGCACGGCCGAGTCCGACGCCCAGAGAAGTCTTGGGCTGGGCGGCGCTGAGCGCCGTCTCCAGCCGCTGCGTGTACGCCGGCGTCGCCGAGGTGAGCGTGTATGTGGCGGAGCGCGAGAGAGGTAGAAAGATCGGGTCTTCCCTTATGGCGGCACTGGTCGAGGCGTCGGAACGCGAGGGCGTCTGGACGCTGCAAGCCGGAATCTTCCCCGAAAACGTCGCCAGCGTCGAACTCCACAAGCGCTTCGGTTTCCGCGTCGTCGGCACTCGCGAGCGCATCGGCCAGATGAACGGCCTTTGGCGCGACACCCTCCTCCTCGAACGCCGCAGTCAGATCGTCGGCGTTTAGATATGCCGCAGCCCGCAATTCGGAGCGCCGCGGGAGGCTGTAAATCCAAAAAGCCATCCGCAGACACCCAAATGCACTTACTCCAAGCCTCTCACCAACGGCCCC
>DATGHM010000093.1:0-17944 GCA_035307985.1 Candidatus Acidiferrales bacterium
TCCTTGACTGCCCGACGGTAGGTTGTGCCAAGTCGGTGCTTGTCGGGGTTCCCGGGGAGCCAAGGCAGAGGCCAGGGTCGTGGGCGGCCCTGGTGGACGACGGGGAGACGATTGGAGCGGTTTTGGGCACGCGGGAGGGGACCAAGCCTGTGTATATCTCGCAGGGCCATCGACTTAGCTTGAAGAGCGCGGTTGCGTTTGCACGCGCGGTGACCGACGGTTTCCGGATTCCACGGCCAACGCGGGAGGCCGATCATTTCGTCGGGCAAGTCAAGCGAATGCAAGAGGAAGCAGCGGTTTCCGGGATTCTGAAGAGGGCACAAATAAAAACGGGAGGCGAAAGCCCAAAGGCGTTCCACCTCCCGGGGTGGGTGGGGTGATTACCGGAAGCATCCATCCGAATCGTGCGATCCGGCCTGAAGTTCCGGCAACCCGGCGTTCTATCGCCGGTGCCACGTATACTCCCAAGTAGCATAGATCAGCGGGACGTGTCAACGGCAATCGTGAGCCCGTCGAAACGGCGGGGCGAAGAAAAATCGTTTCAATAACCGGTTTCGGGAAAGTCTGCCGCTCCCTTGACGGTCTCGCGAGTACATTCCAATATGTAGGGCCAATATATGTAGGGCTTACGTTTCCGGGGGGAGAACGCGGGAAGGGTCGTTCGCGGAGATTCGGCCCTGGTGTCCGTCTCACCCAGGACCGGGCATAAGTAGGACCAAGATCGCTTCGCGGGATGAAGTGACCGTTTGACAAGCTAACCATTTCAATCAGGAGAATCGTTTCGTGGCTATTGAACGGGCGCTAATCAGTGTGTTTGACAAAACCGGAGTCGTGGAATTCGCGCGCGCGCTGGCGTCGATAAAGGTGGAAATCGTATCGACTGGCGGGACCGCGCAGTTGCTGCGGCAATCGGGCATTCCGGTGCGGGATATTGCCGAGCTGACCGGATGGCCCGAGATGCTGGGCGGGCGTGTGAAGACACTGCACCCAAAAGTGCATGGCGGGATTCTGTTTCGGCGCGACAAGAGCGAGCACCGGGAGGAAGCGAAACGGCATGAGATCACGCCGATCGATCTGGTGGTGGTGAACCTATATCCCTTTTCGGCAACGGCAGCGAAGCCGGGAGTCACACCCGACGAACTGATCGAGAACATCGATATTGGCGGCCCGTCGATGGTGCGGTCCGCGGCGAAGAATTTTCAGAGCGTCGGAGTGGTGACCGATCCCGACGATTACAGCGCGATCGCCGACGAATTGAGGGAGAAGGGCGAGTTGAGCTTCGGGACGCGGCTCGCGCTGGCGCGCAAGGCGTTTGCGAGGACCGCACGTTACGACGGGGAGATCGCGACGGAGTTGGAGCGTCTTGCGGCAAACGGAAAGGAGACCATGAATGCGCCTTCGGCGCTGCCCGAGCGCATTCACATCGCGCTCGAACGGAAACAGGCGATGCGGTATGGCGAAAATCCACACCAGGCGGCGGCGCTGTACATTCCGGCGGGGACGCCGGCAGCAGGACTGGCGGGCGCGAAGCAACTGGGGGGCAAAGAGCTTTCCTACAACAACCTGGTGGACCTGGATGCGGCTTGGAGGCTGGTGCTGGAGTTTCAGCAGCCGGCCGTGGCCATCATCAAGCACAACAATCCGTGCGGAGTTGCGGAACAGGCATCGCTCCGCGAGGCATACGTGAAGGCGCTGGCGTGCGATCCCGTGTCGGCGTTTGGCAGCGTGATCGCGGCGAATCGGCCGCTGGACCCCGCTGCGGCGGAGGAGATGGCAAAGCTGTTCATCGAGTGCATCGTGGCACCGGGGTATGATGCCGCCGCGCTGGAAAAGTTCGGCGCGAAGAAGAATCTCCGACTGCTGGAATTGTCGCGCGGCGGGGCCGACGAACTGGAGTTGAAACGGATTTCCGGCGGCGTGCTGGTGCAGGAGCCCGACAATCGAGTGCTGAGCGAACAGGAATTGAAGGTGGCAACCGAGCGCGCGCCGAGCGCAACCGAACTGCGGGTCCTGCTCTTCGCGTGGAAAGTCTGCAAGAACGTGAAATCGAACGCGATCGTGTTTGCCCGCGAGGGGCAGACGGTCGGGATCGGCGCGGGACAAATGAGCCGAGTCGACTCGGTGAAACTTGCGGTAATGAAGGCGGCGACCGCTGGATTATCGCTCGATGGCAGCGTCGTTGCATCGGACGCGTTCTTTCCCTTTCCCGACGGAGTGGAGGAGGCCGGGAAAGCGGGAGCGACGGCCGTGATTCAACCCGGAGGCTCGGTGCGAGACACGGACGTGGTTGCGGCGGCCAATAAACTGGGAATGGCGATGATCTTTACGGGCGTCCGGCACTTTCGACACTAGCGGCTGCGAGCGTCACAAGATCGACTCGAAGCCAGGCGGATTTTTCGAAGCCTACGGGCTGGGCCAAAGTGGGGACACAAACAATGGAGACACGCCGATGCTGATGGGAGCCCACATACTGCTGCATAGCGAGCATCCGGAGGCGGACCGCGCTTTCTTCCGGGACGTATTGGGCTTTCCTTTCGTGGATTCCGGCCGGGGGCTGGCTGATCTTCAAACTGCCAGTCTCGGAAGCGGGAATCCATCCGATCGAAAGCGGAGATAGCCGGCCGGTGGTTCACAGTGGGCACGGGCTCCTCGGCGGAGCCCTTTACCTGATGTGTGATGATTTGCAAGCGTACGTCAGCGAGTTGAAGAAAAATGGCGTCTCGTGCACGGAGGTCGAAACGCAGGGGTGGGGAATTCGCACGACGATCAGGCTGCCCAGCGGGAGCGAACTGGGTCTTTACCGGCCGACGCACGAAACCGCCCTCAATCTAAAGTGATCGAATCAGGCGGATTGCGACTCAGGGCGGGAAAGCTCACTTTGCTTTCTGATTCGCTGACTTTCCTGGCGGGATGCGGCCGACGCCTGTTTGGCGGTGAAACGTAATCTCAACCACCTTTGCGGTGCCGCCGCTCGAAACGATTTCCGAACGCGATATGTAGGTGTCCTGATCGACGCGAATGAAGAGGGCGCGTTTGGGCTGACCGTTCATGGAGTTTTCGAAGACAGCCTGCTTCGAGTCGATGCTTTGGAGGGTGAGGATCGTGGCGTCCGCCTTCTCCCACGGCTCGAGAGCGGGAGTGAAATGGCGGAAGCGCAGTTCGATCTGGTTACCCTTCTGAGTCAAGGTGAACAGTTCGACGAGCAGGGTATCGTGGTCCTCGAGGAGGCGGAAGGTTCCAAGCATGAGACCGGCGCGCGGAGACATCCAGTCCTGTTCGGCTGTTCGGGGACCCCATTTGCCCAGCCAGCGTCCAGCAAGCCAGGAGAGGTCGTCGAGCTGAGGAGCCACCGCCTGCCCTGTTGGCTGAGCTGATTGCGCCGACACGTTGACATCGAACCTGGCCACCCGGGCGCCAGCGCTTTCCGACAACATGAGAATGGAGACAAGCAGCACTGCCTGCCATCCGCGCTGACACAGGCTCATCCGCCGACTCCGCTTATTCTTCGCGTCTCGCAACTACGAATCACCAAACCCACCGCCTTCCGAGCTTAAGAGCAAGAACCTTATGGTCGAATCGAGAGAACCACGTGCTTGGATGCGGATTTTGGACCGGCCAGAGACTCAAACGACTTTAGAAAGCACCCCGAAATGCTTTCCTTGCGTCTTATAGTATGTGCGTGGCGCTGGAACAGAGAAGGGGAAATCTTTGACCCCCTCGCACCTCTGTATGATAATGGAAAATTACGGTGTGTCGCGAAAACAATTCTGACCTGAGCGTGCCTGTGAAACCCATTCTGAGTGTTGTTCTGCTAACGGCGCTGTGCAGCGTGGCGGCTGTCGCCGCCCAATCCGAGCCATCCAATCCGTCAAACCTGGTTGCACAGAACCCGGCCGGAACCTCGCCGGCGGCGACGGCGGAATCCAAGCGCGCGGACGTCTACTACTACTTCACGCTGGGACATCTGCTCGAGCAGCAGTTCGAGACGAGCGGCCAGTACGAACTGGCCGACCAATCGATCGACGCCTACAAAAAGGCGCTCGAGATCGATCCCGATTCTTCCGTGGCCCATGAGAGGCTGGCGGAAATCGACGCCAAATCGCAGCACATCAAAGATGCGGTTCTGGAGGCGAATCAGGCACTGAAGATCGATCCCAAGAACGTGGACGCCCACCGCCTGCTCGCCCGGATCTACATCCGCAGCCTGGGAGACATGAGCACGGGCGAAGTTCAGAAGACGAGCATCGACAAAGCGATCGCGCAGTTCCAGGCCATTCTTGCGCTGCAGCCGAGCGACTCGTACTCCGCACTGTGGCTGGCGCGCCTCTACCGGTTCGAAAACCAGCACGGTGAGGCGGAGAAGGTGCTGCGCAGCGTTCTGCAGCGCGAGCCGGACAACGAGCAGGCGCTCGAGCAACTGAGCCAACTGCTGATGGACCAGGGGCGTTCGCAAGAAGCGGTCGGGCTGCTCTCGCAGGCGGCCAATGATTCCTCCTCGCCGGACTTGTACGACATGCTTGGCGACGCGTACTCGCAGCAGAAGGATTGGCCAAAAGCGGAGGATGCTTACCGCAAGGCGATCGAACAGGAACCCGATGAACCCACGCACCGCCAGGGTCTGGCACAGGCTCTGATCGCGCAGGAAAAGTACCCGGAGGCCTTGGCGCAGTTCAAGAAGCTCTCGGAGCTGCAGCCGGCGACGGCCGAGAACTACGTGCGCATGGCCGAAATCTACCGTAGGCTCGGCCAGTTCGACCAGGCGCAAAGCAGCTTGTTGCGCGCGAAGGAGCTCGCGCCGGGCAACTTGCAGGTGCTGTACAACGAGGCGCTGCTCTACGAAGACCAGGGGCAATATGGCGAGGCCATCAAGATTTTGACCGACGCGATCGCCAGCATGAAGGCGCAGGCGAAGGATTCGACGGCCGCCGGAAACGCCAACGCGCTGGCAATTCTCTACGAGCAACTCGGGCTCGTGTACCGCCGCGCCCAGAATTACCCCGAGGCGATCGAGACATTCCAGCAGATGGGCAAGCTGGGGCCCGACGGGCAGAAGCGCGCGGAGATGCTGCTGATCGATACGTACCGCGAAGACCGCGACATCGATCGCGCAATCGCCGAGACCAAGAAGGCGCTGGCGGACTCGCCGAACGATCCGAATCTGACGGTCACTCTCGCGATGCTCTACGGTGAAAAAGCGGATGCGCCCGAGGCGACGAAACTTCTCCAGGGAATGCTGCAGGGCAACCCGAACGACCAGGAAATCTACATCGACCTAGCGCAGGTTCAGGAGCGCGGCAAGCAGTACCCGGAAGCCGAGAAGTCCGCGGAGAAGGCCGAACAAATGGCCCACGGGCCCGCCGACAAGGCAACGGCGTGGTTCATGCTCGGCGCGATTTACGAACGCCAGAAGAAGTTCGAACAGGCGGAACAGGAGTTTCGCAAGGTGCTCGAACAGAACCCGAACAATGCTCCTGCCCTGAATTACTACGGCTACATGCTGGCCGACCAGGGAGTTCGGCTGGACGAGGCGACCTCGCTCATCCAGAAAGCCGTGAAGCGGGAGCCGAACAACGGGGCGTATCTGGACAGTCTCGGCTGGGCCTATTACAAGCAGAACAAACTCTCAGAAGCCGAAGAATACCTGCGCAAGGCCGTGGATCGCGACAGCCACGATCCAACGATCCTGAGTCATTTGGGAGACGTCTACCTGAAAATGGGACAGAACGAGCGGGCTGCCGAGACGCTCGAGCGGGCGCTGTCCGAATGGCAGAAGGCCGTGCCGGCGGACTACGATGCGCAGAAGGTGAATCAGGTCGACACGCAGTTGAAGACTCTGAAGAAACGCCTCGCGCAGAAATCTTCCCCGGACGCGCCCAGGCCGCAGTAACCTCGCCGCATGAAAAAATCGGTGAGGCTTCCCGCCTTCGCAAAAATCAATCTGCAGTTGCGCGTCCTGGGCCGGCGGCCGGACGGCTATCACGAACTGCGCACGATCTTCCAGACAATCTCTCTGCACGATAACCTGACGCTCTCGGCTTCGCGGCGCGCCGCCATCCGGCTGCGGACGAATGAGAAATCGCTGCCAACCGGACCAGGGAACCTTGTTTACCGCGCGATCGAGGCAATGACCCGGGAGCTTGGGTTTCGGGGCGGAATTGAAGCGGACCTCGAGAAGCGGATACCCGTAGCGCGAGGGCTCGGCGGCGGATCGAGCGACGCCGCCGCCGCGCTGATTGGCATGATGCGGCTCACGGGCACAGAGCCGCCGCTGGCCCGGCTGGCCGAAATTGCCTCGGGATTGGGCGCCGACGTGCCTTTTTTTCTTTCCGGGGGACGCGCTCTGGGTGTGAGCCGCGGGGACGAGATTTATCCATTGCCTGATTCCGCTTCTCGCGTGGTTCTGGTGGTCTCCCCGCGCGAAATCGGTGTGAGAACGAGAGATGCCTATCGATGGGTCTCGGCCGAATTGACAAAACGTCCCGAACCCCCTAACATGTGGAGTTTCTGCGCTCTCTGTTGGAGCCGGCCGGGAAAGCTCTCGAATGATTTCGAGGGTCCTGTCTTCGGCCGATATCCGAGACTCGAAGAAATTCGAGACGGATTGCTCGAGCACGGAGCAACGGAAGCCTCGCTGGCGGGCAGCGGTTCGGCGGTGTTCGGAGTGTTCCGAAACCCAGCGCAGGCGCGCCGAGCCGCTCGAAGTTTTCCGGAAGATTCGGTTTTCGTCGCTGAAACCCTATCCAGGGAAAAATATGGCCGGGCGCTCCGGTGGCGCGCAGGCGCCTGAGGAAAAACTTTGGCACTCGACAAAGTGAAGATTTTCTGCGGGACGGCGAATCCCGTTCTTGCCGACGCCATCTGCAAGTACATTGGAGTGCCGCCCGGACGCGCCGAGCACGGGAAATTTTCCGATGGCGAGTCGCGCTACCAGATTCTGGAGAACGTGCGCGGCGCGGACGTTTTCGTCGTACAGCCGTGCAGCAATCCGGTGGATTTTCACTTGATGCAACTGCTGCTGATGACGGACGCGTTCAAGCGGGCCTCGGCGCGACGCATCACGCCGGTGATTCCGTATTATCCGTACGCGCGGCAGGATCGCAAAGACAGGCCGCGTGTCCCGATATCGGCGAAGCTCGTCGCGGACCTGCTCGAGACGGCGGGAGCGAACCGAGCGCTGACGCTTGATTTGCACGCGCCGCAGATTCAGGGCTACTTCAACGTTCCGGTCGACCACCTGTTCGCCGCGCCGGTGCTGGTGGAATATTTTCAGAAGAAGGGCCTCGGGCAAATGACGGTGGTCTCGCCGGACGCGGGCGGCGTGGAACGCGCGCGCTACTTTGGCAAGAAAATGGATGCGCCGCTGGCGATCGTGGACAAGCGGCGAATTGACGTGAACGTGAGCGAAGTGATGCACCTGATTGGCGAGGTGAGCGGACGCCCGGCGCTGATCATCGACGACATTATCGATACGGCGGGCACGCTGGTAAAAACCGCGGAGGCGCTGATCGAACACGGCGCGACGCGCGTCTTCGCCGCATGCACGCATCCCGTGCTGTCGGGACCCGCGGTGGAACGGCTTGCGAAATCGGCGATCGAAGAAGTTGTGGTAACCGATTCCGTGCCGCTGAACGCCGTCGCGCAGAAACTCGAGAAGATCAAGGTGCTCAGCGTGGCCCCGCTGCTCGCGCGAGGCATTCAGTCGATTCACGAGGAAACATCGATCAGCGAGCTGTTCATCTAGAATTCGAGAAGAGCCAGGGGAAAAGAAATGCAAACATTCACAGTGGAAGGAAAGATTCGCGAGGAGCGCGGCAAGAATCCCGCGCGACGCGCGCGGCGGGCGGGAGAAGTCCCCGCCGTTCTGTACGGAGCGAAGAAAGAACCCATCGTGCTTTCCGTGAACGCCAAGCAATTGAGCCGGATCCTTCGTTCCGAGTCCGGCCACAACACGATCTTCACGGTGAAGGTCGCCGACGGCAGCGAAGAGCGCGCCATTCTGAAGGACTGGCAAGTGGATCCGGTGAGCGGAACGCTGTTGCACGCCGATCTGCTGCGCATCGCCATGGACGTGCGCATGCGCGTGAAAGTCCCGGTGCATACATTCGGCGATCCGCAAGGCGTCAAGCTGCAGGGCGGCGTCTTCGAGACGGTGACGCGCGAGGTGGAGATCGAGTGCCTGCCCACCGACATCCCGGAGGAAATCCGAGTGGACGTAACCGAGATGCTCATCGGCAAGCAGCTTCGAGCCGCCGACCTTCCGCTCGATCCGGCCAAGATGAAGCTGGTGACCGATCCGCAGCGCGTGATCGCGCACGTCGTCATGTTAAAGAAGGAAGAGGAACCCGCGCCGGGTGAAGCGGCTGTGGCCACGGAAACAGCGCCGGCCGAGCCTGAGGTCATCAAGAAGGGCAAGAAGGAAGAAGAGGGCGAGGGTGAAGCCGCTGCGGAAGCCGCTCCAAAGGCCGAAAAGCCTGAGAAGAAGGGCAAGGAGAAGTAACGAACGAGACTTCTTTCGCGACTTCTGGGGCGGAAGATCGAGCGTGACGGCGCGCCGCTGATGCGACTAATCGTCGGCCTCGGGAACCCGGGCAAGGAGTACGAGCGGACGCCGCATAACGTTGGTTTTCTGGCGATCGATGCGCTGGCCGCGCGCGGAGCGCTGCGAGTCACGCGGCCGGAGGCGAAGTCGCTGGTGGGCCGAGGCGAACTCGCCGGGCGGCCCGTGATTGTGGCCAAGCCGCAGACGATGATGAATCTGAGCGGGGTCGCCGTCGGGATGCTGCTCGAGAAGTACGGATGCGATCCGGCGCAGATGATCGTGCTGGTGGACGACGTCGATCTGCCGTGGGGCATGCTCCGCGTTCGCGAGCGCGGCAGCGCGGGCACGCACAACGGCATGAGGTCGGTCGTGCAGGCGGCGGGGCCGGAGTTCATTCGGATCCGCATGGGTGTCGGTCCGGACAAAGTTTGGGGCGAGCTGCGCGACTACGTGCTGCGGCCGATGGGAAGAGCGGAACTGGAAGTGGCCAGTCAGATGGCGACGGACGCGGCCGACGCGGTGGAACTGATTTTGACCGAAGGCGTGGGCAAGGCGATGTCGCGGTACAACCGCCGCGTGATGCCTTCGGAGGAGAGCTCGGAATAACATTTGCGGGAGTCGGTGACATAAGGAATCGAGGGAATATGGAAGAGCGATTGTACGATCTGATTTTCATTTGCCGGCCGGACACGCCGGAGGCCGACGTCGACAAGATCATCTCGACGCTCGAACACGCGGCCGGCGAGAAGCAAACCAAGATCGAGAAAACCGAGAAGTGGGGCCGCAAGCGCATGGCGTACCGCGTGCACAAGCTGCGCGAGGGTTATTACGTCTACATGAGCCTGCGCACCACGCACGGCGAACTCGTGAAGGAACTCGAGCGCCGCTTGAAGGTGGCCGATCCGGTGATCAAATACCTGACCGTGCGGCTCGACGAGGAGTTGAAGCGGCAGGCCAAGCTCAAGGCTCATCGCGAACGGCGTGCGGCGCGACGTCCACGGAAAGCAGGAGCGACAGGCACGGCGCCCGGCGGAAGCGAACAGGCCGTCGCATCGTCCTAGCCTATAGGGCGCGAAGAATTAAGGAGACAAACCAATGGCAGAAGAGACTCAAAGACCACAGCAATCCTCTGGCCCGGGCGCAGGCGGGCCTCGTCCCGGCGGAGGGCCCGGCGGCCGCAGCGGCCCCGGCGGAAAGAGGGGCAAGCGCAGCTACGTTCGCCGGAAGAAGGTCTGCCGCTTTTGCGTCGATAAGGTGGACTTGATCGACTACAAGAAGGCCGACGTGCTCGGGCAGTTCATTCAGGAGCGCGGCAAGATTCTTCCACGGCGCATGACCGGCACGTGCGCTCGTCACCAGCGATGGCTTTCCGTGGCCATCAAGCGGGCGCAGAACATCGCGCTGCTGCCGTTCGGGGCGGAGATTTAGCAGACGCCGCGGCAGTCCGAGCGGCCGATTCGGATCGCACAAGGAATTCGAGGACTGAGACCATGCAGATCATTTTGCAAGAAGACGTCGAAAAGCTTGGAAACCGCGGCCAGGTGGTAGCCGTGGCCGAGGGCTATGCCCGGAACTTCCTGCTTCCGCGCAAGCTGGCGCTGGAAGCGACTCCCGGAAACATGAAGCGGCTCGAGAAGATGCGCGCTGCATTCGCGAAGAAGGAAGCGACGGAGAAAGACTCCGCGCAAACGCTCGCGGAGCTCCTCGCCAGCGTGACGCTCACAATGTCGCGCAAAGCTGGAGAGAGCGATCAGTTATTCGGCTCCGTGACGTCGGGCGACATTTGTGATGCGCTCGCGGGCCAGGGCTATACGATCGACAGGCGCAAGATCGTGCTGCCGGAGCCGATCAAGGTCGTTGGCGAGTATGAAATTCCGGTGAAGCTCTTTCGCGACCTCCGGGCCAACGTCAAAGTCATCGTAAAAAAAGAAGAGTAAACGGACTTCCGCTTCCCGAGCCGGATCGAGAGCGCAGGTTCTCTGCGCTCTTTTTTTTTTGCAATGCTTCGACGCCTTCGCGCGAGTTTTCCAAGCAACGCGGCCTCTTGTCCCGCAGTGCTGGCGCGGCGAATCGCGCTTTTCCACTTTTTCCGAATCTTCCACAGGCCACGACGGATTGACCTGCTCGCGTGAACTGGCAGAATGCTCCGCGTCAGCAACACCCGCCGCGAAAATTTACTGCGCGCGCGTTTCCCCGAGAGGGTAAGCGCACGCGCGTCAAGCCCGGCGAGCGACTCCAAAGAGAAACGGACCAGTTGCCGGCCCGGAGAAAAACGGGCGCAAGAAGACTATTGCGCCCACGTTTGGCTTAGGCGAAAATAAAGCGAAATAGATGGCCACCGATACCTCACTCGAACGTCCCCTGCCGCACAATCTGGAAGCAGAACGCAGCATCCTCGGCGCGGTCCTTCTGGACAATCACGCCCTGAACGCCGCCCTCGAGAGGTTGCGCGCCGAGGATTTCTTCCTGTCCCAGCACCGGCTGATTTTTGAGCGCATGGTCCAACTCGCCGAGAAGCAGCAGGCCATCGACACGATCACGCTGATGGAGGACCTCGAGCGGCAGAATCAGCTCGAATCCGCGGGCGGGATCGCCTACCTCTCGCAGCTCGCCGACGGTCTGCCGCGCGTGACCAACGTCGAACACTACGCGCGTATCGTGAAGGAAAAGGCCGTGCTGCGCGGCCTGATCTTTTCCGCTTCGGCCATTCAGGAGCAGGCGCTCGCCGCGGGCGACGATGCCGATACGATTCTCGACCGCGCCGAGTCCGCGATTTTCCAGCTCGCCGAAGATCGTATCCGTGCCGGCCTGATCGGCGTCAAGGAACTCGTCCGCGAAAATTTCGAACGGCTCGAACGTATCTTCAGCGAAGGCCGCCGGATCACGGGCCTCGCCAGCGGCTACACGGACCTCGACAATCAAACCGCCGGGCTGCAGCCTTCCGAGCTGGTGATTCTGGCCGCGCGGCCCTCGATGGGAAAGACGGCTCTCGCCTTGAACATCGCCGAAAACGTGGCGCTGCGCCATCGCGAGCCGGTGGCGGTCTTCAGCCTGGAAATGTCGAAGGAATCGCTGCTGCTTCGCATGCTGGCGTCGGAGGCGCGCGTCGACGCCCACAAGTTCCGCACGGGTCACATGAACCGAGACGATTGGGCGAAAATTACCACCGGCCTCGCGAATCTCGGCGAAGCACCGCTCTGGATCGACGACTCGGCCTCCTCCACTGTGCTCGAGATGGGGGCGAAAGCAAGGAGGCTCAAGCGCGATAAAGGCCTGTCGCTGATGATCGTGGACTACCTCCAGCTCGTCGTTCCCAGCAACACGGGCCGCGGCACGAATCGCCAGGAACAGGTGGCGAGCATTTCCCGTTCGCTGAAGGGACTCGCCAAAGAGCTGAAAATTCCCGTTCTGGTGCTGAGCCAGCTGACTCGCGCGCCGGAACGCGACGAGCGCAAGCCGCAGCTCGCCGACTTACGCGAATCAGGCGCCATCGAACAGGATGCCGACGTCGTTCTCTTCATTCACCGCCCCAATTTCTACAAGACCGACCTTCCCGAGGAAGACCGCGCCAAAGCCGAAGTGATCATCGCCAAGCAGCGCAACGGCCCGACCGGGAACCTCAATTTCGTCTTCCTGGCCCGCCACACGCGTTTCGAGGAAGCTGCCCCGGACGCGTGGTCCTCAGTCGGGGACGAGTAGAACCGCCGGTCGGCCGACCGCACCAAGCGCGCACCGCGTCAAGCGAACCGCGCTTGTGGCTGGGGTGACCCGCTCGCGCGAACCTCGCCTCCGTTCAATGTTCCGCACTCGCCGCGTAAGGCACTGATTCCATAGGCTATCCGAGCAAAGCTTCCACTCGCCAGATCGCCCCCGCAGCGGCACGCGAATTGCCTCATCCAAAACAGCATGTTTACCCAAACGCGACGCACGCTGCGGGAGGACGCGAAGTTGTTGCACGCGACAAGCGCCCGCTCTGGCATCGTATACGGATGCGGTCGATGAACAGGACAGTCCACGTCGATGGCCGCCCCGTGTGGGCGGAGATTTCGCTGAAAGCCATTCTTCACAACCTGCGGGTGATCCGAAAGCAGATTGGTCCGAAGCGGAAGGTTCTGGCGGTGGTGAAGTCGAACGCCTACGGGCTGGGTGCCGTGCCGATTTCCAAAGCTCTCGAGAAGGCCGCGGTCGAGTGGTTCGGGGTCACCTGGGCGAACGAGGGCGTCGAATTGCGGGAGGCGGGCTTACGCAAGCGGATTCTGATCCTCACCGGCTTCTGGCCCGGCGAGGAGAGACGCTTTATCGAGTACGGACTCACGCCCGCGGTCACGCGCGTCGAAGACGTGGCGCATCTCGAACGCGCCGCCAAGTCCGTGCGGACTAAGTCAGTGTCGCATTCGCGCTCGGGAGCGATTGATCCCGACACGCGACGGTTCCGGTTTCATCTGAAGATCAACACGGGGATGAACCGGCTCGGTATCGCGCCTTCGGAAATCGACGCGTTCGCAGCGGAACTGGCCAAGTGCAAACACATCGAACTCGAGGGCACGTTCACGCACCTCGCTTCTTCCGAAGATCTCGAGTCTCCGCAAAGCGACGACCAGGAGCGCGTATTCCGCCAAAGCCTCGACCGGCTGCGCACGCTTGGAATTTCGCCGGGAATCGTGCATATGGCCAACAGCGGCGCGATCTGCGCGCGGCCCAGCACGTGGTTCGACATGGTGCGGCCCGGCGCGATTCTCTACGGGTATTACCAGTCGTTCGCGCCTTCGCAACTGCTACAGGATATTCGCCGGACATTCCCTCTCGAACCGTGCCTCTCGATGCGGGCGCGAATCATTTCCCTGCGCGATGTTTCGGCAGGCCAGGGAGTGGGCTACGCCGCGCGATTCGTCACGGAAGGGCCTTCGCGGATTGCCGTGATCAATGCCGGCTATGCCGACGGCATCGTGCGCCAGCGCACCAATCACGGTTGCGCAATCGTTCGCGGCAAGCGCGTTCCGCTGGTCGGTACGATTTCCATGGATTTGACAATGCTCGACGTGACTGGCGTTCCCGAAGCCGCGATCGGCGACGTGGTGACCATCTACGGCAAGGACGGAAACGCCCAAATCGTGGTTTCCGACGTGGCCCGCGAAATCAACACCGTCACATCTGAATTGCTTTGCGCCCTCGACAGGCGCGTCCCGCGCTACTATCTCTGACCGGCCTTCCCTGGAGTCCCGGCCTATTTTCGATTTGTACCCTTTTGGGAACTCGATGCTATACTTGCGGCTTCATAGCCGAGCCTTATAATAGTCATGTCATGCGGGAGAGGCCGTGTATTTTTTCATTGAAGGCTGCCGGGCACGAAAAAATTCATAGGTTTCATCAGGTTCTGCGTCGAGCTCATACGCTCATAAGACTTTATGGGATTCATAGGGTGCCTCCATGCCAAGGCCTTCGAATGTACCCAGCACTGTTGCAACCAGCTCATCCGTAGAAAGCGCTCCCCCGCGTCCTTCTGCTGTCCCTCGCGCCGCGCGCCGCCAGGCGGGAACTTTCTGGGACATGCTCGCCATACGCGGGATTTTTGCGGCGGTGTGCGCCGGGGCGGGCTTCCACTTCAGGCCGTTCAGCCTGCCGCCGGCGACAGCCGCGCTGGTGGGTTTGTCTTTCGCCGTCGCGGTGATTTTTCTCGAATTGAGGCTGCGCCGCGCTAGTCTCAGGCGGCTGATTGGCGCAGTCACGGGCTCGATCGTCGGCATTCTGGGCGCGTATTTGACTTCACTGATTCTCACGCACACCACGATGCCCGAGAGCACCCGCTCGTTCATCAGCCTCGCGGTTTTCCTGGTCATGACCTACATGGGATTGGTATTGGGCGCGAACAAGGGTGAAATGCTTAATCTGCAGGCCCTTGGGGGACTTTTTGGCAGCGAACGGAACACGCGGCCCGCGTCTAGACTGCTCGACACCAGTGTGATCATCGACGGCCGTGTGGCCGACATCGCCGACGCGCAATTTCTGGACGGGAATGTGATTATTCCGCAGTTCGTCCTGCGTGAACTGCAACTCGTCGCCGATTCCGGCGATCCGTTGAAGAGGCAGCGCGGACGTCGGGGCCTGGAAGTCCTGCAAAGAATCCAGAAAATGACGCACCTCGACGTGCAGATCGCCGAGGATGATTTCCCTCAGATCGCCGAGGTCGATATGAAGCTCATCGAACTGGCGAAACGGTACGAGGCGAAGATCGTGACAAACGACTTCAACCTGAACAAGGTGGCGACGCTGCAGGGAATCGAAGTGATGAACGTCAACCAGCTTGCCAACGCGCTCAAGCCGGTGGTTCTGCCGGGCGAAACCATGCGCGTCTTTATCCTGCGCGAAGGGAAAGAGTACAATCAGGGAGTCGCTTATCTGGACGACGGAACCATGGTGGTCGTCGACGGAGCGCGCAAAATGATCAACAAAACCGTCGACATCGTCGTCACTTCCGTCCATCAGACGACCGCAGGCAAGATGATCTTCGGCCGCTACGACGAACGCGGCGAGCAACTCCGCCCCACCGCAGCGAATGGCGGAGAGGCAAACGGACCTCGTGTCGGCGAAAACGCCGCGAACGACCGAAGTCCCCGTCCGCTCTATCCGGATTCTAACCGCTCGTAACGTTCCGGCATCTCACTCGCCGTCCGATTCATCGGATGGGTGTGTCACTGCAGGCCCGCCTGTCTTTCAGATCATATATGAGCGAATACTCATATCTGGTAGGATGTGAGCTTGTCCTCATATTCATCTACGGCGCAACGGCGGGTCCCGCGACAGAAGCGGGGAAAGCGCCGCGTGGCCGGTTTCTTGCGAGTGGCGGCGTCCATCATCACGGAAGTCGGCTACGACCGCGCAACCACCAGCGCCATCGCCGAACGCGCGCATTCCTGCATAGGATCGCTTTATCAGTTCTTCCCGAATAAGCCGTCGATCGCCGAGGCGATTCGGGCTCAACACCTCAGGGAAATCGAACAGTCGTGGGTCGCTCTCAGCCGCCGGGCCGCCCGCCTGAGCGCCGAAAATCTCGCTCTCGAGTTGGTCAATCTGCAAATCGAGATTGTCAAGAATCATCCCGTCTTGCTGGCTCTGCTGGACGCCCCTTCGACGCCCAGCACGACCACGCGGCGACGCCTGATTCGGGCCCGAATCGCCACCGTCCTGATGGCGCACAAGCCTCGCATGGCGAAGACCACGGCATTGCGAATTGCTTCCGTCGTGCAGCAGGTGAGCAGAGGGTTGTTGACGTTATACGCGCACGCAGACGCGAATGAAAAGATCGGAATCATCGAGGAGTTCGAAGCCGTTTTGAGCGGATATCTGACGGCCAAGCTCAAGTAGTCCGGCCGCAAATGCTTCGGTCGCGGTCGAAAGGTCAGCACATGGGACAGAGCGGATGGAACCGAACGAGACTGCGCCCGCAAACGGGCGGCTTCTTCTTGATGGTTGCGTTCATTTGCTGCGGCGGATGCGGCCGGCCGGCGGCGTCCGCGCCGGCACGGCGGCCGCCGCAGGTGGAAGTCACACCGGTTGTCGAAAAAGATGTGCAGATCCATGGCGAGTGGGTCGCCACGCTCGACGGCTACGTGAACGCGCAAATCCAGCCGCAGGTGACGGGATATCTCATCAAGCAGGACTATCGCGAGGGATCGTTCGTGCATAAAGGCGATGTGCTCTTCGAAATCGATCCCCGTCCTTTCCAGGCAATGCTCGACCAGGCGAAAGCGCAACTCGCCCAGGCGGAGGCACAGCTTGGCAATGCGACGATCAACGTAAACCGCGACATTCCCGAGGCGCGGGCCAGCGCGATTCCGCAGAGCCAGCTCGATACGGACAAACAGGCGCAGCTCGCGGGGAACGCCTCGGTTCAGGCGGCCAAGGCGGCTGTCGAGCAGGCGTCGCTGAATCTGGGATTCACGAGGGTTCGCTCGTTGATCGGCGGGATTGCGGGAATTGCACAAGTGCAAGTCGGGAACCTCGTCGGTCCCACCATCGTGCTGACTTCCGTTTCTCAAGTGAACCCCATCAAAGTTTATTTCCCGATCAGCGGGGAAGACTATCTCCGAATCGCCGGCAGCGCAGGCGTCGGCACCGTGAACTTGCTCTCGGCCACATCGCCGGCTCCGCTGCAACTGATTCTCTCCGACGGGAACACCTATCCTCATTCCGGCAGATTCCTTTTCGCCGGCCGGCAGGTGAATCCTCAGACGGGGACGATTCGCATCGCGGCGGCGTTTCCAAATCCCGGCAACATCCTGCGGCCGGGGCAATACGGCAAAGTGCGGGCGGTAACGGCGATTCGCAAGAACGCGTTGCTGGTTCCCCAGCGCGCTGTAACGGAATTGCAAGGCTCCTACCAGATTGCCGTGGTGGAATCGGGCAATAAGATCGCGATCCGCAGCGTGGATGTGGGCCAGCGCGCCGGCAGCATGTGGATCATCAGGAAGGGACTCGCCGCCGGCGAGCGAGTCGTGGCCGAAGGCGCTCTAAAGGTGAAAGACGGCAGCGTGGTGACACCCATTCCCTTCAACGCCCCCCTGGCGAAACGGTGAGCCATGTCTAAGTTTTTCATCCGTCGTCCCATTGTCGCGATGGTGATCGCAATCCTGACGCTGATCATCGGCGCGATCTCGATTTTGCGCCTGCCCGTCGCACAGTTTCCCGACATCGTTCCGCCGGAAGCAAAAATTCAAGCGACGTTTGTCGGGGCGGATGCCCAGACGCTCGCCGACTCGGTTGCCACGCCCATCGAAGAGCAGATGAGCGGCGTGGACAACATGAACTACATGTATTCGTTGAATGCCACTGCCAACAGTGGCATGACGATGATCGTGGACTTCGACGTCACCACTTTGCCGAACACCGATCTGATTCTCGCCCAGTCGCGGGAAACGCAAGCCGCGTCGCAGCTTCCCTCAGACGTCATTAACTACGGAGTCACGGTGCAAAAGTCCACCAGCGCGCCGCTGATGCTGATCTCTCTATACTCGCCGCACGGCGCTTATGACGCGACATTCCTAGCCAACTACGCCTATATCAACCTCTTCGACCAATCCCTGCGGGTACCGGGTATCGGTACCGCCCAGGTGTTCGGCGCGGGCCAATACGCCATGCGGATGTGGGTCAAGCCGGATCAGTTGGCCAAGCTCGGCATCACCGTGCCCGAGATTGTCAGCGCTATCCAGTCTCAAAACACGGTCAACCCCGCGGGCCAGGTGGGCGGCGAACCGGCTCCCAAGGGTCAGGAATATACGTACTCGGTGCGCGCGCGCGGGCGGCGGCTCTCGGCGGAAGACTTTGGTCAAATTGTGGTCCGCGAAACCCCGGACGGCGGCATCGTACGCCTGAAGGATGTGGCGCGCGCGGAGTTGGGGTCCCAGGACT
>DATGHM010000094.1:0-10352 GCA_035307985.1 Candidatus Acidiferrales bacterium
CTGGTTGTATTTGGCGACACGATCGGTGCGCGACGCCGAACCCGTCTTGATCTGGCCGGTTCCCATGGCGACGACGAAATCGGCAATGAATGGATCCTCCGTCTCGCCCGAGCGGTGCGATACGACGGCGGTGTAATTCGCCGTCCGCGCCATTTCGACCGCTTCGATCGTCTCCGTCACCGTGCCGATCTGATTAAGCTTGATCAAAATCGAGTTGCCGACGCCCTCCTTGATACCGCGCGCGAAAATTTTCGGATTCGTCACGAAAATATCGTCTCCCACGAGCTGGACCTGTTTGCCAACGCCGCGCGTCAGAATCTTCCAGCCGTCCCAATCGTCCTCGGACATGCCATCCTCGAGCGAAACGATCGGATATTGCCGCAGCCAATTTTCCCAGAAGGCAGCCATCTGCTCGGACGTGCGCGCGGACTTGTCCGATTTCTTGAAAACGTATTTTTTCGCCGCTTTATCATAGAACTCGCTCGAAGCAGGGTCGATGGCGATCGCGATTTGCTCGCCGGGCTCGTAGCCCGCGGCCGTGATGGCTTCGAGGACACGATCGAGCGCCTCTTCATTCGATTTGAGATTCGGCGCGAAGCCACCTTCGTCGCCAACGGCGGTCGAGTAACCATTTTTCTTGAGCACCGATTTCAGATTGTGGAAGACCTCGACACCCCAGCGCAGCGCCTCATGGAAACTCGGCGCGCCGACGGGCATGACCATGAATTCCTGCACGTCGACGGAATTGTCGGCGTGCGCGCCGCCGTTGAGGATGTTCATCATCGGAACTGGCAGCGTGTTCGCGGAGCCATCGCTCGAATAACGCGCGAGATATTTGTAGAGGGGCTGGCCGGATGCGGCGGCAGCGGCGCGCGCGGCCGCCATCGAGACTGCCAGAATCGCGTTCGCCCCGAATTTCGATTTGTTCGGCGTGCCGTCCGCTTCGATCGTGCGCCGGTCGAGCTGCGTCTGCCCCAGCGCGTCCATGCCCGCGACAGCCTTGGCGATTTCGCCGTTCACATGCCCCACCGCCTTCTGCACGCCTTTGCCCAGAAAACGCGATTTGTCGCCGTCTCGCAATTCGTTGGCTTCGTGCTCGCCGGTAGAAGCACCGGACGGGACCGCGGCGCGGCCAAACGCGCCTCCTTCGAGGCGAACGTCCGCCTCGACCGTAGGATTGCCGCGCGAGTCCAGAATTTCCCGGCCATGAACGCTCTTAATCCTTGTTGACATCATTCCTCCCTTGGATTTTCAATGCCCAATATCTCGCGCGTCGCCACCTCGTGGACGGGCGCGGCATGCTGCGCGCCTGCCCGAACGGCCGGGGGCCGAAGAGGTATCGCTAATCCTTCTTTGCGATCAAAAGCCAAACAGAGAAGTCTACGGGAAACTTTTCTTCGGGCCAAGCACGGCGGAAACAATCTTCCAGGGGCACGACCTAGCGGAAGCGCTACGGTTTGCGCGCCAGAATCAACGTCGGGCTGAAATCCACAGAAATCATAGCGCCGGCCCCCGCCGCGGCGAAACGGGATTCGAGGCTCCCCCAATACGGTTCAGGATCGGCGAGCGTCCGCGCGTATGCGCTCGCGTAAGAAGTCGACCGCCAGAATCCAGCGTAATCCTGCGCGCTCATCGAAATGATGTTCGGGAATTTCGTCTCCTCAACAGCCCGAAAACCCGGCGCCGCGCGCACTTGATTTTCCCAGCCGCGATCGCGCTTCAGCCGCGGATCCCGGTGAGGCTTCCAGGGCCCGCGCAATTCGGCCAGCACAATCGCGTCGATCTCAGGCGTCGCCTTCGGCAGCGGCCGGTCGAACACAGCGAGCACCGCTTCCGGACGAAGCCAACTGTGAGCATTCGCCAGCACGCGGTCCGCGTCCATCCAATGAAGCGCGTTCGCAATCGTGATCAAATCGACGCTTTCCGGCGGCTGCGCGCAGTCTTCCGCTGTCACATTACGAATTACGGCTTGCGGGAAATGCCCGGCAATTTTTGACGCCATCCCGGCATCAGGTTCGACTGAGAGCACTTCCCGAAAATGCGCAACCAGGTGTCCGGTCACGATTCCTGTGCCCGCGCCCAGGTCCATGGCGCGCCCGCGGCATTGTTCGGGGACGCGCGCAAGGATGTGTTCGTAAAGCGCGGCCGGATAATCGGGCCGGTAGCGCTGAAATTCATCGGCTGCGTGGCCAAATTTAGGTTGGAAAGCGGGCTTCACCAGGACTCACAAGACGATTCGAGGTTATTCCGGCTCTTCGAGCATGGATTCGGGGCGCACGACGATGGAGACGCCGCCATCGGAGAGATTGTATCGCGCGCGATCGGCCTCAGCATCGTAGCCAATCACCGTTCCCTCAGGCAGATTCACGTGGCGATCGATAATGGCGCGGCGGATGCGGCAGTGGCGCCCGATGTTCACGTGATTGAAGATGATCGAATCCTCGACTTCACTGTAACTGTTGACGCGAACGTCGTAGCCGAGCACGCATTTCGAACAGCGGCCGCCGGACACGATCGATCCTCCCGAAACGACGGAATCAATGGCCACGCCCAGGCGTTTCGGCTCCCCGAACACAAATTTGGCCGGCGGATACTGCTGCTGCCACGTCTGCAGCGGCCAGCTCTTGTCGTACAAGTTGAAGACGGGCGCCACCGCGCACAGGTCCATGTTCGCTTCGTAGTAGGCATCGACGGTGCCGACGTCGCGCCAGTAGGACGTCTCCTTTTTGTTTTCGTCGCGAAAATTGTGCGCGAAGACGCGGTGCTTGCCGATGATGCGAGGGAGAATGTCGCGTCCGAAATCATGGCCGGACGCCGGATTTTCGGCGTCGTCGATCAGGATGGGCACCAGAAGCTGCGTGTTGAAGAGATAGACGCCCATCGAGGCGTTGCATTTACCGGGATGGAGAGGAGATTCTTTGGGAACGGCCGGCTTTTCCTCGAAGCCGATGATGCGCCATTGCGCGTCTGTCTCGATCACGCCGAACTGCTTCGCCGCATCGGCCACGTCCACTTCAATCGTGGCCACCGTGACGTCCGCGCCCGATTCGACGTGCTGCTCGAGCATCGCCTGATAGTTCATTTTGTAGATGTGGTCACCGGAAAGGATGAAGACGTAGTTCGACTGCTCGCTGCCGATCGAATAGATGTTCTGGTAGACGGCGTCTGCCGTGCCGCGATACCAGTGCTGCGAGACGCGCATCTGCGGCGGCAGCACCTCGATGAACTCGCCCAGGCCCATCAGTACGGACCACCCGCGACGAATGTGCCGATTCAGGCTCAGCGCCTTGTATTGCGTCAGGACGAATACGCGCCGCAAATCGCTGTTCAGGCAATTGGAAAGTGTGACGTCGATGATGCGATAAACGCCGCCGAAGGGAACAGCGGGCTTGGCACGATCGCGCGTTAGCGGCCACAGCCGCTCGCCCTGGCCGCCGGCCAGCAGAACGGCGATCGCGTTGCGCATGACGGGCATCTGCGAAAAAACCTCGAGTCGAAATTTGCCGGGGCGATTGTAACAAGCAACGAACCCGAACTGCAGTTTTTTGCTGCCGGTCGGGCGAGCCGATCTTCGACGAAAGTTAATCGGGACAGCCCGTACGGGAGACGTTACGTAGCTTCGCAGGTCCGTTCCAGTACTCGGTCGGGGTTCGGACCGTGCCGCACCACTCCTGTACCACTTTCAGCTTGACTTCACCGAAAGCCTCCGATAGAAGATGTGGGCAATTGCCGGTGTCAATGGAAACCGGTAAACTGTCTATACCATTTCACGAAAAATTCAAAAAGGGGAACGGGGGTGAATACGCTTGGCAGAAGTTGTCATTCAAGAGGGTGAGTCTTTGGAGAACGCCCTCCGACGATTCAAGCGCAAGGTGCAGTCGGAGGACATCATCAAGGAAATCAAGAAGCACAGCTACTACATGAAGCCTGGTGAGAAGCGTCGAGCCAAGGAAGCCCTCTCGCGTAAGCGCCTCCGCAAGAAGCAACGGCGTGAGCAGGATTAGGCGAGCGAATCACTTGGGTTTTTCCCGGAAATTGAGTGCCAGGCGGTGTGTCGGAGGCGCGGGTGTGCCCGCGAACTTCTCCACACCATGGCTTCGCGCCCTGCCCGTTCCAGCGGGCAAAGCCGAGGGGTCGGGCCTGACATCGTTGGGATCAGGGTTTTCCAGCTGCGGCGGGGGAACCCTAAGACCCGAGCTGTACCGCGTCGCGTTTTGTCCCCAGCACGGTCCCGGAGCGGAGCATGGAATACCACGACAAGGTCCTGAAGTGCAGCGAATGCGGTGCTGAATTCGTCTTCACCGCGGGCGAACAGATGTTCTTCGCCGACAAGGGCTTCAAGAACGAGCCCAAGCGGTGCAAGGCGTGCAAAGCGACGCGGGCGCAAGGAAACGGCGGCTCGGCGTCGCCGGGCTTGCAGCGCGTCGAGACCAAAACCGTCTGCTCGCAATGCGGCAAGGAAACAACCGTTCCCTTCAAGCCCACGCAGGGACGCCCGGTCTACTGCCGCGAATGCTTCCAGCAGCGGCGGACACTCGGCGCCACAAGCGCCACCGCATAGACCGCTGTAGCGAAAGCTCGCGGCACCCGACGCTCGGAGACCCTTTAGGCCGCTAAGGGTGATTCTCGGACGTGGTGAGTCAGCGGCTGTTCGCGCCGGCGCACAAATGGTCTGACCACGTACCTTTACTTCTTTCGCTTAAGCTGCCCCTTCGGCCTTGGACGGCACAATCTCCGCGAGCGCGGCGACAAATTGTTCCATCTCGGGCCGCGTGCCGATGCTGACGCGAAGGAAAGTCGGCATGGCGGCGAAGCGGCGTCCCACCAGGATTTTCCGGTCGTAAAACTTGTCCACAATGGGCTGCACGTCCGCGTTCATATCGATCATCACGAAGTTCGCCTGCGAGGGGATGTATTTCCGGCCGTCCTTCGCGAGACGCTCGCACAGCCACGCTCGCGTGTCGTTCATTTTCTTGCCGCACTCGGAGATGTGCTCCTCGTCGGAAAGGCTGGCGTGCGCAGCGGCCAGCACAGCGGCATTGCCATTGAACGGCGTCAGATTGTACGGCTGCAAGCGCTTGATCGCTTCCTTCGTTCCCACGCCATAGCCGAGCCGCATCCCCGCCATGCCATAGACTTTGGAAAATGTGCGCGAGACGACGACGTTGGGATGCTGCGCGATCAAATCGATGGCCGTGCCGTAGCGCGGGTCCGTCGCAAATTCGAAATAGGCTTCGTCAACCAGAATCGTGGCAGAGCGCGGAACGCGGTTAACGAACGCGGCCAACTCGTCGCGGCTCACGATGGTCCCCGTGGGATTGTTCGGATTGCAGACGTAGACGAGGCCAGTCTCGGCCGTGCAGCGATCGGCCATCGCGTTCAGATCGTGGCGATAGTCGTGCGTCAGCGGAACCTTCACGGCTTCTCCGTGCGCCGCGTTCACGTATTCGATCACCGCTTCAAAGGTCGGATCGGCCGCCACAACGTTTTTTCCCGGAGCGAGAAAGGCTTCGTCTGCAATGCAGAGGATTTCAGTTGAGCCGCAGCCAAGCGCGATGTTCTCCCGCTTCACGCCGTGCTTCTTCGCGAGCGCGTCGGTCAACGCAAAGTACGCGCTGTCCGGGTAGCGCGCGGCGATTCCTCCGCAAGTGGCAAGCGCGGCGAGCGCTTTGGGCGAAGGTCCGTAGGGATTCTCGTTGAAGTTGATGTGGATGGCGCCTGCGGGGGCGAGGTGCTGGTGACGCGCGCCCTGCGCCGCTCGCAGATACGGCGCGTACATCGCGGCGGCCAGCGACCCGCCAACCGTTTTTGCGAAATCACGTCGGGAAAAGACCGGTCGATTCATCGCACACTCCGGGAATTTGAAGTGGAGGGATCATATCCCTCGCGCGCTCCCCGAACAAGCTTTTCGCCGCCATTCGGAACGATGGGCGGTGAATTATTTTGATGCGCCCTCGGCACGCTCGCCGAGGCGGAGTTTCAGGGCAAGCAGACGATCTCCTAATAAACCGACGATGCCCAAGATACCGTGACGAGCCGCCTCTTTCGTGAGCGGACTTGATTCGTGAATAGCTTCACGAACTTGGGCCCTTCAAAACCGCCGGAAGTCGCGCTCACGCACTACAAAAACGATACCCGGGTTGACGCTCCTGCGAGTCTCCACCTAACATGTTTCTCGCTGGAAAAAGCGGACCGAAAAGCGAGATTCCATGGACGAGAAAACGTTGCGCGAACAAATCGGGGAAATGCTGAACAAGAGCGAGGCTCACGTTGACTGGAAAGAGGCTCTTGAAGATGTTCCCGCAAAACTGAGAGGCGTGCGGCCGGCCGGCTCGCCTCATTCGCTTTGGGAGCTTCTGGAACACGTGCGCATCGCCCAGTGGGACATCCTCGAATTTTCGCGCGACCCGAAACACGTTTCGCCCGACTTCCCTTCCGGCTACTGGCCCGAATCTCCCGCGCCGCCCAGCGAAGCCGCCTGGGATAAAAGCGTAAAGGATTTTCTGAGGGACGTGGACGCGATGGGAAAGCTTTTGGGTGATCCTAAAGCGGACCTTCTAAAGCCGATTCCGCACGGATCGGGGCAGACGATTCTCCGCGAGGCGTTGCTCGCCGCCGACCACAGCGCGTATCACCTTGGCCAGTTTGTGTTGATTCGCCGCCTGCTGGGCAATTGGGACGGGTGAACAGCGGTCAGGCGCACGCACGGCACGCCGTGCTCCACGGAAAGAAACACCTGCGGGGAGCGGCGGGTTCCGCCATTCTGCACGTGCGAAACGGTGGGCTAGCGAGCGCCGATAGACGCGAGCCCGGTGCGCTTCAGCGGTTTCCACGTACGGTCGCCGCGCAGGTACTGCCACATTCCCTGCAATCTCCAGATCATGTGCAATTGTCGATAGGGAAAATGTTCGAGGAAGCAGTAGCTCACAAGCCGAACCACGTCTTTCCAGTCGTTGTAGCGCTTGTAGGTGACTTCTTCCTGCAAGACGGAGCCGATGGAAATGAGCGTCGCAAACGCGTAACCGAATATCAGAAATTCCAGGAAGAACTGTCTGTTGAGCGCGCCGAGACAGGAAGCCAGTATGATGGTCGCGATTCCAACCGTCTCCAGGACGGGCGCGAGCAATTCGAACAACCACAGATATGGAAGCGCGATCCAGCCGATCCTGCCGTAGCGCGGCCGGAAGAGCATGTCGCGGTTCGGCCACAGCACATCGAGCAAACCCTTCTGCCATCGCGCGCGCTGCCTGCCGAGAGATTTCAAATCGGACGGGACTTCCGTCCAACACATCGGGTCCGGCACAAAGCGTATCTCGTAGTCCGAGCCCTTTTCTCGCAAGTGGCGATGCAAACGCGCCACGAGATCGATATCTTCTCCCATCGACGAACTCCGGTAGCCGCCCACTGCGCGCACCAGGTCCGTTCGAAACAGACCGAACGCTCCGGAAATGATCATCAGCATGTTTCCTTGCGCCCAGGCTTCCCGGCCGATCAGGAAGGCGCGCAAGTACTCGATCACCTGGATCACCTCGATGCTCTTGCGCGGCAGCCGAATGCGTCGCAGTTGGCCGCCAGCGATTTCCGAGCCGTTCAGCACTCGGATGATCCCGCCGACGGCGACCACGCGTTTGGGATCCTCGAGAATGGGCAGGGTGATCCGGAGCAGCGCATCGCGTTCGAGGAGCGAGTCCGAGTCCACTACGCAAACGTAGGGAGAAGTGGCCGCATTCAGCCCGGCATTGACCGCATCCGCCTTGCTGCCGCCCGCTTCTTTGTCGACGACCAGAAGTCTCCCGTCCACGTCGCTTCGGTACAACCCTCGCACGAGCGCGCATTTGGCTTGCGGGACGTACACCGCCCTGACGAGCCGCAACTGAAATGCTTCGCGCAGTTCGTCTAACGTGCGATCTTCCGATCCATCGTTGACGACGATCACTTCCAGTTCGGGGTAATCCAGCTCGAGCAGATTGCGAACGGCCACGCGGATCGAAGCCTCCTCGTTATGGGCAGGTGCAATGATGGTTATCGGGGGGACCATGCGGTTCTGTTTGACCCAGCCCAGGCAATGGCTTTCCAGTCTGCGCTGGTGCAATGCGCTCGTTTTCAGCGCGACGAGGAGCATAATCAGATAGGCAATGTTGCTCGCCACGTAATACCAGAAGAGCGTGTGATTCGAAATGTCCAGGAAGCGAATCATGGCTGCAACACTGGCTCGCGCGAGATAGCCTCTGCTTCCGCTGGCTTTTCAGGGGTCAGAGAGCCCTTGTGGAGCACGTTCAGCAGACGCCGCTTCTCATCCGGCAAAACTGCTGCATTAGCCCGAATGCCGGATTCGAGCTCTTCGCGCAAATTGGCGTTCTCGAGAGCGGTCAGATAGGCGTGGAATGCGTAGCGATCCTGAGTCTCCACCACTTGCTGCAGGATCCACAATCTGTCCGTTTTCAGTTCGATCAGGGCTTCGGCGGCACGCAAACGAACGAGCCGGTTCGAATCTCTGAGCCCTCGCAGCAGCGCGGAAACCGCCCGAGGATCGGACAGTTTTCCCAGGCTCACGATCGCGCGCAGGCGCACGAACCAGACCTTGTCACGCGCCAGTTCGTTCAGTAGATCGAAGGCAAGCCCGGACCTGGTATGAGACATGGCCCTGGCTGCCGCGGCCCGCAATTCGTCCAGGTCGTCTCCGACGAACTGAAGGAGATCCAGTGCCAGCGATGGAGTGGCCACTTCCCCCAACACGCGTCCCAAAGCTTCGCGCAACGGCCCTTTTGCCTGTTGCACGTACGGGAGCAGGATCTGCGGGCGTTCCGCGCAACATTGGATCAACGCGCTTTGCAGCGGCAAGGCAGGCACGGACAAACCTGTCTCGCTCACCCAGGACAATATTTCTTCCGCCGCTTGCGGGGACGCCGTTCTGCCCAGTCCGCGCAGTGCCGCGAGCCGCACCTCAAGATTGCGGTCCCTCAACGCTTCCGCCAGCGCGGGGATCCCTTCCGGGGCCCTCGTACGGCCGAGCGCAACCAGCGCGCGCATTCTCCGCCAACCGACGAGCCGCCGGGCCTCGAAGACGCGCTTCTCAATGAGCCCGCTGGCGCGCAGGAAGTTCAGCAACCGCGCTGATTCCGCCGGTGTTGCCGCCTCGAACGCGTCCAGCACCATCGCCTCAATGATCCGGCGGTCAAACGGTTTCTTCCGCCATTTCTCGTAGGGAATCTTCCCTGAAATGAGCGAGTCCCACTTCTGTCGCCATTCGAAGACGCGCGCGTCGCGCCTGGCGAAGTACCTTCTGCGATAGGCTCTGCGCAGCAGGATAAACGCAAGCAGCAGCGCGTTGCCGATGATCGCGGCGAAGACTGCTTTTACTACGAACGCCGCAGGTCCCAGTCTCCAGAATTTTTCAAAAATGGATTCCATAGCTCATTCCATAACTCATGTCGGTCTTGCCCTGTGTCCGCTTCTGATAGCCCGCGAAACCTGTCACGTCCTGGCGAGCGGTCATTCGGAGTTTCAGTCCGCCGCCGAACGTTTGCGAAGCGAACCGTCCGATCTGATCGACCTGCGCGAAGTCCTCGGTGCCAGCCGCGAAGAACACGTTTCCGGACAACCGCTTCTCTCCCGAGCGCGCCAGCGGAAATCCAAGCCGTCCCAGCTCCGAAGGACGCCATTCCACGCCGGTGCCGGGAAAAGCGCTGCGCGCGCCCGTTTCGCCGAGAGAAAACGTCCATTCCCGTGGGAGATAGAGAACAACGGTGCCATTCAGCGTCAGGATTCGCGACGATTCGTACCAATACCAGTGCTGCGCGTAGTCGATTTCCACCGAACGCACGAAACCTGTTTCGCTCGCACGGAATCCATGGTCCAGGTCGAAAAAGGCTTCGCTCCTGGGTATTACGGCGTTGTCGTGTCCAACGGCGCCGCCGACCGTCAGCGCTCCCCACTTCGGCTGCCTTCGCGTGACGCTGCCTACGAACTTTCCGGCGCCGGTTCCGCCACGCTGGTAGAAGTCTCCGGCAACGCCCGTGCTCCAGCGCGAAGTCCATTGGGTCATCAGGCTCGCCCATTCGTCGTGGTAAGCCGCCGCGTAGTTGAGAAGGTCGTTGTCTTGCCCGAAGCGCAATTCGTTTTTCGGTTCGCCGCGAACTGAAACGAGCCCGCTCCGCGCTTCCGCGCTGTCCGGATCTAAAGTCAGCGCCGCTTGAAATTCCGATCGCGCCCGGGAACGGTCACCCGCGGTGCGAAGGATGCGGGCACGCTCGGCGTGGAGGTCCGCGCGCTTTGGATCGAGCTCCTCCGCTGCGTCGATGGCCCGTTGCGCTTCCGCGATCTTTCCTTCGCGCAAGTAAACACCGGCGAGA
>DATGHM010000095.1:0-3365 GCA_035307985.1 Candidatus Acidiferrales bacterium
TGGTTGTTCACGCCCACCGCATGCGGCACGGTTTCGAGCATCCCTGCAAGCGTTGACTGCACCTGCTGAGAATCCATCCCCACGCGCAATTCGATGTTCTCCTGCTTCACGTCCGAGGATTCCGATTGCATCGGGAGGTGCAGCAGCACTTGATCGCCCCGGCGGAACGCCTCCTCGGCAACCTCGCTCGAAAGCGGCAGATGCGGAATCACGGAAATCGTAACGGGAAAGGGCAAGGAGAGCAACGAATCGGCGGAAGAGCGATCGTAACCAAGATCGTCGAGGATGATGGCGAGGCGCGGAGCGCGGCCGGAACTTGCGGCAGACGAGGCGTGCTCAGAACGGATGGGCATGACGATGTGAATCGAATGCGTGCGAACTCCGTGCGAAAGGTAGTCGAGGACGATGATCCCCGCCGAATCTCGACGTGCAGTTGCGAATTTGTGCCGCTGGGCGACGCGCACGAGCGACTCGATGACGGCGCGCGCCTCCTGCGGATCGGATGGCGAGATGTAGATATTCTGGATCACATGCGCCGGCGCGCTTCCCCTCTCCCGTTGCGTCGCCGGCCGAATGGTGATTTCGGATTCAGAGCCGACGATTTTTCGCGCCGATGCCACGATTTCGGCAGTAACCGAGCGAAATTCGGGTTGGGGCGGAGTCTTTTTCGAGCAGGCCGCCACGAACGCGACTGCCGTCATCGTAAGAAACAGAAGACAGGACGCGATCCAGCGGCGGGACGAAGAAGCTGGTGCCGAGGCCTGATTCAAACGGAGCGGCGGGATGCGGCTCGCGCGACTGGCTCGCACCATGCGCCGTTAAGCGGCTTTGTGCTGCGCACCCGCGCCGGCGCTCTGCAGAATGTCGAGCGCCTTCTTCAGCACAGGATCATCGGGAGAAACCACCTGGCCGGGCGGAGGAGACGGCGGCCCCACCTGTTCAAGCTGCGCAAAGCTGTCGGGGGTCATCTTGACCGGCGTGGTGGGCTGGACGCCGTCAGCCGGGATTTCCTTGCCGGCGGGCGTGTAATAGTTGGCCACCGTGAGAACGAGCGCGGCGCCGTCATCGAGCGGGATCAGCTTCTGCATGGACGCCGTGCCATACGTTCGGTCGCCGACCGTTTCGCCGCGATGATTGTCTGCAATCGCGCTGGCCACAACTTCCGACGGCCCCGCTGTGCTGTTGCCGATGAGGACGGACACGGGCTCTTTCCAGACCACCTTGCCCGGATCGGCGGTGAAAGTTTCGGTCGTGACCGTCTGGCCCTTCAGCGTGGTGATCGTGCCGGACGGAACGAACAACTCAGCCGTCGCGATCCCTTCTTTGATGTCGCCCGAAGCGCAATCCCGCAAATCGAGAACGAGTTTGCTCGCTCCCTGCTGGCGAAGCCGGAGAAGTTCATCGTGGATCTGTTTGGTCATGCCCGAATCGAATGCGGGCACGCGAATATAAGCGACGTCTCCCTGCAGGCGAGTCTCGACGAGCTTTGGCGCGGGAATCTTGGCCAGCGTAATCGCAATTTCTTCAGGCTCGGTCTTTCCGCGGCGAATGGCGGAGAGTTTGACGGTCGTGCCGGGATTGCCGGAAAGGAGGAGCTGTGCCTGGTCGATCGTCATCTGGGAAGTGGTAAAGCCGGCGACCTTTTCGAGGATATCGCCAAAATGAAGGCCGGCTTTATCCGCCGGACTGCCGGGAAGTACCGAAAGCACCGCGATGTATCCGAAGCGCTTGGTGACAGTGAGTCCAGCGCCGGCCGGAGCTTTGGCGGCGCTCTTTTCCTTGAAATCGGCGTATTCAAGCGGGCTCAGGTAGCCAGATTGCGGGTCGAGCGAGTCCACGAGCCCATGCAGAGCCCCGGCGGTGACTTTGTGAATATTTGGATCGTCCACGTAGTCGCGCTGAACGCGATTGAGCACTTCGCTATAGACCGTCAGCGCCTGAAAAGCCTGGTCGTCGGAAGAGGAGCGGGCCCGGACGTAGCCGGCCGTGACGTACGCCAGGACGAGGAGAGAAAGCGCGATTACGATTTTCTTTGTCACAGAATTCATGTCTTCCATTCCTCCGCCGTCTTGGGCTGCCGCAGCGCGCTGCCTTTCATCTGATGCGGCGGCGCCGTCTCCCGTCGCTCGGGGCCCGTTAGCCCGGATTTGCTCATTATACGGGAATTTGCGGGATAGCTACAGGGCGGAGCCTATCGCAAAAACGGATGCGGCAACGTAAGCGCCAGTCGAGCAACGAGGGGCCTCTAGCGATGCGCCAGACGGTTCTGGTGGGAAGCGAGCGCGGGCTCGGGCTGGCCGGCCTCGCCGGCACGGTTTCGCGCCTTTTCGCGCCACCTCAGGAAGCCGTCCATGTAGGTGAAGAAAACCGGCGTCAAGTAAAGGGTCACGAACTGAGCGAAAACCAGCCCGCCGACCACGCAAAGCCCGAGCGGTCTGCGGGAATCGGCTCCGGCCCCGAAACCGATGGCGATCGGCAGCGTGCCCATGATTGCGGCCGCTGTGGTCATCATGATCGGGCGGAATCGGATCATGCTGCCCTGGTAGGCCGCTTCGCCTGCATCCGAGCCGGTGGTGCGCTGGTGCTCGAGCGAGAAGTCGACAACCATGATCGCGTTCTTCTTCACGATGCCGATCAGCATGATCAGCCCGACGAAGCCATAAATATCGAGCTGCATGTGAAATAGCGAAAGGGTGACCAGCCCCCCAAAGATCGCGGACGGCAAACCCGTGAGAATCGTGACTGGATGGACGTAGCTCTCGTACAGGATGCCGAGCAAGAGATAGATCACGAGCACCGCCGTGATCAGCAGAAGTCCGAGCCCGCCGAGCGACTGCTGGAAGGCCTGAGCGCTGCCCTGAAAACTCGTGGTCACTGAAATCGGCAGCATCGAGTTCGCAAGCGCCTGCACTTTGTTGACGGCCTGGCCCAGCGCCACTCCCGGCGGAAGGTCGAACGAGATCGTCACCGAAGGGAGCTGGCCCGTGTGGTTCACGGTCAGCGGACCGAGGCTCGTCGTGAATTTGGAAACCACGCTCAGCGGAACGAGCTGCCCGGTCGACGACCGTATGTACAGGTCGTTGAGCATGTTCGGGTCGCTCTGGAATCGGTCCTGCACCTGCAGAATCACCCAATACTCGTTGTTCGGCGTGTAGATCGTCGAGATCTGCCGCTGGCCATAGGCGCTGTAAAGCGCGTCTTCCACTTGCTGCGGCGTGACTCCCAGCGCCGAAGCCTCATCGCGGTCCACCGTGACGTTTGCCTGCGGATTCTTGATCTGAAGATCGGTGGCTACGTCGGCGAGATCGGGCATCGCCTTCATCTTCGCTTCGAGCAACTGGGAGTACTTGTACAACTCGTCCGTC
>DATGHM010000096.1:0-3693 GCA_035307985.1 Candidatus Acidiferrales bacterium
GGCGCACCATCGAATGGGTGGTTGCGACAGACGGAAGCGGCGACAGAAAAACACAATCGCGCGTTCAGCAGCCGAACGGCCAAGCTCCGGACCAGCGACGCCACGGAGCCGGATCAGCGCCGGGAAATGGAAACGGTCACCGGCTGAGTCCACGCAACTAGGCCAAAGGCTTTCTGGTAACCGGCCAAGGGCAGTTCCTGCTACAGGCATTGGCAGCAGCGGTGGACGTAGCGGCTGCGACCGAACGCTATGCGACCGCGTGCGGTCTGGAGCTCCAATTCACCAGCGAAGATCTACGCGAGATCGGGCTGAGCATCTACACGACCGGCGCGAAGTAGGTGTCGTATGGAAGCTGGACAGGAAATACTTCTCGCCGAGGTACTCTCTCCGAGCCAAGTCTCGCAGTTCTTGAATTGTCCGGCCAAGTGGATGTTTCGATACCTTCTCGATCTCAAGGAGCCAGGTACCGCGGCCACCGCATTGGGTAGAGCGTTCCATGAGACCATTGCCCACAATTTCCGCCAGAAGGCGGAGACGGCGAACGATCTCCCAGTCGCGGAATGCCTGGACTGCTTCCGGAAGGCTTTAGGACCGCAACTGGAAGAAGCCAAGCTACAGAAGGGCGAACATCCCATGGAACTGCTCGAATTGGGAGAGACCATGGTCACAAAATACATCGAAGATGCCGCTCCGTTGATCCGGCCGGCCGCTGTCGAATCCAGGGTCTCCGGCGTGATTGGCGGCGTCAAGGTGTCGGGCTACGTGGATCTGCTCGATATCGAAGGACGGATCATCGACTCCAAAAGTGCGCTCAAGCCGCTCAAGGGGATCGCGCACGATCATCACCTGCAGCTTACGAGTTATGTGATGATCACGCCGGCCGCAAGCGGGGCCTGCCGGTTGGACACCGTGACAAAAGGGAAGACGGTCAGCCTGATTCAAAAGAGCTTCTTCATCAACGAGAAGGACAGGCACTACGCAGAAACGATCTATCCGATGGTCCAGGATTCAATCCGTGAAGGGATTTTCCTTCCTCGGCGCAGCAGTCCATTGTGTTCAAGACGATTCTGCGGCTTTTGGAATGTATGTGAGAAGGAGTACGGCGGCTCAGTACGCTGCGACTAAGGTGACGACGGAGTACCCGGTTCAACGTCCGAGCGCGTCTATTCCGTGAAGAAGACGAGCACAAATGCGGCCAAAATATTTGGGCTAAGTAGAATAGCATGCGCCACATGCGAGCATATTCACGAGAATGGCCGCCGGACCGACACCAGATTCGAGGCCAGATTATTGCAATTTGTTTACGGTCGTTGGGCGCAACTTTCGGTTAATGCGACGGTTTATCTAAAGAAAGGCCGTTTCCGTCTTTCGAGGCTAGCCGCCTATGAAAGCTGTACGTATTGAGGTCCTAGCAGTCTACGCCGGAATGCTTTTGATCGGGCATTCGGCGTTCGGGCAAGACGGGGAAGCAGAGCGGCTGCTCGCGGATGGCGACAAGCTTGCGTGGTTGAAGAACTGGCAGGCAGCGGAGCCATTCTTCGAGAAGGCGGAAATCCTGTTCCGAGAGCGCGGCGACAAGCGCAACGAGTTGTATGCCCGGATCAGCCGCATGCGAGGCCAGTTGCCGAGCCGCGGGCTTTTCGAGACCTCGACCTATCTGGCGTCCGTTCTGGACGACCCCCTCACGAAAGATGACGCTCGCCTTCGGCTTCGGTGCCTGACCGTAAAGGGAGATGTCGATTTGGATTTCGATACAGCTCTCGCCGCGCGCGATTGGACGGAAGCGTTGTCGATTGCGAAGGGCCTCGAGGATCAAGCGTCGGTCAATCGCGCAAATGGCGAGCTCGGAATCATCGGCTTCGTTCAGGGCGATTATCGGAGCGGAACAGTGAAAGTCATGGGTGCGCTGTCACAGGCTAAGAAATTGAATGACGTAGGCGCCCAGATTCGATACCTCACTCTGATTGGCGATGGCCTGATTCAGCTTCAGAGAAACGAGCAGGCGATCGCGATGTTCGATCAGGCGTTGGCGGTGGCGCAGACGATTCCAGACCTTGGCCAGCCTGTGATGCCGTACGCCGGAAAGGCAGAGGCCTTAGCCGCTCTCGGCCGAACCGCCGAGGCGAAAAAACTCTTGGAAGACGTGTTGGGAATCTCCCACAGGAGAAATGCTTTTGGTTACGAAAGCGAAGCTTTGCTCGAGCTGGCGAAGCTCGAAGAAAGGACGGGTCAAGACACGGAGGCGATCGGCCACTTCAGACAGGCCGTGGCTGCGGCGACGAAGGTTGACGGCCACAACCTCATCAGTCAAGCGGACTTGGAATTGTCGAAGGCGTTGGCGAAGGAGAAGCGTTACGGCGAGGCAGAATCGGCGGCGAAGGAAAGCCTGGAGGCAAGCCGAGCGATCGGCGACAAGCTGTTGGTTCCTCGATCACTGGCGCAGCTCGCTGCTGTCGAGGAATCGAAAGGCAAGTATCAGACTGCCGATCACCTATTCAATGAGGCGACGGACATCGTAGAGGCCGTCCTGTCCACGACAACTACTGCAAACGCGAAAAGTTCCGTAGCCGGCTCGATGGAAGCGATCTTCCTGGGTCACTTCGAGTTGGCCGCGATGCACCTGAATAGCCCCGGCAAGGCCTTCATGATAATCGAAGGAATTCGGGGTCGGTCAATAGCCGACAGCTTGCGTTTCACGAAAGTGAACCGTGGGCCTGAACCGGCATCGCTCACGAGTACCGAAAAGGAGATCTCCAAACTTCAACTACGGCTTCTAAGGGCTGGGGCTCGCGAGAGAAAGCAATTATTGACGGATTTGCTTAGTCTCGAACAGCGAGCCATTGAAATCGAAGCCGGACAAGACCCGCCGTGGCTACGCCGCGCAGTCCAGCCGATTTCCCTGACGCGGTTGCAGAAGGCTCTGAAAGGAGATGAGGCATTCCTTGAATATGTGCTGACTGACCCCGTTTCATACTGCTTGGCCATCAGCCGGGAGCATGTGGAGGTGTTCCGCTTGGCGGGGCGGAGCCAGATCGGAAAACAAGTTGACGCGGTTCTAGCGGCTCTCCGAAAGGGAGGGACAGACGCAGGAGCGGAGGCTGCTCTATATGCGACCGTTATTGGCCCAATGGCGAGTGTGGTCTCTTCCAAGGACAGGTTGACCATTGCGCCTGACGGCCCGCTTTACCAGCTTCCGTTTGAGATGCTCGGACCGCGACCGGATCAGCGCTTGTTGGCCTCTCACGTTGTCACATATGCCCCATCGGGCACTGTATTCACGCTATTGTCGGAGAAGAAAGGGAGCCGGACATCCCTTCCGCTGCTTGCGGTAGCAACTGGAACTGACGCTTTGGCCGGAGCGCGTGCTCGAATGGCGGATCAACCGCAGCCCGCGACGATTGACCGAGAGGTCTTCGACGCCGGGCAACCTCAGCTCAGACCCTTGCCGGCCGCAAACGGCGAGGCTCGGACGGTAGCCGGAATACTGGGCGGGAACTCCGTGGTGCTCTTAGCGGAAGCTGCAACGGAAAGCGCCTTGAAGAGGCAGCCGCTCGGACAGTTCCGCGTGCTTCATTTTGCCGTCCATGGCCTTGTGAGTACTAAATTTCCGGACCGGTCGGCGCTACTTCTGTACGCGGATCCAGCGAGCAACGAAGATGGTTTCTGGCAGGCGCGTGAGATTGCACGAACAGA
>DATGHM010000097.1:0-2058 GCA_035307985.1 Candidatus Acidiferrales bacterium
TCCACTTGTTGCAGCACCTTCAACCGCTCCCGCTCTCTGGCGCTCAACTCCATCCGCTCCGTTTCCATCCCGCCTCCCACCCAGGATGAAACCGGACATTTCTACTTTGCACAAACCGGACATTCTCATTTTGCGGCGACATATCCCTCCCTCTTCGTTGACTTGGCTTGGGGCGCGGCTTAACATGACGTGCTCACTATGGATCCCCAACCTCTGATCGGGCGCACTGTCTCGCACTATCGCATCGTCGAAAAACTGGGTGGCGGCGGCATGGGCGTGGTTTACAAAGCAGAAGACACGCGCCTGCGCCGATTCGTGGCGCTGAAATTTCTGCCGCCGGAAGTTGCGGGAGATCCGCAGGCGATGGTCCGATTCGAGCGGGAAGCGCAAGCGGCGTCCGCGCTGAACCACCCCAACATCTGTACGATTCACGACATCGGGCAGGAGGACGGCCGCGCCTTCATCGCCATGGAGTTTCTGGATGGCCAGACCCTCAAACACGCCCTCGCGAAAGGGCCACTCGAGCTGGACATGCTGCTGGGCCTGGCGATTGAAATCGCCGACGCGCTCGACGCGGCGCACTCGCAGGGGATCGTCCACCGCGATATCAAGCCGGCAAACATTTTCGTCACGAAGCGAGGACACGCGAAAATCCTCGATTTCGGGCTGGCCAAGATCAATGTAAGCGAAAGAGGCGATGCGACCAGAGCGGACAGCGCATCGCAAGCGACTCAAATTACCGAACAGCATTTGACGAGTCCGGGCTCGACGCTGGGCACGGTGGCTTACATGTCTCCCGAGCAGGCCAAGGGAAAAGAACTGGATGGGCGCACCGACCTTTTTTCGTTTGGCGTGGTGCTCTACGAAATGGCAGCGGGCGTATTGCCGTTTCGGGGCGAGACATCCGCGCTGATCTTTCAGGCCATTCTGAGCCGCGCGCCAGTGGCTCCCGTCCGCGTGAATCCCGATGTGCCACCCGAGCTGGATCGAATCATCAACAAGGCGCTCGAAAAGGATCGCGAGCTGCGGTACCAGTCGGCAGCGGACATGCGAGCGGACCTGAAGCGGTTGAAGCGCGAATCGGAGTCGGGGCGGTCGGCCGTGGCCGTGGAGCCGGAAGAAGAGGAGCCGGCCGTTGCGGCGGCGCAAGCGCGGTCGAGTTCGACGAAGCAGCCGAAGGCCGATTCCCGCGCCGCGATCTCCGCGCATACTGCGGCTGCTGCGGCCCCGAGTGGAGTGCGGAACCGGAGCACGGTGATCAAAATTGCCGCGCTGGCGCTGGTGGTGGTCGCAGCAATCGCGATTTCCGGGCTGCTATTCTGGCGGACTCACGCCAACCGGCTAACCGAAAAGGATTCGATCCTGCTGGCCGATTTCACGAACACTACGGGTGACAACGTGTTCGACGGAACGTTGAAGACGGCGCTGCAGGTGAGCCTGTCGCAATCGCCGTTTCTGAGCCTGGTGCCGGAGCAAACCACGCGCGATACCCTGCGGCTGATGGGCAAGCCGCCCGACACGCGAATCACGCCCGAGATTGGGCGTGAAATTTGCCAGCGGCGCGGCGTGACGGCCATGGTGCACGGTTCGATCACGAGCCTGGGCAGCGAGTACGTGATCACGCTCAACGCGATCAATGCCGCGAACGGTGAAACGATCGGCGAGGAGCAGGGCCAGGCCCCGAGCAAAGAGAAAGTGCTCGACGTTCTCGGAAAAATGAGCACGGATTTGCGCGGCAAGATGGGCGAATCGCTGAGTTCCATTCAGAAATTCGATACGCCGCTTGCGGAGGCCACCACCACTTCGCTCGAAGCCCTGAAACTCGAATCGCTGGCTGCCGTGCTGAACAATAACGGCGATTTTCAGGGTGGCATCGAACCGACCAAGCACGCGATCGAGCTGGACCCGAACTTCGCAATGGCGTACCGCGGACTGGCCGTCGAGTACTCCAACCTCGGGCAGTATGAACTGTCGCTGGCGTACATGAAGAAGGCCTTCGACCTGAAGGATCGCGCAAGCGAGCGGGAGCGCCTCGCGATTACCAGCGATTATTACCAG
>DATGHM010000098.1:0-15674 GCA_035307985.1 Candidatus Acidiferrales bacterium
TCCACTTGTTGCAGCACCTTCAACCGCTCCCGCTCTCTGGCGCTCAACTCCATCCGCTCCGTTTCCATCCCGCCTCCCACCCAGGATGAAACCGGACATTTCTACTTTGCACAAACCGGACATTCTCATTTTGCGGCGACAGACGTCTCGGAAAAGCTGACGAGCGGCGGTGAATGCGATATCCTCCTGTGTCAATTTTTCTGGAGGCAAAAGGTGAATTCATTCCGGCGTTTCATTATTTGTGCGGGTTTCGTTCTCGGTGTGATTTTTCTTCCAGTTTTCGCGACGGCGCAGGAACCGCAGGAGAGCATGCCCGATCTCTCGCAGGCGCTGCACTGGCGCAACATCGGTCCGTACCGCGGCGGAAGGACGCGGGCGGTAGCAGGCGTGCCCAGCCAGCCCAATGTTTTCTACATCGGCGTGTGCAACGGAGGAATCTGGAAGACGAATGATTACGGCCGCACGTGGACACCGATCTTCGACCGCGAGCCGACGGGATCAGTCGGGTCGCTGTTCGTGGCTTCTTCGGATCCGAACATTATCTACGCGGGAAGCGGCGAGGGGCTGCATCGTCCCGATCTTTCGGTCGGCAACGGGATTTATAAAACGACGGACGGCGGGAAGACGTGGATGCACCTCGGACTGCGCGACGGACAGCAGATTCCGGAACTGGCGGTCGATCCGAACGATCCGAACCGAGTTTTCGCCGCGGTAGCGGGACATCCTTATGGCCCGAACGCAGAGCGAGGAATTTTTCGGTCGACGGATGGCGGGCAGACGTTTCAGAAAGTTCTCTACAGAGATAAGTACACGGGCGGCGACGATGTCCTGATCGATCCCAGTAATCAGCGGATTGTGTATGCCACGATGTGGCAGGCCGAAGAGGGACCATGGGAGAACGGCGAGTGGGGCGGTCCGAACGGGGGGATCTTCAAATCGACGGACGGTGGATCGACGTGGCAAAAGCTGACCAACGGACTGCCGGAAGACGCGAACCAGGCGCACATCGCGATCTCCAGAAGCAATCCACAGATCCTGTTTGCCTCGATAGCGGCGGAGCGCGGCGTCAAGCTTTACAAGTCGGAAAACGGCGGCGAGAGCTGGACGGTAGCGACCGATGATCCGCGGCCCGCGCAAAGAATCGGCGGCGGCGACCTGCCCGAGCCGGCGATCGATCCGAAGAATCCGGAAGTGGTTTACATGACGAGCATCGTTACGTGGAAATCGACGGACGGCGGGAAAACTTGGACGGGGTTCCGCGGCGCGCCGGGCGGCGATGATTATCAGGACATCTGGATCAATCCCGAGAATCCGAAGATCATCCTGCTGGCGAGCGATCAAGGAGCGATTGTCACCGTGAACGGCGGAGACAGCTGGAGTTCGTGGTACAACCAGTCCACTGCGCAGATGTACCACGTCAACGCCGACAATGCTTTCCCATACCGCCTATGCAGCGGCCAGCAGGAAAGCGGCTCCGCCTGCATTTCGAGCCGCGGGAACGACGGCGAGATCACCATCCGCGATTGGCATCCGGTTGCGGCGGAGGAATACGGCTACGCCGTCCCGGACCCACTCGATCCGGATATTGTGTACGGGGGAAAGCTCACGCGTTACGACCGGCGGACAGGTCAGGCGCAGAACATCATGCCGAAGCCGTTCCGCTCGAAGGATTTTCGCGTCGTGCGCACTGAGCCGATCGTTTTCTCACCGGAGAATCCGCACGTTTTGTACTTCGCCTCCAACACCCTCTGGAAAACGATGGATGGCGGGATGCGCTGGCAGCAGATCAGTCCGGATCTGACGCGCAAGACTTATGCCGTTCCGGCTAGCGTCGGGAAATATCGCAGCGAGCGTTCCGCGCAACCGATTCAGCGAGGCGTTATCTACGCGGTGGCGCCTTCGCCGCTGAATGCCAATCTGATTTGGGCGGGGACCGACGACGGGCAAATTCAAATTACAAGCGATGGCGGCGTGCGCTGGAGGAACGTGACGCCCCCGGCGCTGGAGCCGTTCCAGAAGGTTTCGATTATCGAGGCCAGCCATTTCGATCCGCAGACCGCGTACGCAGCGATCAACACACTGCGTCTGGATGATCTGCACCCGCACATTCTGCGCACCAGGGACGGCGGGAAGACGTGGACGGAAATCGTGAATGGAATCCCGTCCGATGAAGACGTCAACGTGGTACGCGAGGATCCGAAGCGCAAAGGACTGCTGTTCGCCGGGACGGAAGACGCCGTGTATGTCTCCTTCGATGATGGCGATCGTTGGCAATCCTTGCGGCTGAACATGCCGGCCACATCGGTGCGCGACTTGATCATCAAAAACGACGATCTTGCCGTCGCCACGCACGGGCGCGGCTTCTGGATCCTCGACGATATTACGCCGCTGCGCCAGCTCGGCGAACGGGCGACGTCGAGCGCCGCGTTTCTTTTCAAGCCGGAACTGACGTACCGCGTGCGCTGGGACACGAATCCGGACACGCCTCTGCCGCCGGATTTTCCCGCCGGCCAGAATCCGCCCGATGGCGCGATCATTGACTACTACCTGGGATCGGCCGCGTCTTCGCCCGCTACGCTCGAAATTCGCGACAACGCAGGCACAGTTGTGCGGCGCTGGTCGAGTGAAGAAAAGCCACAGTCGATCAGTCCTGACCTTTCCATTCCGTCGTATTGGGTGCGTCCATCGGAGGCGCTTTCGGATGCGCCCGGCATGCACCGTTTCCTGTGGGACGTGCATTACGCGCCAGTGCCGGGCGTCGCGCCTTTCTATCCAATCGCCGCTGTACCGCACAACACGGCGCCAGCGCCTACTTCGCCGTGGGCGATGCCGGGGCAATATACGGTGGTGCTGACGGCGGGCGGCAAGAGCTACAGGCAGCCGCTTACCTTGAAAATGGACCCGCGCGTGAAGACGCCGCTTGCGGGATTGAGGGAGCAGTTCACAGAGTCGATGGACCTGTATGAGCCGCTGATGAAGGTGTCGCCTGCCTTCGACCAAGTCGTCGAACTGCGCAAGCAACTTGCCGGATTCAAGAAGCAGGCGCAGGGCGAGACCCTGGCCGCTGTGAACGCCGTCGACGACAAACTGGAACAGTTGGCGGGAGCGGCCCGGCGGTTTCCCGGAGGCGGAGGGGAAGAGGCGCCATCACTGGGCGCCATGCGCATGCAACTGCTATTGCTGATGAATGTTTTCCAGGAAGCGGACGTGGCGCCCACCAGCCAGGCAACGGCCGCCGTCGGTGGCCTGGTGAAGGAAGTGCCGCCAATCATGCAGGGCTGGGATGCCATAAAGGCGCATGACATTCCGGAGTTGAACGCGAAGCTCCGTGCCGCCGGTTTGCCGGAACTGAAGCTGGAGTCGAATTCACCGGGACAGGAATTCGAGGGGAACGAGGAGTAGCGAGGAGCCGAACACTCTCCGTTCGAATACAGCGACGGTGGGGCAGCTCCAGCCTAAAGAGAGATCCGCGCGTGCAGGCAGGCAAGCTTCGACTGCGCGCGCTGCCGCCGCTCCCCTGGGATCAGAGCGACGGCGCCATCGAGCGCCGGTTAGGCCGCGATTGGTGTCAGTCGAAGACCGAATCGCCTGCTAACCGCCGGCGCTACTGGACCTTTTGCAGCGGGTGGGCCTCGGTGTTGAACACCGAGTGCGACAAGTCGACGGTGTTGGCGGGGGCGTAGATCAGGTAGAGATACTTGAGAGTCTCCGCCAGAAAGAAGCTCTCCATGTCGTCGTCCTGCTGCTTTGTCCGCACGTCTTTCAGAGCCGCGTAAGCAACCGGCGTGCGGCAATACTTCACCAGGCTGTCGAAGAACGTGTTTCCCATCTGGAGATAGCGCGGATCATTCGTGAAATGGTGCAGATAGAATGCCGACTCGATGATCTCGGGACGCAGCGGGTATCCGCCATAGACGACCTTCATCGTCGAATAATTGATCGCCTCCGGCTCGATTCCGAACATCGTCCACATTTTGTAGCAAGAATCTTCGAGACGTCGCGCCCGGGGTATGTCGCCTGATAGCGCAAGCTCCCCGGGAAAGAACGCGTCGAGCGCGCCGAAATATGTGCCCGTGCGTTTGCCCGTGTTCATGTTCACGTGACCGTACCAGAGGCCCGTCGGCGCATCGTCGGCGACATAACGATTCAGCGCCGCGATGCTCGTATTCCACATCCGTTTGCAATCCTTATCGCCGAAGAGGAGCCACGCTTTGAGCAAGTATTCGTAATAGGAATCGATTCCTCCGCTGACGCTGCTGTCCGCGCCCGTCCACTGGCCGGTCTCGACGTTGATCCCATCCCCGACCAGTCCAATTGTCGAACGGCGGTTGTACAGCTCAACCAGAGCGCGTTTGGCCTTGTCGTAATACACGGGCTTGCCTGTCAGTTTGCTCAGCGTGCCGAACTCCAGGAGCAGCGTGCCAACCTCTGCTGGATTCGTTTCCGCGCCGCGCACCGCGCCCGTCTTCAGATTCACGTATGAGTACGGCATGCCCGTCGGCGAATTGAATACCGGCAGCAGGCGATTCCCGAGGTCTTCCGCCAGCGCGAGCAGGCGCTTGTCTTCCGTAAGCTGATAACTGCTGAGCAATCCGCCGAGCATGCGAATCGTGATCTCGAAATTCTTAACGTAGATTTCCTTATCGAACGACAGATTTTTGTCGATCAGTTCGCGGTCTTCGTTGGCTTCCTTCTTCAGGCCCATCAGGACCATCGTGTCGAGCGCGTCGACCGGTGTCATATAAAGCGAGGTGCCGTACCAGTCGCGGTAGCTCTTACTTAGAGGCCGCAATTCGTCGTGTCCCCAGGCGTATTGCTTGTAACCCTCCCATGCGTGCAGAAATTCCTGGCGAACACGTTCCGCCATGGCGCTCTGATCCGTTTTGCCGTTTTCGATGCGCGGCCGGTCCGTGCCTAGAATTGAGGCGGGCACCGCTGCCACAACTAGTGCGGCTGCGACCAGGGGACACATCCTCGCGCTGCCCTTTCGGCCTGACCCTTGCGTCGTTGTCTGCATCCCTCACCTCGTTTCTCAAAAGCAGGTCTATCTGAATGATCCGTCGGAAGAGATTCAGGCCCCCAATTTACAGGCGGCGACGAGCCTCTTGAGCCTTTCTTCAGAGGCGCCGAACCGGTCGTATTCCAGACCCTTGACAGTCCCCATTGAAATCTTCTCATTGCGGTATTTCATCGGGCCGGGGCTGCGCTCACTCAGGCCAACGTGAATCTGCGTTACGCGCGTTTTCGCAATCAATTCGCGGACGTTCCGCTCGTGGATGCCGCCTGCTGCCATGACTGAAATCCGGTGTCCGGCGGCGCGCACCAGCCGCCCGATTGCGGCGCTGCCCTCAATCGCTGTTTGTTCTCCGCCGGAGGTGAGGACGTAGTCGACCCCGAGCGCGATGAGCGCTTCCAGAGATTTTTGGAGATCGCGCGACATGTCAATCGCGCGATGACAGGTCACTTTCAACGGCCGGGCCAATTCCAGAAGGTTGCCGGTTTTCGTGGCGTCGATGACGCCGTCCTGATCGAGGATGCCGAAAACCAAACCGTCCGCGCCGAGCTGTTTGGCCATGGTGATGTCGTTCTCCATGACGCGGAGTTCGCCCGCGTCGTAGCAGAAGTCACCGCCGCGCGGGCGGATCATCACGTGGAGCTTGATCGACAGGTTTCGCCGGACCAGCGCGATCAACCCCGCGCTTGGGGTCGTCCCGCCCTCCAGCAGATTGCCGCATAACTCGATGCGATCGGCGCCAGCGGCCTGGGCGGCCATCGCCGAGTCCACGGAATCGACGCAGACTTCCACCGCGAATTTGCTGTTCATGGTCAATTGTGCGAAGCATTCCTTTCAACCCACTCGGCGCGGCGAGCTGTCCATTTTACACGTGAGTGCCTTGCGGTTGGCTACTGCCCGCGGGGTGGGAGCGGGTAAGAATGTCTCGGGCCTGTTACCTTTTTTCTCCTCCGCGCGTCGGGCCTTAGTACTGCAGTTTCCGTCTAAGTTATTGAAGAAGCGCGTGTTCAAAACTGGCGGAACGTTTGCACAGAGAGGATTGTCGTCCTGTATATCGCAACTGATTTTATGGGAGCGAGGCCGCACCAGGGTAGCGGCTCGTTCAGGGGAGATTTCGAATGAGAAAACTGGCACTCTTCATGTTGGTGGGAGCGATATCGGCTGGGGCCGCGCAGGCGCAGACGGCCGCTCATGCACAGACGTCGGCGTCATCGAGTGCTCAGGTAACGCAACCGGAACAGTCAGGCGTGCAAGCTCAATCGAGCACATCGGCGTCCGCGTCGCGAACGACGCAGCCGTCGAGCCGCGCAGGTGAGCAGAAGTCAGGTGGTGCGCGCGCTGCGAATGCATCGGCGGCCAACGGGAATTCGGCCTCCGCGAATGCAGGACCAGAGGCCGTTCAGTTGAACAACGGCACAACGGTGAACGCGGTGCTGACGAAGCCGCTGGATGCCAGAAAGTGCAAGCCGGGTGACAAGATCGAAGCACGGACCACGTCGGATGTGAAGCAGAACGGGAAAGTGATTTTGAAGAGGGGCTCGCGGCTGCACGGGCATGTCACGGAGGCGCAGGCTCGGTCCAAGGCGAATACGGAGTCTTCGCTGGGAATGGCCTTCGACAGCGTCACGCTGAAGAACGGGAAACAGGTACCCCTGCATCTTTGCGTGCAAGCGCTGGCAGCGGCGTCGACTGAGACTGCCGCTTCCCTTGGAGACGATGAGGCGGCGATGGGCGGCGGGGCTTCCGCGCTTGCGTCCGGAGGCGGAAGGACCGGCGGCGGGTTGCTGAGCAGCGCGGGCGGAACGGCCGGAGGCGCTGCCGGACTTCCAGGCGGAGTGGCCGGGAATGCCGGACAGATGGCGGGCGGCACGGTAGGAGAAACAACGCGGGCGACGGGCTATGCGGGAGGTAACGTCCGCGGACTCGACGCCACCGGACATCTCGCGTCGACCAGTTCTGGCGCTTTTGGTCTGCAGGGTTTGAATCTCACGTCAACGGCGAGCAACGCTATTGAGGGGAGCATCGTAACGTCGAACACGCGGAACGTTCATCTCGATAGCGGCACGCAAATGCTGTTAAGCGGCGCGAAGCAGTAGTCGTTTCGTCTCGGCGGCCCGTGCAGCGATTGTCTCAATGCGCGGCCCGCGTTTCTTCCGGGAGCGATCCTCTCGATGCCGTCGGCATGATTCGGTCTCATGCGCCTCATCTCGCGGATTTTGTCGGCGTCACCCTCAGCAGAACGACGCCGTGCGCCGGGACAGTAGCTGTGTAGGTCGCCCCAGACGTCGCGATATCTGCATGCTTCCAAAGATCGTGCGCGTGCGATGGTGTTTCTGTAAGGCCGACGTCAGACCAACTCACGGTGATCGCTTGCGGTTGATCGGCGCGATTGAACAGGCCGACGGCCAGGTAGCCGCCGTGCAAGGGTCGCGCCAACACGACGGCGGTGGATGCCGGATCGGAAATTCGCCGCACTGGCTTTCCCTCGGGATCCTGGTCGATTGCAATCACTTCGCTGTTGGTAAGGATTTCTTTGATCGAATCGGACATGGTGCGCAAATCGTTGCCGGCAAGCAGAGGTGCCGCCAGCATCGACCATAGGCTCATGTGGGTGCGGTATTCCTCGTCGGTCATGCCGCCGTTGCCGATTTCGAGCATGTCGGGATCGTTCCAATGGCCGGGCCGCGTGTATTTGGCAATGTCGAACTGGCTGAAACCAATGTCGGACATCCGCTTCCAGGTATCATTGATATCGTCGGTGGTGCGCCATAGATTGCCACCGACTTTGGCACCCCAGGTCCAAACGTTGTCTTCGCCATACTGGCAGAGGCTGAAGACGATCGGCCGGCCGGTCTGGAGCAGGGCGTCGCCCATGTTCTGATAGACAGGTCGCATTTCGTCGTTCTTATAGATTTCGCTCGCGCTGCACCAGTCGTATTTGAGGTAGTCAAAACCCCATTTGGCGTAAGTGTCCGCGTCCTGCTGCTCGTGGCCGTAACTGCCCGCGTAGCCGGCGCAAGTCTTCGGACCGGGCGATGAGTAAATTCCGATTTTCAATCCCTTGGAATGAACGTAGTCCGCCAGAGCTTTCATGTCCGGAAACTTCAGATTGCTCGTGATGTTGCCGTCCGGGTCACGCTGGCCTTCCCACGTGTCGTCAATATTGATGTACGTGTAGCCGGCGGCCTTCATTCCGCTCGACACCATGGCGTCGGCCATTTCGCGCACATCCTTGTCCGTCACTTTGCCCGCGAACTTGTTCCAACTGTTCCAGCCCATCGGAGGCGTGCGAGCCAGACCATTGTCGGGCACGTCATGCAACGCGGGGAGGGGAAGTCGCGGAGGCGGTTGCAGGGCTTTCTCGTCGGTGCGCTCGGCGACTCCTTGCATCGTCGGCCGACCGGGAAATGCGGACGTCAGGAAAAGCTTATCGTCTTTCACGGTTCCGTCGTACACGAGCTGACGTGTCCGCGGAGGGCGGCCGAACATGACGACGAAGTGCAGCTTGCCGTCATGCAGGTTCCCGTCGCTGATCGGCGTGCTACGGTTTAGGCTGAACATCACCTTCCCGGTCACCGTCTCGCCGTCTTGCTTGAGGTCGAGAAACAATTCGCGGTAATTCCCATCGCCGGTGGGGATTTTGTAGAGCCAGAGTCCGGTGATATTCGTCTGCGCGATCGAAACAGAAGAGAATGGTGCGAGGATCAGCGCAAGCAGGAACGCGCAAAACAGAGCGTTCACACTATAAATTCCCACGCGTCGAGCATTCTTTGAATTGTTCATAAGGCTGTGCAACTCCTTTTCGAATTTCCGGTCGCCTCAAAAAATCCCGGGATCTGTTGGCTTCTCTTCGGGTCAACGAACTCATGAGCCGCCCGGATGGTACTCGCGCTCGGTGTGGCCCTTGAGCTGCGACGGATAGAAGTAGACGACGCGCAAATTACCGCTTGCATATCGCTGGGCCTGATCGTCGAAATGCGGCGACGCCGGGTTGCCGCTTTCTCCTCCCGTTGTGACGGCCCATGCATGTACCTGTGGACCAAAATCAATTACGCAAACGAAGCTGTTGCCAACGGTTCCGTACCAGCGCTTCGTGTTCGGGTAGGGACGCGAACCATAAGCCGCAAGGGAACCCCACGCGGAGGAAACAAACGGTATGGCGATGCTGGGCTTGGAGTCGTCAAACTGCGGATGGAGGATGCTGTCGTCGAGACGCTGAAAGCGGTTGATTTTGCCCCACGGCGTTTGCCACGTTCCGAAATCGGCGGTCATTCGGTCGGAAGCCGCGGCTAGCGAGCCAAGGAGTTGCGCCGGAGTAGCGCGTTTAACGACGTAATCCTCCGGCGACGTATCCGCGTCGCGGGCGGTTGAGGGAAGCTTGTGATAGAGGTCGAAACCCCAGAAAACGGCGAGCGAAGTGGGGACGGAATCAGCGCCCCAGCGACAGTCCCACTTGCGAAGCACGGTGATCTGCGGCGAGAGTTTGTCTTTGAGCGGGTCGGATGCTGGAGCGGCGTCGTAAGCCTTCACCAGTACCGGAATCATGGTTGCGAACGCTGGCAAGTAGCTGTCGAATCCCGCTGCGGTGAGCGACTTCGGCGTCCAGTCACGATGGCTGGTAAACAGCCGAAGCGCGTGGTAGCCGCGGGCGCTCTCCTCGGTACCGCGGTCCACGTATTTCGGAAAATCTGCGCGCTTGGGACTATCGGGGCCGGCCGCGGACCATGGCCAGTTGTTCGAATTGTAGAGCCAGCCATCGGCTGGGTCGAGCAGGTGCGGCGTCTGGGCGAGTGTCAAAAGTCCATGGTACGCGGTTTCGGGATTGCTGCCGTCGACCGGCTTGGTCCAATCGAACGCGTCGCTGCGGCGGGGAATCCAGTCGGAATGCCAGTAAGCGATGTGACCCTCGGAATCGGCGAATACCGTGTTGTTCGAGGAATTCGTGTGCAGCTTCATCGTTTGAGTGAAGGCAGCGTAGTCCTTGGCCTTCATGCGCGTGAAGTCTTGCGTTAGGGCTCGTAGTGGCTCCTGCATGAGGTTGATGCTGACCCACTTGTCGCCGATGGGGCCGATTACGGGGCCGTGCTGCGTGTAATAAGCGGTGAACGTCTTGTGAGCCATGCCGTCGGCAGTTTTGTAATCGACCGTGATCGAGCGCTCTTTCACCGGCCGTTCGCGATTGCCGTAGCGATAGTAATAATGGCCGTCCTTCCGGCTGACCGTCTCGAGAAACTCCTCGACGTTCTCCACGCCGCTCGACGTGTGCATCCAACCGGCTGTGCGATTGAAGCCCTGGTAGACGAAAAACTGGCCCCAAGTGACCGCGCCGTACGCGTCCAGCCCTTCGTCGCTCGACATCTGCAGCTCGCCTCGAAAATAGAATGAGACGTGAGGATTGATGTAGAGCAACGAGTGACGATCCGCCGAGTTGGAAGGGCCGATCGCGATGCCGTTCGATCCGCCCGGCTCCGGCGGCGGAAGCACCTGAGAGACGCTTTTCGTCGCGTCCGGCGCATGGCCGTAAAATTCGGCGAGGCGCTCGACATTCACGTCGTAAATATCTCCCCCAATGCTTCCTTCGCTGAAAGCGAGCGCCATCCATGGTTCGAAATGAGTGATAACCCGCGGCTTGACGTCGGGATGCTTGTAGAGATAGAAGTTCAGGCCGTCCGCGAAGGCGTTCGTCAGCTTCTTCAGCCACGCCGGACTCGTCGCGTACGTTGCTTTGAGCGCATCAGGGTCAACGAACAACTTCATTCGCAGATCGTCAAAAATCGCGGCTTCACCTTCGGCCTGCGCCTTCCATCCCAGCGCTTCGATATAGTTCGTCTCGACGCGATTGAAATCATCCTCGGCCTGCGCGTATTCCACGCCGAACACGGCATCCGCGTCGGTCTTGCCGTGAACGTGCGCGATGCCCCAATCATCGCGCGTAATCGTGACGTTCTGCGCCTCGTGCTCCCAACGCGTGACCTCCGAATTCTGAGCTGCACGAACGACGAACGGAATGCACGTAACAGCGAAGATCAGAACCAATTTCTTCATGAATCCCATCCTGTTTGGCTCTTCGCACAGCAATTGACTACGGGACATTACAACGGAGCCGCCGGCTTGTCGCGGATTTTTGACACGACGAGGTTTGTGCCGGCCTGCGATCACGAAATCCCGGCCCATGCTTTTGCGCCGGCGATGACTTCGGCCATCACGTTGCGATACTTGTCGAACGTGTCGTCAACGACAGTGATTGTCGGAATCGAGAGTTGGCCCTTGCGCACTTCGGGACTGAAGCGGCCGAAGCCGGATTCGTGGACGCCGCTGCTTCCGCGTCCAGGTGCAGGATGGCTCAGGTGATAAAAGGCCCGGCAGTATTTTTGGAACGCGGGCGGATAGCCGCGCGAAGGGAACACATGGTATACGGGCAGGATCGACAACAACGCGTCGTAGGAAAACTCACCCACGGGGAGCACGTGCGGAAATTTCTGGCGTATGTCCGCGACCAGTCGTCGCGTGCCTTCGTGCATGTCGGCTTTCGTGTTGTTCTGCCAGCCGCCTGAAATGTCCAGGAAATAGCCGTCCGCGTCGAATCGCTCGATGAGTTCCGAAATTCGGTCGGAGAGCCAATTCCGCCACGAATCGATGCCGAGGTTCATATACTTGCCCCAGCCTTCGTTATGACGGTCGTTGTCCCAATCGACCCAGTCCAAATCGAAATCGTTGCCGTCCACATCCTGCGTTGTGGCGTCGGAGAACCGCGAAAAATCGGCGAGCTTGTCGTTAGCGCTGTTCATCCCGAACATCGGCAGAAAGCGGAATCCCATTTGGTGGCCCTTTTGAATGAGAGTACGGAAGCCGTCGTCGCCTCCGAGCCGCGAACTTACCTTGTAGACCGGATACTCCCAATAGTAGCGGCCGTCCCATGCGGGAAGAAAGACGAGCACCCGGTTGGCCGCGATCTGCGTGCGGGCCCACTCCAAAGTGCGCAGCGCCTTCGCGAAATCATTGAAGATGTAGCCGGTCCAATGCATGCCGTGGATCGATAGGACGAGTGCGATATCGCGAAACCACGGCGGGACATCCTGACGCTGTTCCCAACTGGGTATGCTGAATGCCTGCGCCACTCGGCTGAAGTGCTGTTGATAAGCATCTTCCGCGGTTCGAGTGCGGCCCGCGCGCCACGTGGGGCTCTGCACTCGATTGCTCTTCTCCCACCCTCCTTGCTCGTAGACCAGCTCAACGCGATATCCGTTTGCTCCGGGCTGAAGATAGATGCGGTTCGCGCGCACGTTATCCAGGAGCACCGACAGCAGGAAAAATTCCTGATCGTCCGCTTGAATCACGGCGACCGGAGAATCCACGCTGATCGCGCCGTGATGGTCTCCACCCCCGAAAGGATAACCGATGAGCAGTTCATTGTCTTTCGGATCGAAAAAGCCCTCGCTGCCAGGAGAAATCTTCCCGCGCGGTACCCCTCGTACGATCGCCGTAATGGACTTGATCGGCTGATCCATTTCCGCCGAGACATCCCACTCAACAAAGTCACCGCTCTTGCGAAGGCGCGCGGTCAGAGTGCCGGGAACATGTTCCTGTCCGCCCGCCCACACGAATTGGGAGCAATGCAGCGTCATTCCATCCGCGGCCTTCTCGACGGTCAGGTGGCCGCGATCGAGGCCGTAGGCGTTCTCGAAGGTATAAAGACGGAACGAGAAGAGCATCCCGTCAAAGGAAACCGATGGTTCGGGAAAATCAAAGCTGAACTTGAAGAGGCTTTCTCCCCGGGGAGGAATATAGACGTCGCTTGTAGAGGTCAAAGGAAGGATCGTCCCGTCGGGCGGGATGGCGGGGGATTGCGCTAAGGGAGCGTTTGCGCCGGGCGGTGTTTCTGTTCCTTCCGCGTCGATATCGGTGCCGGAAAGTACCAGAGACGATGCGCCGGCAACCAAGCCGGATTTCAGCAAGTCGCGTCGCGTGAGCCGATTCTTCATCGTTATCCTCCCTATCTCGCTGCTCGTGAAGCACGAGCGGGACCCTCCGGGGCGCCCGGCGTGACGATACCATCCTCGTTCATCGGAGGGGAACGTTCTTTTATACTTTATATTCTGCTTGCCGACGCCCGCGGCGGCTTGGAGCAACCGGAGATCGCCGCATGCCACTTGCGCTTTTGGAAGAGGGCGGTCTCATAATAGCCTGCAAAACTACCGAACAAGCGAACGTACTGATGTCTAAGTGAATTACCCGATTGGCGCGGAAGTGGTTGTGGCCTAGACTTCGCGAGTGGGGGACACATGGCGCGTGACGAAATTTGCATTTGCGGACATTTCCACTCGACGCACCGAACGTACGGCTGTACCGCCTCGAAGCCCAATCCGGACGCCAACAAGAAGAAGAATGCCCCTGATCGCATTTTCTGTCAGTGCAAAGCGTTCCAGGCGGCGGCACAAAAGGCTGCGCACGCAGGCTAGTGGAACGGTTTACAATCGTCGTCCTCTCGAAGCCTGGCCGTTGGCAGTCGAAAGAAGCGGGTTTGCAAAGCGAAGACCTGTCCGGGAGAGCTAGCTTTGGAAATTAGCAAATAGATTATTCAGGGATTCCGCAAGCGTGGGATGGGCGAAAACGCTTTCCTTTAGAATGGTGTATGGCAGTTGTCCCATCATGGCCACCTGAATCTGGGCCATGATTTCTCCGCCTTCAATTCCGAGCACCGCGGCTCCCAGAATCTGGCCGGATGTGGCGTCCACAATGGCCTTCATGAAGCCGCGCGTTTCATCAACCTCTACGGCGCGAGCGACGTAGCTCATCGGCATCTTCGCGACGCGAACGGCTCGTCCCTGCTTCCCTGCTTGCTCCTCCGTCAACCCCACGCGCCCGAGCTGCGGGTCGATGAAGACAGTGTAGGGAACCAAGCGGTTTGCGATTGTCGCGCTGCCTTTCTCGATCAGGTTGGTGCGAATGACACGGAAATCGTCGTACGAAATATGCGTGAACGCGGGACCGCCCTTGATGTCCCCCAGGGCGAAAATGCCGGGCGTGCTGGTCTCCAGTTTGTCGTTCACGCGAATGAATCCACGTTCGTCGGTAGCTATGCCTGCGGCTCCGAGATTGAGCGTGTCGGAGTTCGGCGCGCGCCCCGTGGCGACCAGCAAGTGGGTGCCCTCGATTGCGCGCGACTTTCCACCCGCGCGCACCTTTAGCGAAATCTTCGAGCGCGGCCGTGACACCTTCTCGGCCCGCGAGTTCAGGAGAACCTGGATGCCGTCTTCCTTCAAGATTCCGACAACTGCATCCGCGATGTCTGCGTCCTCACGCGCCAGGAGCCGTGGACCACTCTGCACGATCGTCACGCGGCTGCCAAGCCTCCGAAACAGTTGCCCAAACTCGAGGCCGACGTACCCGCCGCCCAGAACCAAGAGATGCTTCGGCACCTGCGCCAGCTCCATGATCGACGTGCTGTCCAGATATGGGATTTGGTCGAGTCCATCCAACGCAGGAACCGAGGGCCGGCATCCCGCGTTGATAAAGAATCTCTCCGCGGTCAACACCTGCATCTCGCCGTTCCGCAACTCCACGGCGACGGATCTCGGATCTGTGAACGCGGCCGTTCCGTAGGTCAGATCGAGACCCTTGGTTTTCTTAATGCGACTTCCGCTTCCGCTTCGAAACTGCTTCACGATGTCGCGCTTGCGCTTTCTTATGCGCTCCATCGCGATCCGAATCGCACCGGTCTTCACGCCGTAGTCCGGGCCGCGACGAGCGAGATACGCTACCCGGCCGCTCGCCACCATTGTTTTTGTCGGCGTGCATCCTTCGTTGATGCAGGTGCCGCCCACATGCTCGCGCTCCACGAGGGCCGTGCGCAATCCCGCTTGTGCAAGCGCGTGGCAGAGCGGCGTTCCCGCCTGGCCCGAGCCGATCACAATTGCGTCGTAGTGTTGAGAGGAAGCCATGCGCACCTCGCGGGGGAGCTCAAGAATAATCTAACCTGTAGGGCGGGAAATTAGAATCGGGAAACGACCCAGAACGAGCCGGCAATGGCGACAAGGTCTTCAAGTACGGCGATGACGTAGTCGGGGACGCCGAGCGCCTTCACCAGCCGAGTGCGCGCCTGGTAGCCGCCAAAGGTTCCCACAAGCGCACCGGCAATTCCACAAACGGTGCCCAGAATGGCGCCTCCATTCGCCGCCGTCAGGCACGCGCCCGTAAAGCCGCCCATCATGATCCGCACCACAAGGCCGGGAAGCGCCGTGCGCGGAGGAGTCCTCGGCAGCTTATCGTTGATGATTTCAGCCAGCGCGAGGACGCTGAAAATGATCGCGGCCGGCATCGTGTCGAGCCAGGAGAGAATCGGCGTTGGCAGTTTCAGCCATTTGGCGTGCGCACCCCAGGCGGTTACTGCAGGTGGCGTCAGGGAACGGAGGCCCACAAATACCCCGATGAGGAACGCGAGAATGAGCGCGGAGGGAGGGTTCATGGTGCGCTAGACTCTCCCACCCACGCTTCAATTTGTCAACGTTGGGACCCGGGTGTGTCAAACCTCGTTAGAAATGTCCCCTTGCTTACCTCGTCAGAAGTGTCCCCTTTCGGTTTCGTAGTTTCTTGTCGTTGGCTTGGCCTGGAGCGCAGCCCTGCGGAGCCCGAAGGGCGGAGCGTCTAGGGCGAAGCGGAG
>DATGHM010000099.1:0-7822 GCA_035307985.1 Candidatus Acidiferrales bacterium
TCCACTTGTTGCAGCACCTTCAACCGCTCCCGCTCTCTCGCGCTCAACTCCATCCGCTCCGTTTCCATCCCGCCTCCCACCCAGGATGAAACCGGACATTTCTACTTTGCACAAACCGGACATTCTCATTTTGCGGCGACACCAGGAATAAACGCTCGTCAAAGGCTGCATCCTTCTTTACACTGCTCGCCACTCATCAATTCAAAATAGAAGCTCACGAAAAAGAGCGGAGAGGTGATGATGAACCGAGTCGGTTTGAGCCTGCTTGCGGTGGGAATCTGCGTCGGAGGAGCGCGAACGGGAAGTGCGAAAACGGACGCTCCGTCACTGGTCAAGCCCGATGATCCACCGCCGGCGGGGCAGAGCATCGACATAAGCCCGGTGCATCCGGCTGCGGTGATTCAGGAATTGATCAATACGCTTGATGGAACATGGTCGACGCACGAGCAATACGAGCACGCCTATCTGACCCCGGCCGGGGGAATTGGCGTCGGAGAACAGACTTTTCGAGCAGGTCCCGGAGGATTCACGCTGCTTGAGGATTACCATTCCAAGATGCCGGCCGGCGAACTTTTTGGTTTCGGTGTTGTGTGGTGGAATCAGGCAAAGGGTCTGCAGCATTTATGGTGCATCAACGTCTATCCTACCGGAAGCCGGTGGACCGCTGCGCCGGTGGTTTACGACTCACGCGGTAAGGAAAAGCACAGCAACGAGTAGTCCAAACTCGCCGCGCTCACCTCGCCGATAGCGCACGTCGCGCCGGTGCCTATGCCTGGGCGGCGGATTCCACGACCATAGCGATACCCTGGCCACCGCCGATGCAGGCGCTGGCGATTCCATAACGCGCGCCGCGCCTGCGCAGTTCGAGAAGCAGCGTCAGCACCAACCGCGTGCCTGTTGCGCCAAGCGGATGGCCCACCGCGATCGCGCCGCCGTTGACATTGGTTTTCTCGCGGTCGAGGCCGAGAAGCTTTTCGACCGCGAGATACTGTGCCGCGAATGCCTCGTTCACTTCGATCAAGTCGATTTGATCGAGTTTCAAATTCGCCAGTGCCAGCGCCTTCTTGATTGCCGGAACCGGTCCAATCCCCATGATGCGCGGCGGAACGCCGACCGCGGCCCACGAAACGATTCGGCCCAGCGGTTTCCAGCCCCGCTCCTTGGCCATTTTCGCGTGCGTCACGACGACGGCCGCGGCCCCGTCGACAATGCCGCTTGCGTTTCCGGCGGTGACGATCCCGTCTTTGCGGAATGCCGGCGGGAGCGCTCGAAGAATCTCCAGCGTGGTGTCCGGCCGGCGGTGATCGTCTTCCGAAACGGTGATCGTCTTCTTGCCTTTCTTCACTTCGACCGGAACGATCTCCTCTTTCATCCGGCACGCTCGAAAAGCAGCTTCGGCGGCATGCTGGCTGCGAAGCGCGTACTCGTCGCACGCCTCGCGCGTGATGCCTTGCTCGGCAGCGAGATTTTCGGCGGTTTCGGACATGCTGAAGCCGCAATAGGTATCGAAGAGCCCGGACGCCAGCGAATCTTCGAGCTTTCCTTCTCCCAGCCTGAAGCCCGACCGCGCGCCGCGAATCACGTGGGGCGCCTGCGACATATTTTCCGTTCCTCCCGCAAGCACAACTTTCGCTTCGTCGAGCAGGACGCGATGCGCAGCCTGGCTGATCGCCTCGATCCCGGAGCCGCAAAGCCGGTTCACCGTCACGGCGGGCACTTCCTCGGCCAACCCCGCTTTCAAGCCGACGTGGCGTGCGCCATACAGGGCGTCGGCACTGGTCTGCATCACGTTGCCGAAAATAACGTGGTCGAACTCAGAAGCGCCAACTCCGGATCGTCGAATCGCCTCGCGCGCGGCCGCGGCTGCCAGATCGATTGCGGTGGTCGAATCGAAGGCCCCCATGTAACGCGTCATCGGAGTGCGCGCCCCCGCGAGAATGACGACGTCGTTTACGAACATGATCCACCTCCGGAATTGAAGCGGGCGAGGCAAGAGCCGCCCCGCGACTGAATTTACTCGCTTAAGGTGTCGATAGCGCCACGAGCGTATCACCGCCGCGCTGGCGCGCCTCATCGAGACCGAATTCGGCTCGATTGATGATTTCGGTGACGCGATCCTCGGTTTCATCTCCCGGGCGGGAAGCCGACTCGGCGGCCACGGCGCTCACGGTGAGATCCTTTCCCCACGACGGCCGGACGGCTGCTGCCACCTGCCGCAATTTCTCCGCGAGGGCCTGAGCATTTTCGAGCGAAGTGCTCGGAAGGACGAAAGCGAGCGACCAGGCCGTGTACTTGACGATCAGATCGGTCTGGCGAATCGACGACGCCAGCGCCCGGGCGAGTTCGTCGGCATAGCTTTCTATAGCCGCTTCGCCGTGCTGCCTCAGCAACTCACCGCCGCGGTCGGCTTGCAGGATGATCAACGACAGCGACGTTCCCTGCGAACGCGCGCGGTTCGCTTCCGCAAGCAGACAATCGAGGTACGCGCTGCGGTTCAGGATGCCCGTCTTTTCGTCGGCGACCGAAAGCGATCGAACCAGCGAGCGCAAGCGCGTGTGATTCACGGAAATCAAGAGCTGATCGCCAACCGCCTGTAGAAAGAATGTTTCGTTCGCTTTCCACACGCGCGCTTTCGAGTCCGCAACAACCAGCGCTCCCACGGACGATTGGGTATCCTTGTTCGTGAGGATCACTCCGAGGGCGGACTCCATGCTCAGTTCGGCCAGCGCAGGAAGGGAGGAGGCGTTCAACTCGACGCCGCCGAGCGAATCCGGAACCGAGGTGGAAACAAGCGATGCGATGGAAGCGACGCGCGCGGCGGTCGCTGCAGACAAGCCTGGCGAGGAATATTCGGCGGTGGCCTGGCCCGCCTCCGTCGACGCGCCAACCGCGACAAGGCAGCGCGCCACTCCGAGGTACTTGCCGATCTCAGCGGCCGTCGTCGCGAGCACTTCCTGGGGCGTAGCTTGACGGTACATCAGCCGGTTGATCTCAGCGATGGCCGTCAGATCGCGGTGCATTTCCGCCGCGGAAGTGCTGGGAACGCTTGATGCTGTCGCGCCCTCGGCGGGAGCACCGGACGATGCCGACCCGGGACCAGCCGCGCCTGACGATATGGGCGCGATTCTGCGGGGTTCTCCCTTCGGCCACCAGTTCGCGCGTTCATACACGGCTCGCAACCGCTCGTTCGTTTCCCCTTCACCCGGAAAAAGCTCCGCGATTTTTTCGAGCCGCTCGACCGCTTTGGTCTGCAGTCCGTACTGCAGGAAAATCTCGACCTGCACGATCAGGTCTTCCAAGGCTTGTTCCTTGCGTTGCTCGTCGGAGACGGCAGCCGTTGCGCCGGGTTCAGCGCCGGCGCCCGAAAAGCCGCCGCCCGTGCGGGGTGAGACGGTCGCAGCCTTCGCGGCGCGTCCCACGATGCTCTGCAGAAAACCGGGATCGGCTTTGCCCTGGAGTCTCTCGATCCGCTCGTGATTGCGATAGTCGTACGGGTCGATATCAACCAGCCGGTCGAGCGCATCGCAAGCCTCTTTGACGCGGCCCGCCTGAAGATAGAGATCGAACAATCGAACGAGAGCGTCGAAATATTTCGCCTCGCGATTCAGTTCCTCGCAGATTTTCGCCACGGCCTCCGCGATGCGGAGCGAATTCGGATACGCGGCGGAGATCCGATCCATCTGCGCGGAAAGCTCAACTTCCTTGCGAACGCCGCGCATCCAGTCCTTCGTCTGGAAGAGAATCGCGGCGGCTTGTTCGTCCTGTCCCGCGGCTGCATAGGCTCCGGCAAGTTCAAACAGTTTCTCGAAACCGTCTGGTTTTTCCTTGTAGTAGGCTTCGAATACGCCGCGCGCCTGGTCGAGCCGCTTGGTGCGCAGGAGCGCCTCGCCAAAGAGAGCCAGAAATGTGGTGTCTTTGGCATTCGGAGAAAAGGGAGTGAGCAGCCGTACGGCGCCTTCCGTGTCGTCCCTGCGGAGGCGTGCTTCCGCGTACAGCAAAGCACAGCTCCGGTCGTCCGGGGAAAGTTCGTGGGCGCGGCCGAAGTATTCGAGAGCCTCGTCAAGCGCGCCTCCCGCCAGGATCAACTGGCCGGCCCGGACGTAACTTCGCGTCGCGAGGTCGACATGGCCCAGCTTCGCCGCGAATTCTGCGAGTCCAAAATGACGCGCCGGATTCTCGGGATCGAGCAGCGCGATGCTTTCATAGCAAGCCAGCGCTTCCACTTCACGCTGTTGCTGCTGAAACACGCCTGCGGCGGCCTGAAATTGCTCGATGGCCTCGCTCGGGCGGTTCTGCTTCTGCAGGAGCATGGCATAGCGCATCAGGCGGTCGGGCGGCTGCGGGAACTGCCGCAGGAACCGCGTGAAGATTGCCGTTGCCCTTGCTGTATCGGCGGAATCCAGCAGCTTATCGAACTGAATCCCGTAATAATGGGCGGCTTTGGACGGATCGCCTAATCGCGTGTAGAGGTCGGGGAGGGCCTGAATGGCTTCCTGGTTGGCAGGCATCTCCGCCAGGACAGCCTGATATTCGGCGAGTGCCTCCCGAAGCTTGTTCTTTTCGAGACTGCGCCGCGCTCGTTCGAGGTGTTTAGTGATTTCTGAGGCCATGCCGTTCTTTCAGCGTCCGCGGGCGTGAGGCAGCTTCCCATCTCTGCCCTCAGCGGCGGGGAGCCGCAGGACGCGGGCAGCGCGTGGGATACCGGCGCGCGGGGACGTAAGAAACAATATATACGGAGCGTGCCGCCTCGCTCAAATCGAAGTTCGCTCCGGCGCGCCAAAGCCTAACGCCGGCTACGCTCGTCTCGGCCTGCCGGGCGAGATCGCATCTCCCAATCGCTTCCTTCATGAACCGACGCCGGACCGCGAAACCTCTCCCGAAATTCCTGACATCCTCTCGCGCATGGTGCGCAACGTCATCCCGCTCTGTACCAGCGCCGCGAACCCCAGGAAAATGAACGGAACCGTGAGCGCAAACCACGCGAAAAACGAAAAGCCGGCGGCCGTAGTTTTCTCTACGCCAAAGACGCTCACTCCGAGGACGCAGAAAAATTGGTACGACCCGACGTTAGCCGGAGCGTTAGGCAGAGACACGCCAAGATTGATCACCAGCAACACCACGACACATGCCATGAACGAGAGTCCTAAACCGTACGACCTCACCATGGCCCACAATGCGAGGACTTGGAAAACGGGCATGGCAATCGACGTCAACACGGCCGGGTAAAAGCTCGGCGCAGTGCCCATCGCATGCAAACCCGTGAGGGCGCGCAGGATTTTTCCGGGTATGTGTGTCTTGCTGGTTGGGATCTCTTGATTGGCTCCCAGCTTGAATTCCAGGTACAAGATCAGCGCGACGATGATCGCCACCAATGCCAGAGTCACGATCCCCAGAATGTCGGCGGCGCGTTTGAAACGCTGGGGCAGCTCGACAAACAGCGAGACGACGCCCAGCGAAGCCGTCGCGATCACCAGATCAATCAGCCGCTCGACGCCGACGGATCCCAACACGCGGCCCAGCGTAATCTCCTCCTGGTTGGAGATCAGATAGCTGCGCAGGAACTCGCCGGGCCTCAGGGGAAAAACAAGATTTGCAAACAGTCCCGCGAAAACGGCGCGGGTCATGCGCGTCAGCCGTACTCGAGCGAAGGGAGTCAGCAGAAACTTCCATCGCAGCGCCTGGACCAGATAGCTGATCACGTCAAACGTCATGCCCAGCAGAACCCAGCTCCAGTTGACGTTGGCCATTTGGCGCAACGATTTCACGATGTGGAAGTCGTGCAGGACCCACACCAGACTCAGTACGGCCAGGATGTACCCGACAATGGCGAGAATCTTCGATCTTTTTCTGCGTACTTTTTCGAAGAGACTCATTAACCCTGTGAACTCCGTTCCCTTGCGCGGAAAATTCAACGGGCAGCAGACGTCATGGTTAGAATCGCGCGAACGGGCCTCAGCTGCGCCACTTCCCGGGCCGCTCCCATATTTCTCTCGCCGCCTGCAGACAAGGCGAAAGCACCCACCATTTCAGCGTGCACTCGCCAGAAACTGGCGCTCTACCGCCCTGGGGCGGTCAAAAACCCGCTAAAGCCTACGATAACACCCTCTCTCAGGCAATCTTTCATCCTATCCCGGGCCTGCACAGCCTCTTGCGGTGGCGCCGAATCTCGACCCCGGGTCCTTATGGTTGGCAATCCGAGCGACTATACTGATACGATTGTCTGCACACTTTGAATGAGCTTGTGTGGCGGATCGAGACAGCCGACTCAGGCCGCCTCGGGGAGGAGAAACATGCCGGAGGAAAGCAAGGAAGAGTTGCTGGCTCGCATCGCGGATCTCGAAAAGCAGGTCGGCGGCAGAAAACGAGGGACCCTTGAGTTCCGTGTCGGAGAAAAGGGCGGCGTCAGCGTCTACGGGCTCGGCCGCTTTCCGGTCACGCTCTATTACGAGCAGTGGATTCGTCTGCTCGATTCCGCCGATGGTCTCCGCGCCTTCCTCGAAGAGAACAAGCACAGGCTCAAGCTGAAGGATCGGGAGTAACTCAGGAAATAGATGGATCCGCAGTTCATCCGCAATTTCTGCATCATCGCGCATATCGATCACGGCAAATCGACGCTGGCCGATCGCCTGCTCGAGTTGACCGGCGCGCTCAGCCAGCGCGAAATGAGCGCGCAGGTGCTCGACTCGATGGACCTCGAACGCGAGCGCGGCATCACGATTAAAGCGAAGAGCATTCGCCTGCATTACACGGCCCGCGACGGCAACGAATATCAACTCAACCTGATCGACACACCCGGCCACGTCGATTTTTCCTACGAAGTTTCGCGCGCGCTTTCCGCTTGCGAGGGCGCGCTGCTGATCGTCGACGCAAGCCAGGGCGTCGAGGCGCAGACCGTGGCCAACGCGTTTCTCGCCTCGAGCCACAATCTCGAAATCATTCCTGTCATCAACAAGATCGACTTGCCGGCCGCACAGCCGGAGCGCTCGAGGGAGCAGATCGAAAACGTACTCGCGATTCCCGCTGAAGACGCGCTCCTGATCAGCGCGAAGAGCGGCCTGGGCGTCGAGGATGTTCTCGAAGCGATCGTCAAGCGCGTGCCGCCGCCAAAGGGCTCCTCCGACGCGCCGTTGCGCGCGCTGATTTTTGACTCCTGGTTCGACATTTATCGCGGTGCCGTCGTTCTGGTGCGCGTGATGGAGGGCCGCATCGCGCCGCGCATGAAGATTCGACTGTGTGCGAACGCGGAAGTCTATGAGGTGGAGGCCCTCGGAGCGCTCACGCCCAAACCGGTTGTTCTCGACGAGCTTGCCGCCGGCGACGTCGGGTTTATCGTGGCCAATATCAAGCGGGTGGCCGACGCTCGCATGGGCGACACCGTGATCGAAGCTGATCGTCCCGCCGCGCCGCTCCCCGGCTTCGAGGCCATCAAGCCGATGGTCTTTGCCGGCCTGTTTCCCGTCAACGCCACCGATTACGAGCTCCTGCGCGACGCACTCGGGAAATTGCAGTTGAACGACGCCGCGTTTTTCTACGAACCCGAGAATTCGGTAGCGCTCGGATTCGGCTTCCGCTGCGGCTTCCTCGGCCTGCTGCACATGGAGATCGTGCGCGAGCGGCTCGAGCGCGAGTTCGACCTCGACCTGCTCGTGACGGCGCCAACCGTCGCCTACCGCGTGCGCGCGGCGAACTCGAGCGCGTGGCTCGAGGTGCACACGCCCTCCGACATGCCGGCTTCCGCCGAGGAGATCGAAGAGCCCTACATCAAGGCGCAGGTGATCGTCCCCAAGGAGTACGTCGGCGCCGTGATCGAGCTCTGCAGCCA
>DATGHM010000100.1:0-8773 GCA_035307985.1 Candidatus Acidiferrales bacterium
ACCCCGCCGTAAGTGGGCGTTTTGTATCAGGGGTTTTAACCCCTGAAGCTGCCGTTCGACTTTTTCAGCGCCCTGCTAGAGGACGGATTCGTCGGCGGAGGGGCCGTAGAGTCCGGGGACGGGGACGCCGAGGAGGCGGAGGTAGACCGTCAACTGGGCGCGATGGTGGATGATGTGATTGAAGCACATGGCGCGGAGGGCGTGGTAGCGCGGGAGGGTGAAGATTGTCTTGCCCTGGTTGGTGAGCGTCCAATTTTCCTTAAGCTGATCGTCGGTGAGCCCTGAAAGCGCCTTGCGCGTGTCCTGGACGGCGCGGTCGAAGGTATCGATCAACATTCCATGCTTCTCGACGCGAGGAAAATTCGCGCCGCCCACTTCGAGCCCGGGAGTCTTGACGATGACGGCGCCGAAGCCAGGCAAAGTTGCGATATGGCCCGCGAGCCAGCCGAGCGTTCCCGACTTTTCCGCCGGCTTCCAGTTCCACTTCTCTTCCGGGACGCGCTCGAGCGTCCTGCGTGTGTTGGTCATCTCGCGATCGAATTCCTGGATCAGCAGTTCGTTGATTGGCATGGCGCCTCCGAAGCAGGACGATGAATTTGTGCAGCAGCAATCAGTCTGACCGCGTCACTCGCGGAGTGCAAGCGGCGATTCTTGGATGCGGGAAACGGATGGCGGATGCGGGAAACTCGCTGGCGATGTAATAGAGGTGTAGAGGTCAACCGTCCCTCCGGGACTTCTGCGGCTCTGGGGGTTGGTTAGGTCTTCGTTTCCCGGCACTCCACTCAGCCAGCCTGCGGCAGGCTGGGTTGCGATGCCGGCTAATTACAATCGCGCCTCGGGCGCTTTCTGGGCCGCAAATGGGCGGGTTTGAAACCCGCCCCTACGAACCCTTCAGAGGAACCGCGAGATAGCGTCATAGAAGCGCACGCGAATCAGTCGCGGGAGAGCGGGATGCGGACGAGGAAGGTTGAGCCTTTGCCAAGCGTACTGTCGACGCGGATTTCGCCGCGATGTGCTTCGGCGATCCACTTGCCGATGGCGAGGCCGAGGCCCGTGCCGCCGGATTCGCGGGAGCGGGCGCGGTCGGCGCGATAGAAGCGGTCGAATACGCGAGCGGTGTCTTCCGGCGCGATACCGGCGCCTGTATCGCGAATGCCGGCGACAGCGAAGCCGTCATCCGAAGCAAGGCGAACGTCGATTTGTCCGCCGCTCTCGGTGTATTTCACGGCGTTGTCGAGCAGGATCATGAAAAGGCGTTCGAGCGAGGCGGAGTCTCCCTGCACCCAGATGGGAGAGGCGGGAAGAGACGCGGTGAAGGCGAGATGTTTCGCTTCGGCCAGGACGCGCGCTTCGCGGCAGGCGTTCTGCATCGCGGCGACCATATCGTTGCGCATCATGGAGAGCAGGCCGGAGGCGGAATCCGCGCGAGCGAGAAGAAGCAACTGCTCGATCATGCGCGAAACTTTTTCCGATTCGTCGAGTATGCGCGACAGGGTGTCGCGATACTCGGATTCGGAGCGCGGCTTGCGCAGGGCGATTTCCGCATTGGTGCGCATGACGGAAACGGGAGTCCGGAGCTCGTGCGAGGCGTCGGCGGTGAACTGAGTGACGCGCTGAAAGGCGGCTTCGAGGCGCGCGAGCATTTCGTTGAGCGTGGCGGCCAGGCGTTCGAGTTCGTCGCCCGTGCGCGGGACCTGCAGACGGCGAGAGAGATCCTGCGCGCCAATGCTGCGGGCGGCGTGGGTGATCTGGTCGACCGGGGCGAGCGCGCGGCGGCTGAGCAGGAGTCCGCCGAGCGCAGCGATAATCAGGAACGCAGGAGCGAGGGCGTAGAGCAGTTCGCGAAAGCGCTCGAGGGAACGGTCGAACTGCTGAGTGGAGGCGCCGACTTCGATGTCGTAATCGGCGCCTCCGATTTTGGCGGTTTGACGCAGCAGACGGAAACGAGCGCCCGCGATTTTCGCGTTAAACGGACGCGAAGACTCCTGGGAACGCTTGGGCTGAATGCCGTCGCGAATACCCGCGGACGAGTAGATGATCGAACCGCGCTGATAGGAGACGCGCAGACGAGCGCCGGCGCCTTCGCTGTCGACCAGCTCGCCGAACTCGTCCTGCAAGGCGGCGACGCCATGAGGCGCGTCGTCCTTGATGATGTCGCGAACGGCCTGGAGGCGCTGCGCGAGTTCCGAATCGACGGTGGCGCGAATGCTGTGGCGCATGGCGAAATAGGCGAACGCACCGAAAAGACCGAGAGAGAGAGCCAGCATCAGCGAATACCAGGCGGTGAGCCGCGCGCCGATGGAGAGGGATTTCACTCCGCCGCCTCCGGACGCACACAGTAGCCGAAGCCGCGCACGGTGTGGATCAGGCGCTGTTTTTGCTTATTGTCGACCTTGCTGCGAAGCAGGCGCACGAAAGCGTCGAGGGTATTCTCTTCCACTTCGGCATTGAGGCCCCAGACGGCTTCGATGATCGCGCGGCGAGAAGCGACGCTGCCCGAGCGTCGCATGAGGAATTCGAGCAGGCGGTACTCGGTTTGCGTGAGATGAATTTCCTGGCGCCCGCGGAATACGCGGCGGGTTCCCATGTCGAGCGTCAGATCGGCCGTTTCGAGCCGGTTGCTCTGCGCTGCGGCGGGACGGCGAGCCAAGGCGCGGAGGCGCGCGAGGAATTCGGAGAACGAGAACGGCTTGGTGAGGTAGTCGTCGGCGCCGGCATCGAGGCCTTTCACGATGTCGGGGACGGCGTCGCGCGCGGTGAGCATCAGGATAGGCATGGTGCGACCGCTCTTGCGCAGGCGGCGAGCGAGCTCGAGACCGTCGACGCGGGGCAGCATCCAGTCGAGGACGATTACGTCGAACTGGTAGGATTCGCTAAGGTCGAGGCCTTCGAGCCCGTCGTGCGCGACGCTGACGACATGGTTTTCTTCCTGGAGTCCTTTTTGGAGCAACTCGGCCATGCTGCGATCATCTTCAACGATCAGAACGCGCATCGACATCTCTCCGAACCTGGAGCATTTGCCTGAAATATATATGAAAAGGGCGTTCAGGGGCTAAAAGGCTGTGGGAAGCTGTAGAAGAGGAGCGGAGGGCAGGTCTCGCCACGGAGAGCTGGCTGAGACCCGCCCCTCCGGGATGGCAAGGGCTAAGTACGGTGGCGCCTACGGCGGTGGCAGATCATGACCACGCGAGTTGAGGAACGGAGAGGCGATGTTGCGGTGCGCGGGTGGTGGCATGAGCCGGCGCGCGCGAACGGCGATGGCGTTCTGTTGACGCACGGGGCGGGCGCGAATTGCGAGTCGAAACTGCTGGTCGCCGTGGCGGAGGCGTTCGAGGCGGAGGGGTTCACGGCGCTGCGTTTCGATTTGCCTTTTCGCCAGGAGCGGCCGCATGGGCCGCCACGATTTGGGAGCGCGGCGCGGGATCGCGAGGGAATCCGGCGGGCCATCGAGGTGATGAAGGAGAAGGTGCACGGGCGCATCTTTCCGGGCGGGCACTCGTATGGCGGACGGCAGGCGTCCATGCTGATCGCGGAGGCGCCGCAGCTCGCGGATGGCTTGCTGCTGCTGTCTTATCCGCTGCACCCTCCGCGAAAGACGGATCAACTTCGCACGGCGCATTTCCCGAAGATCGAGCGACCGGCGTTTTTCGTTCAAGGCACGCGCGATCCATTCGGTTCGATCGCGGAAATGAAAGCGGCGCTTGAACTGATTCGTCCGCCGCACGCGATTGTGGAGGTGGAGGGCAGCGGGCACGATTTATTGGGGAAGAAGGCGGAAGACGAAGTGCCCGGGCGAATTGTCAGGGAGTTTCAGATATTTATTGAGCAGGCCTAAAGGCTGAAGGTTTTAGCGGGCGGGTCCCGCCACGGCAGGCAGGCTGAGACGCGCCCTACGCGCGTTGGGACGCCGGCGCTTCAAACGCGGGAGCGAGTGAACGGCAAAGGCCCTTCTTACGCGGAGTGGCTGACCTGGAGGCGGGTCTGGAGGACACGGAGGATGGTGTCGCGGGAGATCATGCCGACGATGTGATGGTCGGAAATGACGGGCATCTGGTTGATGTCTTGAGTTTGCATGCGCTGCAAGACGCCGAGAGCCGGTTCTTCGGGAGCCGCCCAGTGGATTTTGTCCGCCGGCAGCATCTCGGCCTGAACGGAGAGACTTTGCCATTCGTCGCGAGTGACGGAACGGGCGATGGCCAAGGTGATGAGACCGACGGGCTCGTTACCAGCGACAACGACATGGCAGCGGCGGCCGGTTCGGAAGACTTCCTGAACGTATTCTTCGATGGACATGTCGCGCGGAACGGTGGGAACGTCGGTGGTCATGACGTCCTGGGCGCGAACGCCGGAAAGCATGTTGCGCAAAGCCACATGGGCATAGCTCTCCTGCGCCGCGGAGAGCAGAAACCAGCCGATGAAGGCGAGCCAGAGCCCGCCAACCCAGTTGCCGTTGAGCGCCTGCCAGAGGCCGATGGCGATCATGGCGTACGCGAAAAACTTGCCTGACATCGCGGCGACGCGCGTGGCCCGCGTAAAATCCTTGGTCAGGCCCCAGACAATACCGCGGAGAACGCGCCCGCCGTCGAGCGGAAATCCCGGAAGAAGATTGAACAGCGCGAGGAGGCCGTTGGACCACGCCAGCCAGTAAGAGGCGGTGTGCACCATCTCGCCGGCCGAAGCGTAACGCCAGAGCAGCCAGAAGAATCCAGCCAGAAAGAAGCTCGAAAGCGGACCCGCGATGGCGACGTTGAATTCCTGTTTGGCGTTGGCCGGATCGCGAGCGATGCGCGAGAGCCCGCCGAAAACAAACAACGTAATGGACAGGACCGGGATTTTGTAGTGCTTCGCCATGACGCTGTGACTGAGCTCATGGAACAAGAGCGAAGCAAGGAAGAGCAGGCTGGTGACGACGCCGAGAGTCCATTGCTGGCCGGTGGTCCAGTGAGGATGCTGCGAACGGAACTGGATGGCCAAGGTGACGGCGATCAGCAGGAAGAGGATGAACCAACTGACGTCGAGGAAGATGGGAATGTCGAAGATGCGTCCGAGCGGGATGCCGGACTCGTGGCCGGGTTGTTGGGCTGGATTAGCCATCCTGACCCCTTTCGCGATTCTACAGGCTATCAGGCCATCTGATAAACGCCTGAATGCCGGAGTCGGCGACCGGAGAAATTCCCAGGACTGAAGCCCACTTCATATCGAGGCGTTGTTTCGCGGGGCTTAAGCCCCGGGCTTCTACCCGGGGACCGCCCGACCAACATCATCGTGACCCTGCGCTCATGAAGCACGTGTTCGCTCTCCCACGAATGTGTTTCGAGGGCCACGCCGTTTTCGTTCGACCATGCTGCAAGTGCTTAGGGGTCAGCGCATTTGAAAATGGCTCGGGGGGTGCAAATGGGTAGGGTGATGCGGGGGCGAGCGCCAGCCGCTCGGGCCAACCGAGGAGGACGACATGGAAACGATCCTGGATTTCACGGGTGTTGCGAGCGCGATCGGGATCTCCGTAGCACTCGCGCTGTGGATCGAGTGGTTGAGCTTGCGCGGACTGATGCGTTTGATGCCGGCGAGGACCGCGCACCTGAAGGATTTTGCCGTGACCTCGGCGGAACGGAATTACCGGAGCAAGGCGGCATAAGGCCGGGCGGGTTTGGCGTTCGCGTCTGATGCGGACGCTGCCGCCGGAAGAAAGAGAGGAAGCCATGCTGTTCCTGAGATTTCTGCTGCTGGTGGTGGCGATCGGATTCCTGATCGGGGTCCTGGGGATGGCGGCGTACGACATCTTCCTCGCGCTCGAGTTGGACCGGCTGTTGCGGCGAAGCAAGGAGCCGGAGCCCACTACGCAAACGGGAGAAGCCAGCGGGAATGAAAGCGCCGGCGGCGCGTCGCGAGCGGCAGCAGCGGCGCCGCCCATCGCGCGGCGGCCTCGGCGAATCGTGCTTGGCGGCGAGCGGCGGAAGACGGCGGCAAAACTCCTGCTGATTGCCGCGGGGTGCGCCCTGGCGCGGCAAAGCATCGTGGTGGTGCCGGAGGGCGAAGCGGCCGTTCGCGTCAGCCAGGTCGAAGGCGTGGAGCCCGGGACGTTGTACGCGGGAACGCATTTTGTCTGGCCGCTGATCGAGAGCGTCGAGACGTATGACATTCGCGACCGCGTGTTCTCTACCGCGTCGGGAATGCTGCCGCGCGAGAAATTCGAGATTCTGAATGTGGAGTCGCGCGAAGGACTGTCGGTGGGTGTGGGAGTCACGGTGCGCTATCGCATCGATCCCAACCGGCTGGACTACATTCAGGCGAATCTGCCGCAGCCGATCGACGAAGAGATTGTCGAACCGGTGGTGACCAGCGCCTTCCGGGAGCTTGCGCCGCACTACGACGTGCGCGAGGTTTTCTCGACAAAGCGCGATGAATTCCGGGAGCTTGCGGCGAAGGAGATCACGTCGCGGCTGGCGCAGGACGCGATCGTGGTGAAGGAAGTGCTGCTGCGGAAAATTCAGCTTCCGCAGGAATACGCACAAGGACTGCAAGGCTTGCTGTTGAAGGAGCAGGAGGACGATCAGACGGAGGTGCAGGAGGACATCGAACGCAAGCGCGTGAAGATCGCGGAATCGCAAGCGGAGTCGATGAAGATCCGTGAAGTGAAACGCGCGGAGGCGAACGCGGCGTCGCAAGTGATCGAGGCGAAAGCGCAGGCGGATTCCATGCAGTACACGCTGCCGCTGAAGCAGAAACAGATCGAGCAGTCGCGGCTCGAAGCCCAAGCGCGGAAGGAAGCGACGATCCAGAACGCGGAGGCGGCCGCGCAGGCGAAAGTGATCGACAGCAAGGCGGAGCAGCAACGGGAAGGATTGCTCGCGGAGGCGGAAGCGAACCGCATTCGCGTGACGGCGCAAGCTCACGCGGAGGAATTGCAGCTCGAAGCGAGCGCGCTGAAGTCGAATCCGCTGCTGGTGCAGTACACGGTGGCGCAGAAGCTCTCGGACAAGGTGCAGATCATGCTGGTGCCGAGCGACGGCAAGTTTTTCTTCACGAATGACGTGCTGCGGTCGGCGATGAGCGGAAATGCAGGCGATCCGCCGGCGCCTGGGGCGGCTCGCGGGGCGGCGCAACCGTGAAAGCGAGGACGAATTAGAAATTTGTAACGCCGGCAAAACCCCTTGCGGGTGGCTTCGGCGGGCGCGTTTGGCAAACGTTCGCGGCTTTTGCATGCGAACAGAATGCCCGATGGACCCACGAAGCCACTCAGCCGGCGGAGCGGACGCGCGAAGACTTCGGGGTCGACGAGGAAGGCTCGGCCCGCCACGGCGGATCTGCGACATGCCGTGCCGCTACGGAGAAAAAATCACGGGCTGACGGCCGGTTCGGCGGGAAGCAGAGCGTGGCGCGGCCCGCGAAAACGGCGCGGCGTCTGGCCGAGGGCCGGACGCGATTTTCGAGGAGATATTTCGGTGTGCTATGATGAGCGGCCACGAACGCGAATCTCATGCGGTCCGATTCGACCCGGTCGTCACACCGATTTCTTCTCGCTGCCAGCACAATGTTCCTGTGCGGCGCTCTCCTTCCTGTCGGGCTTGCGCGAGCGCAGAGCGGATCGCCGAACGCTTCGGCTCCGGCTTCGGCGCTTCCCGCGAACTGGACTGACGCCGTGCAAACGCTCGCGAGCAGGATTGTGGCTCTCACCGACCAATCGAAGCCAGCGTCGCTGGAGGTGACCAACATTTCGTCGTTGAACGCGACGGAAGTCACGGAGATCAGCGCGGCGCTGCAGGCGCAATTGAGCCAGCGCCTGCATCTCGCGTCGGCTTCCGACGCGCAGATGCGGATCGTCGTCACACTGTCGCAAGGCGAACCCGGCTACGTTTGGGTCGCGCAAATGGACGGCACGGGCTCACAGAAAATTGCGATGATCTCGATTCCGTCAGCGGGAAATCCTACAGTGCGCGGCGAGCAGGCGGTGATGAGCTTGCAGCGAAAAATCGCCTGGAGCCAGCGCGAGCCTTTCTTGGATTTTGCGGCGCCGGATGCGCCGGCGAGCGGAGTCCCGCAGGCGATCGTTCTCGAGACGGGGCGAATCGTTTCCTATGAGTCGCACGGTGGACAATGGACGCCGAGCGCCACGATTGCGCTGCACCCGGCAGCCATTCTCCCGCGGGACGCGCGAGGAATGATCTGGCAGAGTGCGGGGGAACTCGAGGCGCTGCTGCCAGGAGAGGCTTGCTCGGGGACGTCGGCGAGCGTTCTTTCGTTGAGCTGCACGCCGTATCCGTCGACCAACCCGGAGATAAACTGGCCACTGGCGGCGGCCGGGGCGGGAGGCGCGAATGCGACGTTCCGGGCGAATCGAAATTTCTTCAACGGCATGAACCCGCCGGGCGGAGAAGCCGGCGAGAAATGGCCGGCGTTCTACACCGCGGCCGATATTGGCGGGCAAGGAAAGCCGCGCTGGGTGCTCGCGGAACTGGATGGGAAGAGCCGGTTGTACGGAGGCTCGGCGAAAGCGTCTGCTGTGTTTTCCGGATGGGGCGACGACATTGCAGCGATTCAAAGCGGCTGCCGCGCGGAGCCCGAGATTCTAGCGACGGGAACGGGCGACGGGACGCAACCGGATCACATCCAAATGTATGAGATACGAGATCGCCAAGCCATCGCGGCCGGACAGCCGCTCGATTTTCCCGGACCTATTTTCGCCCTCTGGCCCTCGACGGATTTGAAATCGGCTCGCGTGGTTTCGCGAAATCTGCAAACGGGAATGTATGAAGCGTCGATTGTCACTGTTTCT
>DATGHM010000101.1:0-6931 GCA_035307985.1 Candidatus Acidiferrales bacterium
GCCGGCCCGGCGCTCGAGCGTCACCCGCACAAACTCGGTGAGTCCGTCGGCGATCGGAATATCGGTCGCACACCGCGCGTTCATGCGCGGTAAACCGCAGGCGCGCCGCCCGCTCATCTTGCGCAAGGCCGGACGCACGTAGAGGTAGAAGCACACCATCGTCGATACCGGATTCCCCGGCAACCCAAACACCGCCTTTCCACGGCACCAGCCGAACACCGCAGGTTTGCCCGGACGAATCGCAACGCTATCGAAGAAGAATTCCGTCCCCAAATCGTGCAGCACCTGCTCGACGAGATCGTACGTCCCCACCGAGACTCCCCCGCTCAGAACGAGCATGTCCGACGCAAGCCCTTGCTCGATTCGCGCGCGCAGCTCGCCAATTTCGTCACACGCATTTCCGAGCGCGACCGGCTCGCCGCCCGCCAGCGTCACCTGCGCCGCCAGCGAAACGCCGTTGCTGTTCCGTATCTGGAATGGGCCCGGCGGGTCGTTCACGCCGACCACTTCATCACCCGTCGAAAGAATCGCCACCGTTGGCCGGCGATACACGCGCAACTTGGTGCGTCCCGCCTGGGCCGCCAGCGCCAGTTCCGCATACCCGAGTCTCGCGCCGGATGCGACCATCACGTCGCCGGATCGCGACTCCGCTCCCGCAGGCACGACATTCTGGCCTGGCGCCGCCGCGCGCTCCAGCACGATGAAATCCCCGTCAGCGCGCGCGTACTCCTGCATCGCTACCGCGTCCGCGCCCTGCGGGACGGCGGCGCCCGTGAGAATGTGGACGCATTCGCCCGCCGCCACGGCGCCGTCGAACGCGACGCCGGCCCGGCTCTCGCCAATCAGCCGCAGCCTGGCTCCGGCCTGAGCGGCGTCCGCGGCACGCAATGTGTACCCGTCGCGGGTGGAGCGATCGAACGGAGGGTAATTCCGATCGGCGGCAACGTCCTCGGCTAGAACGCGCCCCAGGGCGCGCGCAGGATTTTCAGAAATGTCGATGATTTCAGTCTGACGCGCGCCGGGCCGCGCGCCCACAATTTCCACTATCTTGGCGCGCGCCGCTTCGAAGGAAAGCATGAATCACAACCAGGATGCGAGTTTCGTTCCGCGCGGAATGATCGTCGAATCGCGCTCCGGCCCCGTCGAGATCAGCCCGATTTCCACCTGAAGCTGCTCGGAAATGAAGTTGAGGTACTCGCGAGCGGCGGTGGGCAAGTTTTTCACGTCGCGGATTCCCGGGGTCGGCTTTTGCCAGCCGGGCAGCGTTTGATACTCAGGCTCGACCTGCGAAAGCGTCTCAACGTCCGGCGGCATTTCGTTGAGTCGCTCGCCCTTGTAGCGATAGCCGGTGCAGACGCGTATTTCACTCTGCTGGTCGAACACGTCGAGCTTCGTCACCGCCAGCGAATCGATCCCGCTCAGCATTTTCGCATAGCGAAGCACGACCAGGTCGAGCCAGCCGCATCGCCGCGGGCGTCCCGTCACGGCGCCGAATTCGTTTCCGCGCGTGCGGACCTCGTGCGCTTCGAGGTCAAGCATCTCGGTAGGAAATGGCCCGCTACCGACGCGCGTGGTATAGGCCTTCGTCACGCCGACTACGCCCGTGAGCCGCGTGGGCGCCACGCCAAGCCCGGTGGCTACACCGCCGGACGTAGCGTTCGAGGAGGTAACGTACGGGTACGTGCCATGGTCGATGTCGAGCATCGTTCCCTGCGCGCCTTCGAAGAGAACGGGTTGGCCCCTGTCGAGCGCGTCATTCAGCAGCACGGCCGTGTCGGTCACCAGCCCACGAATGTGCGATGCCAGCTCCAGATACTGCTCGACGAGTCCCGCAGTTTCCAGCGGATGGCCGAACGTCGCGGCGCTGATCATGTTCTTTTCGACGATCACCGGCTCGATCTTCTCCGCAAAATGCGCCGTGTCGAGCAGGTCGCAAACGCGAATTCCACGCCGAGAGGCCTTGTCCTCGTAGGCGGGGCCGATACCGCGCGAAGTTGTCCCGATTTTCGCCGCCCCGCGCGCCGCTTCCGCCGCCCGGTCCATTTCGCGGTGATAGGGAAAAATCACGTGCGCGCGATTGCTCAAGAACAGACGCCCTCGCACGTCGATATCCCATTTCTTCAGGTTTTCCAGCTCAGCGACCAGCGCGGCCGGATCGACTACCGTCCCGTTCCCGATTATCGCTTTCTTTCCAGGCCGAATGATCCCGCTCGGGATCAGTTGAAGGATGATCCGGTGATTGTTGAAGATCACCGTGTGGCCGGCGTTGTGCCCGCCTGCGTAGCGCGCCGTATAATCGAACGACGCTGCCAGGTAGTCGACGATCTTCCCTTTACCTTCGTCGCCCCATTGCGCGCCGACCACCGCTATCGCTTTTGTTCGCGCTTCGCCGCTCAATCCGCTCGCTCCGCGCCCACAGGCCGCACCCTGCCCGCCTGAATCCCATCATGAAAACATTACAGGAAGGCAAACAACACAAACGCAAGCAACAATCCTACGCCCCGCCCCAGGCGAAAACAAGATTCCGCTCGAAATCGCCTCGGCGGCGGTTCGCTTGCGAGACGGCGTGAGTCGCCATTGACTCACCCCCGGCCCGTGGCGTCGGCGTCCCGCCCGCGATTTCCCGAACCCAACGACCAAGCGACGAAGTGATTCTGTTACTTTGTATATCAAAGTACTTGACAGCCGCAAAAAAGCTGTTACTCTATTCACCGCCGCTTGGCTACAAACCGGAGAGCCCACATGAACACTTCGCAAACGCACTCATCGCAGCCGTTCGGCTTTGGAAATCTCCTGGCGGACGCCGGCCGCTACTGGGAGCGCCGCCGCGTCATCTACAATGTCGTCCTCGGCGCGGTGGTCGTCCTGTGGCTCACCGTCACGTGGCCGCACTTCCAGCCCGCCTTCACGTGGCTCAACCTGTTGCGGCTCACCGGCCTTGCGCTGATTGCGAATCTTCTATACTGCGCGGCTTACCTGGTGGACATTCCCATGCAACTCTCTGCCGTCGGGACTGGCTGGAGGAACCGCCGCTGGACGCTCTGGCTGCTCGGAACGATCTTCGCGTTTGTCCTTACGAATTACTGGATCGCCGACGAAATCTATCCCTTCGTCCACGGATAACCCGCATCGATCCGTCTTGTTTTCAGTGCCGGGCCCCGGCCGCAATTAGCCAAAGTACGCCAAGCACTAATTCGCAGGCGGAATGTTCTGGTTTAACCGGAAGAAATTCGTCGGGTCGTATTTCTTCTTGAGCGCCGCCAGCCGCTCGTAATTGGGGCCCTAGGCTTCGCGGACGCGGTCCGCGCCTTCCCGGCCCAGGTAATTCACGTAGGCGCGCCCGGAGAGATACTTCCGCGCAGCCTGCCAGAAATCTTGTACCCACTTGCGGTTGATGTCGGTGTCTTTGGCGTTTTTCCAGACCCCAAACGCGCTGAAATTGTAGTGGTCGAACCGGTGAGCAACGCCGTGGCGTCTGCCGGCACGCGGCTGGCCGCGCCGTGCATGTGCTCGAAGAACAGCGTCGTCAAGGGCGAAGGCCGGGGCGCGAAGTGTTCAATCGCCACGTCCATCGCCTCCTCCGGCAGCGAGTCCATAAAACCCGCTTTCCAGTAATGCACCTGCCGCGGGGGAATAAGACGCGTCGAACATGCTCTGGTGCTGCACGAACGGAACCGGCCCCACCGCATCCGCGACGGGCGGCCCGAAGGCGCGGATGGGGGCCAGCACTTTTTCTCCTTGATTCGGGTCGCCGTTGTAGCAAACGGCAAAGGCGCTCACCAGGATGCCGTCCGGGCTGTTCAGGAGCGCGGCGGCAACCATCAACTCATCGCGGCACTGATGCGTGATCTCGCGGAAAAAGCGCAGAACCTCTTTGGATTTCTCGAGGGGATGAATCAGCAGGCCGCCGATCGTGGATTCGAGCGGATGCAGGCGATACCGCAACTCGGTCACAATGCCGAAATTCCCTCCTCCACCGCGCAGTCCCCACAGCAGGTCGGCGTTTTCTGTTTCGCTCGCCTGCACGGTTTTGCCCTCGGCGGTTACCACCTCCGCGCCCGTCAGGTGGTCGCAAGCGAGCCCGTGCTTGCCCATCAACCATCCCAGCCCGCCGCCCAGCGTCAGCCCCGCGATGCGGGTCCTCGAGACAACGCCCGTGGGCGTTATCAAATCGTGGGGAGTGGTCGACTGGTCGTAGTCGCCCAGCGTCACTCCCGGCTGCGCCGCCGCGGTGCGGTTTTTCACGTCCACGCGTACGCCTTTCAACTTCCCCATGTGCAGCATCACGCCGCCGCGAATCGAAAGCGGCAGGTCGTGCTCGCGCGCGAATCGCACGCAGGCTGCCGCGTCCGCCGTGCCCGAGCAGAGCACAATCGCCGCCGGCCGGCGGTCAATCATCGCGTTGTAGATGCTGCGCCCCTTCGCCGTAGCCGGCGTCCGAAGGCTGCAGGACTTCTCCGCGAACTTGTTTCTTCAGTTCCTCAATGGCCGCCGGGTTCGTCATCGAGTCCTCCGTCTTTTGTTTGCGAGGCAAAAATGATTCAACCTTCTGCCTCGAAATGCTCAAGCGCCAGAAGCGAAGGGGCATCAGACATTATAGAGACGAGGGAAATTGGTCATCGACAACCTGTCCGTAACGGAGCTGGGCGAAATCCAAAATTGAAATCCAACGGCGCTACAAACCCGTTGGAAACAGTACCGGCGGTTCTTCCGTGCGCCGCTTTGGTGAGAGCGCATCGGGGTTCGGGTATTTCGCTTCGCGCAGCCACAGCGCGAAAATCACCCATAAAATCACGAGCAGCGCCGCGCAGAGCCAGCTCCCTTCCGGGCCAACCGTTCCGCCCGTCAGCCATGCAGGTCCGGAAAAGCGCGCGCTGAAAAGATGTCCAGGAGTAATGAGCCCGCTGTCGGGCACTCCATAGAAATACGACTCACCCCAATCCCAGGCGGCGTGAAACCCGATCGCCATCCACAAATCGCCCGTCCGGCGAACGATCAGGCAGAAGAGCAATCCCACCGCCCCCGCGTTGAACGCTCCCACCCAGCTTTCTCCGGGGTTGCTGTGGTGGATCAGTCCGAAGATCGCAGAGAGAAGAATCGCCGCCGGCCAGAACTTCATTCCGGTGGTGAGCGTGAACAGCGCGTAGCCGCGGAACCCGAACTCTTCGAAAAAGCCGACAAACAGGAAAGCCGCGCCCCAGGCCGCCGCATACTTCAGGATGGACGCGCCGTGCAGGCTGATCTCGCCGAAGGAAAACACTCCCGCAAGCTTCATCGAAACCAACAATGCCGTAATCGACGCAAAACCAATCGCGACGCCCTGCCAGAACTTTCCTCCAAACGCGCCGCGCAACGGCAATCCGTAATCCGCGATCCGGCGATGCTCCATCTTTGACATCACCCAGCTTGCGAACAACACGATGAAGAACAGCGCCGCTTCGCTCAAAAGCGCGATCTGAGGCGTGAACTCCGGCTTGGGAGGCTTTCCGTGACTGAGCGATAGGGTGATTAGACTCAGTCCCGCGACCAGAGCGGCGACGATGATGAGGAAAATAAGCAGGCGCCAGCCGGCCCGGATGCCGTCGGGGCCCATGAAGCCTTTTGTGACCCACGCTTCGAGCGCCTCTTGCTTCGGCTCGGAAGGAGGCGGAGCGGGCGCACCATCAGCGAGAGGGCCGGAATTCATATCGCTCATCAGGAGAGACTCTCAGCCCCCTCGGCTCGGAGCCGCCGCCGGCGTTTTTGCGACACGCAACCGGCGTGGGGAGCGGAGAACTTCTACTTCAACGGGGAAAACGAGTCAACCGTCAGAACGATCTTGCCGCGCGTTTGGGCGGCCCGAATCGTTGCCCCGGTGCCACGCGCCCCCAAAAAAGCGGCGGCGTTCCCGGCATAAGGTGACCCGTCGCTACCGCAGAAACGGGTTATACTCGCGCTCGGCGCCGATTGTGGTGGGATCGCCGTGTCCGGGATAAACGGCCATGCTTTCAGGCAGGACAATCAGTTTCTCGCGGATCGAATCGATAATTTGCGGGTACGAGCCGCCCCATAAGTCCGTTCGCCCGATGCTCCCTTGAAAAAGCGTGTCGCCGGCTATGAGCCTGCTCACCGAGTCCGACTCCCGCGGCTTCGCCGAGCGAACCTCGGGTCCGGCGTCGGAGCCGCCGCTGGACCCGACCGCCTCACTGACCACGAGGCAGATACTTCCCGGCGTGTGTCCCGGAGTGTGCAGGACGCGCGCTTCCAGGCCACCCCAACGCAGCGCGTCGCCTTCTTTCACGAAGTCCTGGATGCGCATCATCTCCGGCGTACGCATTCCGATCCACTGCGCTTGCACGTCCAGATGACGGTACAACTCGAGATCCGCCTCGTGAATCAGGACCGGGGCTCCGGTTGCCTGGTGGAGGCGGGCGAGTCCGCCCACGTGATCGATGTGGGTGTGCGTGCTGACAATCGAACGGACCTTCAGATTGTACTTGCGCAGCACCTCGAGGATCCGCTGCACTTCATCGCCCGGATCGACGACGATGGCCTCGTGCGTTTTCGGATCACCCAGGATCGAGCAGTTGCACTGCAAGAGGCCCACTGGGATGATCTCGTGGATCATGCGTTCGGACATGCCTTTGCGAGTATATCAGCAAGGATTCCGAATCCACGCGCGCTGGACGAGCATCCAAACGTGTTAGTGCGACGCGCGAGCGCACTCCCTCGATTGCGCCCGCTCTGAATCCGGCGCATCAGCCAACGGCTAAGTAAGGAGGACTCGCATGATCTGCCGCATGTGGCGCGCCTGGACCCGGCCGGCGAATGCCGAAGCCTACGATTCGTATTTGAAGAATGAGCTTTTCCCCCGCGTCAAGAAAGAACTCGGAGCGCGGGGCTACCGCGGGTTCCATGTCCTCAGGCATGACCGTAGCGATGAAGTCGAATT
>DATGHM010000102.1:0-13676 GCA_035307985.1 Candidatus Acidiferrales bacterium
GAAACGCAGAAGAAGGCCGCGCTGAAGCTGATGAATTCCCAGAATTGCTCGTGCGGATGCGGAATGACCATCGCACAGTGCCGGCTTCTCGATTCTTCGTGCCCGGTGAGCAAGGCGATGGCGGCGAAAATCGTGAACGAAATACGCTCGGGAACGGCGGCCGGCGCCAGCCGCGCCGCGGGCCAGTGAATATTCATCGCATTTGGAACCTCCAGAATCCCCGGCGTTCGCTGAAATCATACTGAAGGACCTCACGGCGTAGCCTGGACAAAACGGCAAGCCGTGTTGCCAGTTGTTCCCGGAAGTGCAGGCGAACACATCCCTTACCGGTATTTTGCGATGAGGATCACTGCTGATTGCCGCGCGAACGCCCATACTGCCGGCCAGGAGAACAGAAATGAAACTCCTCAAAAGGTTCCGGCAAGATGTGGACGCGCGCATGTGGATCCGGGCCGCCGTGATCGCCTGTTTGATGACGGCGGAAGCCTACAAATTTCGCGCGCTGCTTGCGGCGGAACTGTTGTTTGGAATGGCCTTTCTTGTCGTCGTTCTTTTGGGAGCTGTCTTTTACTTCGCCGGCGATGTTGCGGAGCGGGGATTGGCGTTGACAGAAGCCGGCCTGCACGCCGTCGCGCCGCGAGTGCGCCGCACGTATCGCGAGCTGGAAGAGATCGCCCGAAAATGGAGTGAGAACGCCCGAGCCGTTCACGCGCACAAGTAGAAACCGAAAGGATTTGGATGTAGGATGGCGCAAGCAGCGCACGGCCTACGGAGAACCAGACGAGCTAGGGATCGTTCCGGGCCGAAGAGAACCGTCCGGCTCTGGGTCACCGTCCCGCACCCAGGCGGGAGGAGGTCGGAATGAAAGCTATCACCGTCGCCATGATCGTCTACTGCGTCGGTTTCGCCGTCTTGATCTTTGCCATCAGCACGTATCAACGGCTGAAGCGCAATCGCGAAATGCAGACGCTTGGATCAAGCCGCTCTGCCGCTCTCGGTCTGGAGAGCGGCACCGATCCCCACCCACCATCAAATACTGAGTCCCCGCACGGCGCTCCGCCCGCCAGGGCAGCCTGACAACGATCGGCTGCCCGGTCTCCGCTGAATGACGGGCGAGGCCGTGTCTGCGCTCGTCTTGCGCCCCGGCACTCCCAGGTGAAACGAAGACGAAGCCGTTCGCGATCAGCCGGCGGGACAGGTATCCCTTTGGGCAAGGCGCATTTTGCTTTTTCCGGCTGGCGGAATGAATATAATGGGCGAACATCCGGGGCCTCTCAAAATCCAGGTGCCGGACGCATTGCCCTTGTGCTTTGGCGCACCCCAGCCCCTCCGCGCCGAGCAGAAGCCCGAGCGCGCGCGACAGGCGCGGCATTCGACGGACGCTTCCGCGCTGAACACGCTCGCGCCATCTCTCACAGACAGGGAACGCAACTATGGCGACCCAAACGCAGAGCTTTCTCCAGGGCGAAGTGGCGGATGGAAAGTATCCCCTTCTGCGGTATCTGGGCGGCTCCGACCACAGCTCGGTCTTCCTGACACGACATGGGAATGTGCACCCGAGCGAAGCGGCCATCAAGCTACTCCCTGCCCGGCCCGGAAATGCGGCGGCTCAGCTTTCTCTTTGGAGGCTGGCGCAAAACCTATCGCACCAGCACCTCATTCGAATCCTGGACATGGGCCGCTGCCAGATGGGAAACGCGCCCATGTTGTACGTGGTAACCGAACTGGCCGGCGAGAATTTGGGCGAGATCGTTCCGCAACGCCCACTGAGCGCGGAGGAGGCTCGCGACGTGCTCGCTTCCGTGCTGGACGCGCTCGCGTTCATGCACAGCCGAGGGTTCGTTCACGGGCACATCAAGCCGTCGAACATTATGGCGGTGGGCGAGCAACTGAAGCTTTCGAGCGACGGAATTTTCCGCCTCGGAGATGCTGTGGAACACAATGGCGCGACCAGCATCTATGATCCGCCGGAAGGCACCCGGGGCGGCGCTTCAACGGCGGGAGACATTTGGGCACTTGGTGTGATGCTGGTCGAGGTGCTGACGCAAGAGCCTCCGGAGTGGAATCCGTCGGACCGGCGGGATCCAGGGCCGCCGGAGACGATGCCGCCGCCGTTTCCGGAAATTGTGCGTCATTGCCTGCGGCGCGATCCGAAGAACCGGTGGTCCGCGGCCACCATTCAGGCGCATGTGCCGCGAACGGTCACAGCGCCCGTGCGCCCAGCGGTCTTGGTTCCTGAAGTCGAGCGCGACGAGTCGCCGGTTGACGCGCGGCGATACACGGCCTGGGGTGCGGCGCTGGTGATCCTGCTCGCGATGGTTTTTGCGGGCGTGAAGCTCGTTGGGCGGCACGCGGGCGCCCCCGCTTCGCAAACGGCCGCACCCGCCACTCAGAAAGAACTGAAGGCTGAACCTGCACGCACGCAATCTCCGCCCGCCACATCCGGGCACGCGGAGGCGATTCCGGCTGCCGAAGCGCGGACGCCCGAGCGCGTTGCGCCGAAGGAACCAGCCGCAGTCGCGAAGCGTGTCGCTTCAAGTCCGACGCCGATACCTGTGCGTGTTTCGCCGCCGGTCGTGGCAGCCGCAAAGCGTCCCAGTGCACCGCCCCCCGCGGCGAGTTCGACGAAGTCGTCCTCCGCAGCCTCGTCTTCTGCAGTTCTGGCTTCCACAGTTGCGCCCGAGAGCGCCGCGGCGCGCGCTTCGGCAAAAGGATCGATACCGGGCCGCGTCCTGGACCGGGTTATGCCCGACGTGCCGAAGAAGGCCAGCAACACGATCTGGGGAACCGTGCGAGTTGGCGTAAAGGTCCAAGTGGATGGGTCGGGGAACGTCACGCAGGCAGACCTGGACTCAGCGGGGCCGAGCCGGTACTTTGCCAAGCTGTCGCTCGAAGCGGCGCGCAAGTGGCGCTTCGCTCCCCCGATGCAGAACGGGAAAGGCGTGGCGAGCGTGTGGCTCCTGCACTTCGGTTACGGGAAAGATGGGATGGGAGTCGAGCCGGAGCAAGCGCAACCGCAACCGTAACGTCCTGCTCACGGCTTGCCATGCGCACCATTCTAACGCGAGAAGTCAATTTGCGGCGCGCCCTCACGGTCCTGTGAGAAAGCGGGAGCGAGCTCCCGCACTCCCAAAGTGGCCGCGGCCACAGGACACCCGAGCTAGAGCCCATCAAGAATCCACGGTTTTTTGCGGGGCTGAAAGCCCCGCGTTTCCGCCCAAGGGCATTTCTCCGCAAACTCCTAAAGCCCACCGTTAAGTGCATCGTTCTTTCCACTGCGAAAACCAGAAGAGAAGGCGCAAAACGCAATATTCCGTGCCGACTGACTACGGGCGGGTCATTTTTTCTGGGCGGACGATCTCGTCGAATTCCGCTTCGGTGAGAAATCCGAGTTGAAGGGCGGCTTCCTTCAGAGACAGGTTTTCGTGGTGGGCCTTGTGCGCGATTTCGGCGGCCTTGTCGTAGCCGATTTTCGGGCTGAGAGCGGTGACGAGCATCAGCGAATTGTTGACGTTCCGCTCGATGCGCGCGCGGTCGAGGCGCATGCCAATCACGCAGTGCTCGGTGAAGGAGCGGCAGGCGTCGGCGAGCAAGCGAACCGAATTCAGGAAGTTGAAGATGATGACGGGCTTGAAGACGTTCAGCTCGAAATTTCCCTGCGAGCCGGCGAAGCCGATCGCCGCGTCGTTGCCGAAGACCTGCACCGCGACCATCGTGAGCGCTTCGGACTGCGTGGGATTCACCTTCCCGGGCATGATTGAGGAGCCCGGCTCGTTTTCCGGGAGCAGGAGTTCGCCGAAGCCGGCACGCGGACCCGACGCCAGCAAGCGAACATCGTTTGCGATCTTCATCAGCGAGGCGGCGAGAGTCTTCAGCGCGCCGCTGGCGAAGACGATTTCGTCGTGAGAGGAGAGCGCGGCGAATTTGTTGGGATGCGACCGGAACGGCTGCCCGGTAAGCACGGATATTTTTTGCGCAGCGCGTTCGCCGAAGTCCTTCGGCGCGTTCAGGCCAGTGCCGACAGCCGTGCCACCAATGGCAAGGTCGTAGAGGCCACCTAGGCCCAGCCTCAAGCGGGCGACGTCGCGGTCGAGCATGCTTGCCCAGCCGGACATTTCCTGGCCTACGGTCAACGGTGTTGCGTCCATGAGATGCGTGCGGCCGATCTTGACGACATCCGCGAATTCCTGCGCTTTCGCCTCAATGGCGTCGCGCAACGCTTCAATGGCCGGAATCAGCGCTTCGGCAACTCGCAAGGCGGCGGCGATGTGCATCGCGGTCGGAAACGTGTCGTTGGACGACTGCGACATGTTCACATCATCGTTCGGATGGATGGGCTTCTTGCTTCCCATCACGCCGCCAAGAATCTCGATGGCGCGATTCGAGATCACCTCGTTCGCGTTCATGTTGGTCTGCGTGCCGCTGCCTGTCTGCCAGATGCGCAGCGGGAAATGATCGTTCAACTTGCCGGCGATCACCTCGTCGGCCGCCTGCACGATCGCGTGAGCTTTGTCGGGCGGCAGCTTTCCGAGATCCTGGTTCACGAGCGCCGCGGCTTTCTTCAAAATCCCGAACGCGCGGATCAATTCGGGCGGCATAGTATCCGCGCCGATATCAAAATGAATCAGCGAACGGGCGGTTTGTGCCCCGTAGTAGCGGTCAGACGGAACTTCAATCTTGCCCATGCTGTCAGATTCGACGCGCGTGAGCGGCTTCGGCGCCGGAGCGAATTCTGCCCGGGCTTCCATTCGTGCCGCGGGCGCACTGCGCGCATTCTTTGCAGCGGCGGGCCGGGAATTTCCTCGCGCTTTCGATGCGGTTCTCGTCGGACGCTTCACGGAATCCTCCAGGCAGATGAAGGGCGGAGTTCGGGACTGCTGCGGAGTGAACGATGATATTGCGGCGGAGCGGCGAACGTTACTCGTTCCGATTTGATTGGCGGAATCACCGAAACAACTAAAGCATACAGCTCATTTCTTTTCAACTGAGCGCGGACTGCGAAGCGGTTGCCCAGAAGAAGGCCGCGACGAATCTCAAAGCGCGGGATTCGTCGCGGCCACCCGAAAATACGAAACTTCCGCTAACTATGCTGACCCGCCGTTTTGGCGAAGAAGTCGCGCATGCGGCGCTCCATCTCCTGCGGAGCAACATCTTCGACGTGAGTAGCAATCGCCCACGTATGGCCAAAGGGGTCGACGACTTTGCCGAAGCGGTCGCCCCAGAACATATTCTGCAACGGCATGTCGACGCGAGCACCGGATGCGACAGCGCGGTTGAAGACGGCGTCGGCGTCCTCAACGTAGAGATGAAGCTGCAGGGGGTGAATCTTTGGCTCAGTTCCGAGGGCGCTGGCCGGCCCCATCGTGTCGTTGATAAAGAAAACGGAATCGCCGATGCGAAGTTCCGCGTGGACGATCTTGCCGTCGGGTCCAACGGCGCGTCCGCCTTTTTCCGTTGCGTTGAAGACTTTCTTGTAAAAGTCGATGGCGGCGCCCGCGTTGGAGCTGACCAAGGCTGGTGTGATCGAGTGATATCCCTCGGGGATTGGTTTTACCGCTGCGCTCATAGGAATCTCCTTTTTGGACGGGTTGATGTTGCGATGGTCTTCGCTGGTTTTTTGTAAGTGTATACGCCCCGGAGCCGGGGGCTGGTAGAGAACGATTGTGTGACCGTGCGGTCGCAATGTCAACGGGGCGGAGATTCGGTTTTTTTTGGGGCCTGCGCGCCGGGTGCCGATGCGCGGCGGATTGTGCTATCGTGGGCGGTTCGGAAAACGCGAACCGGCTCGGACGGTTTTTGTCCGAGCGCCGCGTTCGGCAAGCGATTATCCGAACCCGCGAGGCTGAACAGGTCGATCATGAAAAGTTCCTATTCCGGAGTGGCGGTCCCGTCGTATGGGAGGGCGATCGAGTACTCGGGCGGCGCGTTTCGCGTTCCCGACCAGCCGATTATTCCGTTTATCGAGGGCGACGGCACAGGGCGTGACATCTGGAAGGCGTCGAGGCGCGTGTTCGATGCGGCGGCGGAAAGCGCTTACGGCGGCAAACGGAAAATCGCGTGGCTCGAGATTTTCGCGGGCGAAAAGGCGTTCAACCAGTTCAAGGACTGGCTGCCGCAAGACAGCGTCGAGGCCATTCGCGATTTTCGGGTGGCCATCAAAGGCCCGCTGACCACGCCCGTGGGGGGCGGCATCCGGTCGCTGAACGTCACGCTGCGGCAGATGCTCGACTTGTACGCGTGCGTGCGTCCGGTGCGGTATTTCGAAGGCGTGCCGTCGCCAGTGCGGCACCCGGAAAAGATGGATGTGGTGATCTTCCGCGAAAACACGGAAGACGTGTACGCGGGGATCGAGTGGCGGTCCGGCACCCCGGAAGTGAAGAAGCTGATCGATTTCCTGAACGGCGAGATGCTGAAGGGCGGAACGAAACGCGTGCGCGAGGACTCGGGCGTCGGGATCAAGCCGATTTCGCCGACGGGAACCAAGCGGCTGGTGCGGCGCGCGATTCAACACGCGATCGACAACGGCAGGCGTATCGTCACGCTGGTGCATAAAGGGAACATCATGAAGTTCACCGAGGGGGCGTTTCGCGACTGGGGATACGAACTCGCGACACAGGAGTTCCGCGCACAGGTGGTCACTGAGCGCGAGGGCTGGATCCTCGACAATAAGGACAAGAATGCCGGGCTGAGCGTCGAGCAGAACGCGGCGATGATTGAGCCGGGACTGGAACAGGCCACCCCGGAGTTCAAGCAGAAGATCTATTCCGAAGTGAAGCAGACGCTCGATGGGATTCACGCGAGTCATGGGAACGGGCAGTGGAAGACGAAAATCCTGATCAACGACCGGATCGCGGACTCCGTCTTCCAGCAAATTCTGCTGCGCGCGGATGAGTATCAGGTGTTCGCCACTCCCAATCTGAACGGCGACTATCTTTCAGACGCGTGCGCGGCGCAGGTGGGAGGGCTCGGCATGGCGCCGGGAGCGAATATCGGCGATGGGTACGGCGTGTTCGAAGCGACGCACGGCACAGCGCCAAAGTATGCGGACAAGGACGTGATCAACCCCAGTTCCCTGATGCTGTCCGGAGCGATGATGTTCGATTTTCTGGGGTGGAAAGAAGCCGCGGCGCTGATCGAGGCGAGCATCGCGCGAACGATCCAGCAAAAACGCGTCACGTATGACCTGGAGCGGATGATGCCGGGCGCCACGAAGTTGAAAACGTCGGACTTCGCTTCGGCCATCATCGAGAATATGCCCGTCGCGGCGACTGAAGTGCATCGCTGACTTGCCGCCGGAGCTTCGGCAACGCGCTTTGAAACCACAGATGAACACAAATAAAATGCTTTTCAGACCGCGACACTGCCTAAAGCCGCGCGCGCAGGCATGACCGAATCGTGTTTGACCGGCCTGCACAGGTCCAATTGAATACAAACCCGGAGGAACGATGCGAAAGAAAGTGACCGTAGTAGGCGGCGGGTTCGTTGGCTCGACCACCGCTCAGCGAATTCATGATTCGGGGCTGGCGGACGTCGTGCTGACGGACATTCTGGAAGGCGTGCCCGTGGGAAAGGCCCTCGACATGGCTGAATCAGGCCCGATTCTGGGTTCCGATGCCGGCGCCACCGGCATTTCCACCGCTTCGGGAGACTACGGCGAGACGGCCAACAGCGACATCGTCGTGATCACCGCAGGCTTTCCGCGAAAGCCGGGGATGAGCCGCGACGACCTTTTGAAAGCAAATTACGACGTGATCAAGGCCGTGGTCGATGCGGTTGTGAAGCTTTCACCGAACGCGATCCTCATCATCGTGACGAATCCGCTCGACGCCATGGCGCAGGCCGCTCTGAAGATCAGCCGTTTTCCGAAAAATCGGGTGATCGGCATGGCCGGCGTGCTCGACTCCGCGCGCATGAGTACTTTCGTCGCGATGGAACTGGGAGTTTCGGTCGAGAACGTGCACTCGTTCGTGTTGGGAGGCCACGGGGACGACATGGTTCCACTGGCGCGTTATTCGACGGTGGCCGGAATTCCCCTCCCCGAATTGCTCCCCAAGGACAAGCTTGAAGCGATCATCACCCGCACGCGCAAGGGCGGTGGCGAAATCGTCGCGCTGCTGAAAACGGGCTCCGCTTATTACGCGCCTTCCGCAGCGGTGGCCGAAATGGCCGAAGCAATCCTGAAGGACAAGAAGAAAATTCTGCCGTGCGCCGCCTATCTGGAAGGCGAATACGGAGTAAAGGGCTTGTTCGTCGGTGTGCCCGTGAAGCTGGGCGCGCGCGGTATCGAGCAGATCATCGAGATCAAGCTGGCACCGGAGGAACAGGCCGCGCTCGATAAGTCGGCGGCTTCGGTGCGCGAACTGGTGAACGTGCTCGGCGTCTGAGAACGATTCTCTCAAATCCGAGTCGCAGCCGGTGGAGAGCGCCGAACGCTCAGCCTGGCGACCCGTACTGATTCGTCGCAGGAGCAGCGCATTCGGCTTCCTGGCTCAGCGAAAATTGCTACCCTGACAAAGGGCTTCCAACCTACGTGGATTCATTCCGGGACAAGCGCGAAACGAACGGGCCTGCCGGTTCCGCTCACGAGGGTGAGCGGGGCATGCATCATCCCCGCGCGGAACGCCGGCTCACCGTGGGGTTTGCACGGGCGTCGCAGCTCGCCGGCATGGTCGCGAAGAGTCGCGCCGCCCGGCAGATCGAAATGGCGGACATTCTCGCGGGAATGTACATCTATGAATGGGAGCGCCTCTCAAAGTTCTGGGACGACCGCGAGCCAGTCGAGGAATTCCTCCGAAGAATTTGCAGCATCAGCCCGCAGCGCTGGCACCACTGGATCGAGCTCTACGACCAACAGCGACGGCAGGAAGAAGCGGACCTGGCGTCTCCCTGGCGCCGGCTCATGCAACGGGCCAACAGCGCGACGAGCGACAAAACCGGCGACGACGAGGGGCTTCCCTACTCGTCGGAACTCGAGCAGGTTTTGCGCGCGGCCGCCGCGATTTCGCCCTTTCGTGACGACCAGGGGGGCCAGTCGATCCCGGTTCTGACGGCGGAATGCGTTTTGCTTTGTGTTGCGCGCAATGCGGAATCGGAAGTCGGCCGCAATCTGCGAGAAACGGGACTTGACTTGCCGGCGCTTGAACGCGCTGCGCGCGACCCCCGCCGCACTCCGCGCCGCTGAATCAGCAAGCGGAAAATCAAAAAAAGTAAAATGGCGACCGGAACTGCATTGTCGCCTAGATGATCATCCTAAAGTGAGGCCACAGCTTCGAAAGAGGCGCGATCGGCTTGCGGCATACGTAGATCGGAACGTCGCGTTCGATTGGCATGCCATGCGGGTTGGGGGAGCGCGCGACGAGATCGGCTTCGCCGAAGTATTTCTTGTACTGATCGGAGCGCTCGCCGACCAGTATCACGCAGTCGCCCGAATACCCGCGCGGCCCCCAGTCGAAATAACTGTTGTGCCCGCTGATGGCCATCGGCAGCCCGAGTCCCGGTCCGTAATAATCGATGGCACCGGCCTCGCCATAATTGCCGGCGAAAATCGCGCAGCCGGCCTGCTCGCCGGGCGGCAGGGCGTGGTACACGCGAGAAACTGTTTCGGCCAGAGTGGGCCAGCCAAGCATGTCGGCATAAAGCTGGGGCAGACGAGCGGTGGCGTCGCGTTCGGTCTGAGCGCGGAAAAAAGCCGGGAAAAGATTTTCGTAACTCAGGAACGCGCCGACGGGAAGTATGGGAACCGCCCAGGGGAGCATGAACAGGCCAGAAATCGCCACCAACGGGATCAGCGCCTTCCGCTGGCGCCGGCGCGAAAGGGAAGAAACGCGCTCCCACGTCACCGCGCCCGCGGCGAACAAGACAGAATAAATCGGCAAGGGATAATAGCTCTTGCCGTCGCCCACGATGAAAATCGCCAGAATGATGACGTACGCCCAGCCGAGAAACCGGAAGCGCTTTTCTTCCGGAGCCATGAAGCACCACAGGATCCCCGCCAGCCAAATCGGCAGCGCAAGGGGGTTCAAGAACAGGACCTGTTGCCCCAGAAAAACGAAGGGGCCGATTTGCTCGTTTTTGAGGAGTTGAGCATTGCGCACGACTTCGACCTGAGGCCACCCGTGGTGCGCCTCCCATAGCAGATTGGGCAGGAACAGAGCGAGGGCAATCAGCCCGCCAATCCAAAGCCATTTCGAACGAAGAATCGATTGGTTTCCAGTCAGCAGGAGGCCGGCAATCAGCGCGAAGCCGAATACCAGCATCGTGTGCTTGTTCTCGACCCCGATGCCGGACACCACGCCAAACGCCAGCCAAAGTTTGGGAGAGCCGCCTTTCACAATCCGGATGGCGAGCCAAACACACAACGTCCAGAACAGCGGCTCGAAGGCGTTCATCGAGAAGAAGCTGTCGAACGCGAGGTAAGAGGGAGCGAGGAGGATCGCTCCAGCCGCAAAGAGCTGAGCAAATCTTCCGCCGCCAAGCTCGCGCGCGAGCACGCCCGTCAGGAAAACAACGGCAGCACCGGCCAAGACCGGAAGCACGCGAATCGAAATAATGGAATCTCCCAAGACGTGATGAGAAAACCACGCGAAAAGCCCGATGAGTGGCGGCTGGTCGATGTATCCCCAGGCGAGGTGCCGGCCACACGCCATGTAATAGAGTTCGTCGCGAAAAAAGCCGTAGCGCGTGATTCCGGCGCACTGGAGGGCGATCTTGGTGAGCGCAAGGACCACGAGCCCGCGAACAGCCAGTTGGGGCGCCGTTATGCGCGAGGACCCGTCGACTTCCGATGGGGCTTCCGAACGGTCAGTCGAAGTGGTCATGACTCAGGGAGCCGGCGGAAAGGCAGACAGCGACCGCGCCCGGAAGCTCGGCTTCAACGCTTCTCACGCGCCGGGGCGTATCGACGCGGACTTTATGGAGTCTAGTTTCGGGAAGCTCTTTTCGAGATAGGCTTTCCCCTGCCGCGTAATCGCGCCTTGATCCGGACTCTCGCCGTATCCGCCGTAAAAGCTCTGGACCACGTCCATTCCCTGGGTGACCTGCCCGAAGGGAGAAAAACCCTGCCGGTCAAGAAACGCGTTGTTGCCCAGGTTGATGAAGAGCTGCGTGGTCCGCGTGTTCGGGCCGGCGGTTGCGAACGTGATGTATCCCGGCTTGTTGCTCTGCGTGGCCGGATCATCTTTGATATTCGCGTTTCGCCATACGCCATTGACTTCCGGGTTGGCGCTCAAGCCAAACTGCACGACGAAGTTCGGCACGATGCGGAAAAACGCGGCGTCGTCGAAATAGTTGTGCTTCACCAGATTATAGAAGCGGTCTGCGCCGAGCGGTGCCCACGCGCGAGTCACGCGCACCGTGAAGTTGCCCTTCGTTGTCGTAAATTCCACGTCGAATGCGTCCGGCGCCTTTTCGGTCAGCGAGCCGGGGTTCAGCAGTTCTTGAGACATCGGTCCTCGATTCATTTTTGATTGATTTTGCGCGGCGTCGCTTGCCGTGCCGCTGCGGTTTTTGTCGGTCGCGCCGCTCACCTCGGAGAAGCGGGCGGCGGAAGATGCCCCGCGCTAGGATTTCGGTGCGGTTGCTTTCGAAGCGGCCCGGTGCGGCGGAGCGGCGGCCGCCGGCGACGTGATTGTCGCGGTCTTGATCATATCGAGTTTCGGATACTTTTTCTCCAGGTAGGGCTTGCCGCCGTTCGTGATGTTCGACTGATCGTTGGTCGGCGTTTCTCCGTACCCGCTGTACAGATTGCCGATCACGTCCATTCCGGAAATCACTTCCCCGAAGGGTGCAAAGCCCTGGTCGTCGAGCGACGCGTCGTTCCCCAGGTTCACGAACACTTGTGTCGTGCGCGTATTCGGGCCTGCCGTAGCGAACGTGATCGTGCCAGGCTTGTTGCTTTCCTTCACGGGGTCATCCTTGATGCGCGCGTTGTCCCAGATTTTGTTGACTGCGCCGCTCGGTCCCAGCCCGAACTGCACGACGAACCCCGGCACGACGCGGAACAGCGCCATGTCGTTGTAGAAGTGATGTCGCACGAGATTATAGAAACGGTCTGCGCCGAGCGGAGCCCACGCTCGCGTCACCTTCACCACGAACGGGCCCTTCGTCGTGACGAACGTCACTTCGTATACTTCCGGGGCCCTCGCGCGCAGTGTCGCGGGATGATACAGCGCAGGATCGATAGCCGAGTGCGTCGCGGCGTGATGCGTCGTCGCGGCGCGGTGTGTAGTCGTCTTCGATTGCGTGCGACCGGGCGCAGCGGCGGCAAAGGTTATCGTCGTCGACACGGCTAACAGCGAGGCAAAGGCATGATGCGAGCGCACGGTGGCCTGCGTTTGGGCCGGCGCGGCACCAGCAGAGATCGCGGCAAGGCTCATTCCTACTGACACAACCAGCAGCAAAGCAAAACGGTTCACAGCTTTTCTCCTTGTAGTCTTCTGGCAGTGGCTTCAGCAGCTTCCATTACGCGAAGGGTGTTGCCACCGAGAATTTTCTGAATGTCGGCCGGCGCGTAGCCTCGCTTCAGCAGAGCATCCGTGATCTGGGGCAGGTGCGAAGCGTCCTCCATTCCAAAGGGCATCACCGAGCCGTCGAAATCCGATCCGAGGCCGACGTGATCGATGCCGCCAACTTTAACCGCGTGGTCGATGTTGTCGACGATCGCTGTCCAATCGACGCGCGGTAACTTGCCCTGAGCCATAAACTCGCGCGTGACCGTGTTGCCTTCCACTTCGTCGCATCCCACCTTACCGGCGCATCGCTTCGCAACTTCGGCATCGATTTCCTTGTCGATTTCCGGCGTGTCCGCGGCGCGATATTGATTGCTCAGAAAACCAGAATGATAGTTGATCTGGATCACGCCTCCTTTTGAGGCGAGCGCGCGAATCATGTCGTCCGTCATGTTGCGCGGCGCATTGCATAACGCGCGGCAGTCGGAATGCGACGCGATCAGCGGCGCCTGGCTCACCGCCAGCGCATCGTAGAAAGTCTTGTCGGAAACGTGCGAGATATCGACCATGATTCCGAGGCGGTTCATCTCGCGAACAACCTGTTTACCGAAGTCTGTCAAGCCGTTGTGCGCAGGCTTGTCGGTCGAGGAATCGCCCCAATCCGTGTTGACCATGTGCGTCAGCGTCATGTAGCGCACGCCCAGCGCGGCATAGATGCCAAGAACACTGAGGTCGTCGGCGATCATGTGGCCGCCCTCGACTCCCATCAGCGCCGCGATTTTCCGCTCGCGATGCGCGCGGCGGATGTCGTCGGCCGTTCTAGCGAGCATCAAATCGTCGGGATGTTTCGCGACAGCTTCGCGGACCGCGTCGATCTGATCGAGCGCCTGCTTAACCGCCTCGGGGCCCGTGATTGTGCCTGGAATGTAGATCGAGAAGAAAATAGCGCCGAGTCCGCCCTCGCGCATGCGCGGGATGTCGATGTTGCCGTCCGCGTGCCGGACGCCAATGTCGAAAGCGGGATCGAGCAGCCGCTGCGTCGTATCGTCGTGCGTATCGATTACGATGGAACGGAAATGCAAATCGTGCGCTTCCTTAGAAACAACGGGCGTGTCGGAGGCCGTCAACGCCGCGAGCGGCAACACGATCGCGAAGGCACAACAGAGCGAAACGATCCACATGCGCGTCATTCTTCCCTCAAACGAACGCAAGATTTTGCTACAGTTCGGC
>DATGHM010000103.1:0-2212 GCA_035307985.1 Candidatus Acidiferrales bacterium
CGGCGCTCGCGTCATAGTGGCCCCACTCGACGGTGCTCGGCGTGGGCTTCAGGGTGTACGTCGCGCTCGCGTTGGACTGGGCGATCGCTGGTGTGATGGCGGCGAGCGTCAGGATGACGCAACTCGTCAGGAATGCCAGGAATTGAATCGTGGAACGCTTCAAGGTGCCTCCCGAGGACCAAAGCTGCTGGCGGATATTACCAGCCCGGCCCGAGTTCGGGAAAGCTTATGAAAGGCGGTCGAACTCATCGCAGCACGGCGTCGACGCAGGAAGCTTGAATTCCGGGCGGCGCGGGCGTAATTTCGTGAGGTCAGCCCGGCCGGTCGGTCCTCGTTGACCGAGGCAGTTGGAGGCATGGTGGGCGCCCGTTTCCAGCAGTACGGCAATCCCCGACAAGATTCGAAGGCGCGACCGAATTCACAGACAGCCCCCGAGCGGGGGCTTTGCATCTCTCCCAAGTAGTCGCGCTTCGAGCGCGCTACACTGAAAAAGGAGGAACTATGGCAACAGCAGCTCCGGTATCGGCAAATCTCGAGCCAAACGTTTCGAGTTTCGTAGCGCGCAAACACAAGATCCTGATCAACGGGAAGTGGACGGATTCCGCTTCCGGCAAGACGTTTCCGACATTCAATCCGGCGACGGGCGAAGTGCTTTCGCAGGTGGCTGAGGGCGACCGCGAGGACATCGACCGCGCGGTGAAGGCTGCGCGCGCGGCGTTTGAAACGGGGCCGTGGTCGAAGATGACGCCGTCCGAACGCGGACGCGCGATCTGGAGACTCGCGGACCTGCTCGAAAAGCGCACCGAGGAGTTCGCACAGATCGAGAGCCTGGACAACGGCAAGCCGCTGAAGGTGGCGCGCGCGGCAGACGTGCCGCTCGCGGTGGACATGTTCCGCTACATGGCGGGCTGGGCCACGAAGATCGAAGGCAACACGATCCCGCTTTCGGTGCCGTACACGCCGGGAACGAAGTATCTCGCGTACACGCTGCGGGAGCCGATCGGCGTCGTGGGGCAGATCATTCCGTGGAACTTCCCTCTGCTGATGGCGGCGTGGAAACTGGGTCCGGCGCTCGCAACGGGCTGTACCGTCGTACTGAAACCGGCGGAGCAGACGCCGCTCTCCGCGCTGCGTCTCGGGGAACTGATGCAGGAAGCCGGGATTCCGGACGGCGTCGTGAACATCGTTGCGGGGTACGGCGAGACGGCAGGCGCTGCCCTGGCGGCGCATCCGGATGTCGACAAGGTGGCGTTCACCGGTTCGACCGAAGTGGGCAAGCTGATCCTCCAGGCGGCGGCCGGGAATTTGAAGAAGGTGTCGCTTGAACTGGGCGGCAAGTCGCCGAACGTGGTGTTTGCGGATGCCGACCTCAAGAGCGCGATTCCGGGCGCGGCGAGCGCGATCTTCTTCAATCACGGGCAGTGCTGCTGCGCGGGCTCGCGGCTCTACATCGAAGAGAAGGCGTTCGACGAAGTGGTGGATGGCGTGGCGAAGAAGGCCGCGAAGATACACGTGGGACCGGGACTCGAGAGCCTAAGCGACATGGGGCCTCTCGTTTCCGAAGAGCAGTTGAATCGCGTTTGCGGATATCTCGAATCGGGGAAATCGGAAGGCGCGAAGGCGGTGACGGGCGGCGAGCGGCTGGGCGACAAGGGATACTTCGTGAAGCCGACGGTGCTCGTCAACACGAACGACAAGATGAAGGTGGTGCGGGAGGAAATTTTCGGACCGGTGGTGACGGCGATTCCGTTCCGCGATCCTGAAGAGCTGCTGTCCAAGGCGAACGACACGGTGTACGGGCTGGCGGCGGGCGTGTGGTCGAGCGACATCAAGAAGGCGCACACGATCGCGGCGAAGCTGAAGGCCGGGACCGTGTGGATCAATTGCTACAACATCTTCGACGCGGCGCTACCGTTCGGCGGCTACAAGCAATCGGGATGGGGCCGCGAGATGGGGCACGAGGTGCTGGAGCATTACACGGAGACGAAGGCGGTCTGCGCGGCGCTGTAGGGGTTTTCCTGCGTTTTGAAGCAAGAGTCGGCAGGTAAAAGCGTCACGTCGATTAAGCCAAGGGGCCGTTGGTGAGAGGCTTGGAGTAAGTGCATTTGGGTGTCTGCGGATGGCTTTTTGGATTTACAGCCTCCCGCGGCGCTCCGAATTGCGGGCTGCGGCATATCTAAACGCCGACGATCTGACTGCGGCGTTCGAGGAG
>DATGHM010000104.1:0-27773 GCA_035307985.1 Candidatus Acidiferrales bacterium
TGGCCCCACAACTTCGGCGCTCGTTGCCGCGATTCCGTATTTTTGCAGCAGATCGTTCAGTTGTTGGGCGAGCGGGGCCGTGAAACGGTTGATATAGCCGTCGAGCGACAGGAAACAATTCGTCAGCCCGAGTTCCTTTACTCGCGCGATGGCCGCTTCGGGGCCGCCGGCAGGCTGAATCATCAGTCCTACGGCCATGGGAGCTAGCTTCCCCTGCGCGCCGGCCGAGACGGCAGCAACCTGACGGTCATGCCGTGGAAGCGGTAGGGCACTGAGCGCCGGCAAACTCATTGCTGCAGCCAGAAAGTCTCTTCTGCGCACGCGTCACCTCCATCATGCTTATCGCGATTCGAAGACCAGAGGTCGATCGCTCCGCTGGCTCACGGCTGGAAGTCGCCGCGGCGCGAAGACGACGCTGGCGGGACCGTGCAACCTATTGTAAATTAGAAGCCCTAGCGCATCCGGTTCCCCGGTAGCTCAATGGTAGAGCATTCGGCTGTTAACCGAAGGGTTGCAAGTTCGAATCTTGCCCGGGGAGCCAACCTCTTTTTTCTCAGTGAATCGAACCACGTAAGAACATCCTGTTCTTCCCCGAAGGGATATCTGGCATCGGCGGAAGCTTATTTGCGCGGCATCGAGCGACGCATCAAAGCGGGATTAAATCCTGCTGTTTGTTCCTTGGCTCCGGTTTTCATCAGCCGATGGGACAAGGCGACCATGGAGAAAGTTCCTGGAGAGTTGCGGGACAAGCTTGGGATCGCCGTCGCCAAGCGGACCTACAAAGCATATCGCCGAGCCCGGAATGCGTCCGTTAGCACGTGAAGTCCCTTCTGTTACCGATTTTGGTCGGCCACTTTCACGGTCAAGGCCAGAGACTTGTCTCGATCGACTGGTTCGCGGTCTTTTTGCAAGCGATACAGGATTTCGCCGGCACGCGGAACAACGAGGATGCCTTCGTTCTCTCGATTGCGCCATTCATCCAGATTAATTGTGGCGGGGTCGAGGTAGCCTAGATTGATCGAGCGGCAAACGCTTTCCGGAATGCCTGTCGCGAGGGTCACGCGAATTCGCGGAGTCTCGAGACCGGTCGCGGCATCGTATTGTCCTAATCCCTTGACGTGCGTCGAGTGCGCGAGGATTCCTCCCGGGTATTCTTTGAAACGATCCCACTGCTTCAGGAAATAGTCGCGGCAGTGATAGCCGATTTCCTGGAGCAATTTGCCGTGCGTGTAGCTGATTTCGGTCAAGTGAGGACTGTAAATGACGACTTCGCCGCCATCGGCCACCGCGGGCTCGATTTTGTACATGCCCTTGCCGGCGGTCCAGAGGTCGCGATACATCTGGGGCATAACGGAAAGCACGCGCCGGAACGGCCTCTCGACGTAGACGATGTGTTTCTTCGCCGAAAGGCGTGAAGCGGTCTTCCAGGCTTCTTCCGGCGCACCGAAATACAGACCGGCAACGCCTTCGCGTCCGACGACGAGCGCGAAGCAAGATACCGGCTTGGGAATCATCGACGCGGCGCGGTCAATCACGGCGCGTACCGGCGTGTAACCGCTGCCGATCACTTCGAAGTTGGTGATGAGAGCGCCGAGCCAGTGCGTGAAGTTGATGATTTCCGGGCTGGCGATTCCAGGGAAAAAATATTTGTTGCCGCCGGAGAATCCCACAACTTCGTGAGGGAAGACCGGTCCGCAGATGAAAATCTGGTCGTAATCGAGGATCAGTTTGTTCAGACCGACGGGAACGTCCTGCGCCATCAAGCCGCGCGTCAATTCCCGGATTTCCTTCGCCGAAATGGTCCCCAGGCTGACGAACGTATTTGGATCCTCCCAGTGGTGGTTAAAGACGTGCGTCTCGCCGGTCATTTCGTTTTTTACGGGTCGTCCAACGAGTTGCGAAAGCTCGGCGTCGCTCATCACGCGATGCGTTCCGAGAGCCACCAGATAGTCGAGAGCCTTCACGCGCGGGCCGAGCGATTCGTGGAACAGGCTGAACATCGCGGGCATCGGCATCGTGCGGGTGCCGTCCGGAATGATCACGAGCACGCGCTTCCCGTCGATATGCTCCGACTGCGCAGCCTGAGCGACGATCTCGCCCATCTCGTCGATACTGAGGTTTCGCTCCGCTGATCCCTTACCGATCACGACTCTCTTCTCCCCCGAGTGTTCCACTATACCAGCCAAGCGCTCAACTCTGCCGTAGACCCCGAAAATCGCAGTGAGTTCCAATTCGCAGGCGCAAATGCTCACGCTGGCCACGCTCCATCCCGCGAGCACGGTTCGTTGACTCGCGGGTCGGGCGCGCCATACCATGTGGCATCGCAAATTGTTCGTCTTCTCACATGCGAGCGCGACTGCCTACAAGCGAATCGGACCGACTGGAAGCTCTTCGCCGGTACGGCATCCTGGACACACTCCCGGAGCAAGAGTTTGATGATTTGACGCGACTGGCCGCACTGGTCTGCGGAACGCCGATCGCGCTGGTGAGCTTCGTCGATGCGAAACGGCAGTGGTTCAAGTCGAAGATCGGCGTGCAGGCTTCCGAGACCCCACGAGATATCTCATTCTGCGCGCACGCGATCCTGACACCTGAATTGCTGGTGGTGCCGGATGTGCTCGCGGACGAGCGATTCCGTTTGAATCCCCTGGTCACGGGGGAACCGAGGATCCGGTTTTATGCCGGCGCGCCACTCGTGACCCACGACGGACACGCACTGGGGACGATCTGCGTGCTGGATTACGTTCCTCGGGACCTCACTTTGCCACAACACGAGGCGTTGAAGGCGTTGGCGCGTCTGGCCGTCGCCGAGCTCGAACTGCGGCGCAGCGTTTCCGATCTGTCGAAGGCAACTCACGAACGCCGCCGCGCTGAAAAGGAAATCGATCAGCTTTTCACGCTGTCTCTGGACATGCTCTGCATCGCCAGCTTCGATGGGTACTTCAAACGGGTGAACCCGGCGTGTGAGCGAGTCCTTGGCATACCCGCTGGCGAGTTGCTCAAGCACCCCTACGTTGATTTCGTTCATCCGGACGACCGCGAGGCGACAATCGCCGAATCGAAGAAATTGAGCGAAGGCGCCGAGACGATTTCGTTCGAGAATCGTTACCGGCGCGGCGACGGAAGTTACCTGTGGCTTTTATGGAATGCCACAACGAGCGCGAGCGAAAAGCTGATCTTCGCGGTAGCCCGTGACGTGACGCAGCGCAAGAAGGCTGAATACCGCACGGCAGCGGGCTACGCAGTCACCCGCGTGCTCGCTGAGGCTGAATCTCTCGAAGCGGCTGCGCCACAAATCCTCAGCTCCATCGCAGAAAGTCTGGATTGGGATGTTGGAGCCATATGGCAGCTCGACGAAGAAGGCCAACTGCTCCATTGCGTCAAGGTATGGCATTCTCCCGTGAAGCAATTCCCGAAATTTGAAGCCGCTACCCGCGACTTGAAGGTGGGGCGCGGCCAGGGTTTGCCGGGGCAAGTGTGGCAGACGGGACAACCAGCGTGGGTGGCAAGAATACCGGACGCCGGCAATTTCCCTCGGCTCGCGATCGACCACGAGGAAGGACTGCGCTCGGCCTTTGCGTTTCCGATCCGCAGCGCGGGCAAATTCGTGGGTGTGATCGAGTTTTTCGCCAGCGAGCTTCGCGAAATCGATCCGGAACTGCTGGCGATGTTCGATTCGATCGGAAGCCAAGTAGGGCAGTTCATTGACCGGCGCCGTGCGGAAGACGATCTGCGTATGTATGCGGACTACCTGGAGGCCGCGCGACACGCCCAGGAACAGAATGCGCAGCGGCTCGCCGAGCTGGTGAAGGAGCTGGAGGTCGAGAAGAGGAAAGCGGAAGAAGCGACGCGAGCGAAGAGCGAATTCCTCGCCAACATGAGCCACGAGATCCGTACACCGATGAACGCCATCATCGGAATGACGGAGTTGGCGCTCGAAACGAAGCTGAAGCCGGAACAGCGCGATTATTTGCGAACGGTCAAGAGTTCGGCGAACTCGCTGGTCAGCCTGATCAACGACATTCTCGATTTTTCCAAGGTCGAGGCGGGCAAGTTGGAGCTCGACCGCGTGGACTTTTCGCTGCGCGACACACTCGAAGACACGCTGCGAGTGCTCGCCGTGCGCGCGCAGCAAAAGGGGCTCGAGCTGGCCTGCCACGTCCTGCCTCAGGTTCCCGATGCACTGATCGGCGACCCACAACGCTTCCAGCGAGTCATTCTGAACCTGGCCGGAAACGCAGTGAAGTTCACGGAGCACGGCGAAGTAGTCGTTCGCGTGGCTGTGGAATCACGTTCCGAGGAGCATGTCGTTCTTCGGATCGGCGTTACCGACACCGGAATCGGCATCGCTCCGCGCGACCAGCAGCGCATCTTTGAGGCCTTCGCCCAAGCCGACAGCTCGACCACCCGTCGCTACGGCGGCACGGGACTGGGTCTGGCGATTTGCGAGCAGCTCGTGGAGCTGATGGGTGGATGCATCTCGGTCGAAAGTGAAGCGGGGCGCGGGAGCACGTTTCGGTTTACCGCTCAGTTCGATCTGCAATCGACGCAAGGGGAAGCTAGGAGCGATCCCGCCGCGGTAAGACTGCGCAACCTGCCGGTGCTCGTTGTTGACGACAATTCCACAAACCGCCAGATCCTCGAAGAAATGGTCGCGAACTGGCGCATGAAGCCCGTAGCGGCGGAGAGCGGCGCGGTCGCATTGGAAGCACTGGCGGTCGCTCACCGCGCGGGCACGCCCTTCAGGTTGGTCCTGCTCGATTCCCACATGCCGGGAATGGACGGATTCGAGGTCGCGCGACGCATTCGCGAGCATTCCTCTTCCCGCAAGACCGATCTGATCCTGCTCACGTCGGCCGGGCGGCGTGAGGAGTTGGCCCGAGCAAAGAGAATCGGAGTTGCCGCCGCACTGGTAAAACCCGTGAAGCAGTCGGAATTGTGGGATGCGATTGTAACGATCCTGCACCCCGGACCTGGAGGAGAACGCCGCACTATGCCGCCTCGCCGCGCACACCAGCCGACGCGGCACCGGCTTCGCATTCTCGTGGCGGAAGACAACCCGGTTAACCAGGAACTTGCCGTCCATCTGCTTGAAGCGCGCGGGCACTCTGTCAGCGTCGCTGAAACCGGGAGGCAGGCCATGTCCATGATCGAAACGCACAAATTTGATCTGGTGCTGATGGATGTCCAAATGCCGGAGATGGGAGGATTGGAAGCTACTCGAGCCATTCGAGATCGCGAAAAGACATCTGGAGTCCACGTTCCGGTGATCGCGATGACGGCGCACGCCATGCGCGGCGACCGAGAAAAGTGCCTTGCAGCGGGAATGGACGGTTATATTGCGAAGCCCCTCGATCCCAAGGTCTTCTTGGAGACCGTAGAGGCCGCGGGGCGCGGAGGCGTCTCAGCGCCGGGCTCGGAACGACGACAGCCGGCGGCTGAATTCAATCCCGTTGCTCTTTTGGACAGATTTAGCGGGAATCGAAAGCTGGTGAGCTCCCTCGTTCGCACCTTTCGCGCAGACTCTCCGAAGATGATGCGAAGGATCCGCGAAGCACTTACCTCGCGCGACGCTGACCGAGTGGCGGATGCGGCGCACGCGCTGAAAGGCTCCGTTGGCAACTTCGGACCCAGTCGTGCTTTCGACACGGCGCGAGAAATCGAAATGGCTGCTCGAGGAGGCACGCTCGACGGTTCTTGGAAAATGTATGCGGTCCTGGAGGACGAAATCGTGAGTTTGCTGTGCGCGCTGGAAGGCGCGGGCGGCGAGCCGGAGAAGCGCCGACGCGCACGACGCGCGCACCGTGTCACCGGAAGGAGGAGACAATGACGCGCATCCTGGTCGCCGATGATGATCGCACAACACGGCTCTTGATTTCGGAACTGCTGCGCTCCGAAAAATTTACTGTCATAACCGCGTCCGATGGGGCCGACGCTCTGAAGAAGCTCAAAGAGAGCAAATTCGATCTCGCCCTGATCGACGTCTGGATGCCGAAGAAAAACGGAATCGAGGTGCTCGCCGCGCTGCGAAAGTCCCGCCGCCACTTCAAGGCAATTGTGATGACATCGGACGATACGCCGGAGACACTGCTGGGCGCCATTCGCGAGCAGGCCTATCGTTATATTTCAAAGCCGATCGAACCTGCGACCCTGGTTGCGGTCGTGAGGCAGTCGCTCGCCGGAACATCCGAGGCGCTCCCCATCGAAGTCATTTCCGCCCGGCCCGAATGGGTGGAGCTGCAAGTACCTTGTTCTCTTGAGATCGCCGAACGCATCGAAGGCTTCATGGGACAACTGAAAGGAGGGTTGACTGAGGAGGTCCGGTCCGCAATCGGGCAGGCGTTCCACGAACTTCTGCTGAACGCGGTCGAGTGGGGCGGCAAGCTCGACCCTCACAGAAAGGTCCGAATTTCCTATCTCCGCGCGAAGCGCATGCTGCTCTACCGCATCGCCGATCCGGGACCTGGTTTCAAGCTGGCGGATCTTGACCATGCGGCCATCTCACACATGCCGGACGACCCCGTCGGGCACGATGAAATCCGCCAAAAGAAAGGACTCCGGCCTGGAGGTTTCGGGCTCGTTCTGGCGCAGGCGAACGTGGACGAACTTCTCTACAACGAAGCTCAGAACGAAGTCGTCTTCGTGAAATATATAGACCCTTGACCCCGCAGGAATGCCTTGCCGTGCAGCCCAGGGAAGAATTCGAGCCAAGCCGGTTAAAACCGGGAGGCGTAATACGACGAGTCGGAAAGCAATATATAAAGGAAAAGAAGAAGGAAGGATCTGCGGGCCTGCGAGCGGAAGGCCAGAAGGAGGCAGATCAATCAGCCACGGTGGATTATGGTCCTTCGATGCATATCAACTTGTTGGAAGATCCGGGGGCTGACCCTGGAGCTGTTACGGCCGAGCGAAAGTCTCATTTGCTACTCACGGGCAGTTGCTTCAGTTGCACCTGCGATAGATGCTCAGGGCCCTTGTACCCCGACTACCTGAGGTTGAAGCGACTCCCACTTCATCTGTGCAGCCTTGAGTTTGGGGTGGGAAACAAGCAAGTGCCAAATCAGCGCCTGAAAAGCTTCGGTATGCGGCGTCACGGTAGCGGCATTGACGGTGGGAACAATGCTGCAGCCATCTGCCACTTGCCGCGTGAATCCGCCGTCGCGTCCGACCACGCCGCAAATCGTCGTCCCGAGCTCCTTAGCATATTCGAGGGCCCGGACCAGGTTGGCGCTGACGTTCTTTTTCACATCCCCCCCGCCAACTGAGAAGACGAGGACCATGTCGCTCGCCTTCAGGCGGCTGCCGCGAAGCCAATTGACATAGCATGTTTCCCAACCCTCGTCATTCACGCGGGCGGTCAGCTCTGAAACGTTGTCGCTCGGCGCGTACGCTTCGATTCCGGCGATCTTTCTGAAATCGCAGGCGGCATGACTTGCGTGGCCCGCACCTCCTCCAACGCCAAGCAAGAACAACCGCCCTTGTCTTTCGCGGAGATCAAAGAGAAGGTCAGCTATGTGTTCGATCGCATCCTGGTCGAGCAGTTTGAGAATTTCGATCGACTCCTCGATGTATCGTGCTGTGTGGCGCGTTTCGGTGGCGAAACCACTGGACTTCCGATGCCCGTTTTTTCCGCGCCCGTTGTGACCGCTTTCCGCATGCCTTATCGACTCCACAGCTTCGGAGAGATCGTTGACGATTCCGTCGGGCCATGCGTTCTGCCGCTCAAGCTCGGAAAAGATATATCCCCTGCGAGGACCTACAAAGAGCGTCTTCGTCCCGGCTTGGCGCCCCGCCAGAACGTCGACCACGCCATCACCGACCATATACGACCGGCCAAGCTCGATCTCCCATTCGCGCGCGGCTTGAAGAAGCAGGCCCGGTTTGGGCTTCCGGCACTCGCACGTGAGCCGGTAGGCATCGACCTTCCCTTCGGGATGATGCAGGCAGTAATACACCGCGTCGAGGTGCCCTCCCGCCTGGCCTACGAGCCGATTCATTTTTTCGTTCACCGCCTCCAGGAGTTCAGGAGAGAACTTCCCCTTGGCAACTCCGGGCTGGTTGGAAACAACGAACACGAACAACCCTGCCTCATTCAATTTTGCGATTGCTTCGCCGGCGCCGGGCGCGAGAGCGAATTGATCAGGGTGAGCGGGGGAATCGATCGTTCCGAATTCCGCGTCGTATGCATAGGGATTGATCACGCCATCCCTGTCAAGGAATACGGCTTTGCGAGGCATAGGCTGTTCTCCGAGATTACGGATTTTCGCGGTGCGACAGCTTCGAGAGACGTTGCTAAGCAGGCTAACGGGGCCCAAGAAAATGAATCAGGAAACGCTCCCAGCGAAGACTGGCTTGCTGGCGGCGTCACAAGTGTCCTCCCGCAGCCGTTCGTTGTGTGCCAACCGCTGGTCTCGCGAAACGATATCGAAAACCACTTTGCTGCCTTCAAACTCGAAGCGGAAATTCAGCTCTCTGAGCCCCGCCTTGCGCATGGCGTCGCGCAAACGGCGCTTGTCATTTTCGCAGTAGAGCATCAAGAACCCGCCGCCACCAGCGCCCGAAATCTTTCCGCCAATCGCGCCGCTGCCGCGCGCCAGTTCATACCAGGAATCGATCTGCGGATTCGAGATACCGTCCGAGAGCCGCTTCTTGGTTTGCCAGTGCACATCCATCAACTCTCCGAAGCGGCGCAGGTTTCCCTTTACGATTTCGCCTCGGATTTCGATACCGATGTCCTTGATCTCCTGCAGGTATTCCACGACGTTGCCGTTTTTCTTTCGCGTCGACTGATCCTGGCGTGACAGAATCGCCGTCGCGTCGCGCGTCTCGTGCGTGTAGAAGAGCAGCAAATTGTTTTCCAGTTCCTCAACCAGCTCCGTGCTCAACGGCAACCGCTCGACGCGGACTGTCCCATTCGTATCGATGCAAAGAGAAGTGAGACCGCCGAAAGCGGCCATGTATTGGTCCTGTTTACCGATCGGCTTCTTCAGGAGCTCTAGTTCGATCTCGCATGCTTCTTCGGCGAGCTCCTGGGGTGGCACCGGTTTTTGCATCAGTGCGCGGAGCGCATTCAGAAGACCGACAAGATAACAGCTGGACGAGCCTAGTCCCGTTCCCGCCGGAATGTCGGCCACGGAGACGATTTCGACTCCCTTCGTAAGGCCGAAGCGCCTCATCGCCTCGCGCGCCAGGGTGTGCTCCACCTCGTCGACGTGGTCCACCATTTCTGATTTCGTGTAACGGACGCGAATTTTGTCATCGATTACCGGCGTGTTCACATTGATGAACATATATTTGTCGATGGTTACGGCCAGGACGAACCCGCCACGCTGATAATAGAAAGACGGAAGATCGGTGCCTCCCCCGCCCAGCGTGAGACGGAACGGTGTTCTCGTTATGATCATATTTATCCCTCCCCAGTCAGGCAGGAACTTATTCGACTATCCTGAGGCGAAGTAACTTGTCTGCAGGACTTAGCTTTGATTTACAAGGTTGGCCGGGTCCCTCGTGGTCACGCTCGAACGATTTTCACAGTATGTTTTCTTAAAATAGGCGACGGTTCGCCGCGAACCCTCTTCCAGCGAAACGCCCGGTTTCCAGCCGAGTAACCGTTGCGCTTTGGAGATGTCCAAGTAGATGCGGTCGATTTCGCCCGGTCTCTTCGGCACGTAATCGGGCTCTAAGCCGTGTAGGCCGAGACCATCGCGCACCATCCGGAAAACTTCGTAGTCCTTCGTAGGCACGCCGTTCGCGATATTGAAAATTTCCCCGGTCCCGCGTTCGAGTGCCAGGACGTTTGCTCGTGCCACATCCTCGCTGTAGACGTAATCCCGCAGCTTGCCGCCGTCCCCATAGATGACGGGTCGAACGCCTGCCAGCATTTGTTCGCAGAAGATCGCGAAAACTCCCGCTTCGCCTTTCGAGCTTTGGCGCGGGCCATACACGTTGCCATAGCGCAGAACGACGTAAGAAAGGTCGTAAAGGACGCGGTATGTAAAGAGATAGTGCTCCACCGTGTGCTTGCTGATGCCGTATGGCGTGACAGGATTAATCGGATAGTCCTCGGGAACCGGCATCTCCTTCGGTTCGCCATAGGCCGCGCCAGCGGTGGAGATGTAAACGACACGCCGAACTTTGTGTGCGACACACGTGTCCAGCAGGTTGATCGAACCGAGTATGTTGACCGATGCGTCGAACACAGGCTCGCGCACGCCGCGCCGCACGTCCATCTGCGCTGCGTGATGATTCACCACTTCCGGTTGTTCCTCCCTGAAAACCCGCTCGACAAAGTCCCGGTCTCGGACGTCTCCTTTGTAAAATCGCGCCTGCGGATTCATGTTCTTCGTCGAACCGCGCGAAAGATCGTCCAGAATTGCGACGTCATGTCCCGCAGCGATGTACGCATCTGCCACGTAGGATGCAATAAAGCCAGCCCCGCCAGTTACAAGAATCCTCATTTGCGCAATGTTCTCCTTAGTAGGCCCCTTCGGCCCGCAACACTTTCCAGAATGTCTTGACGACAATCCACAAATCCAGCCAAATGGACCAGTGATCGATGTAGAACATATCCATTTGAATCCGTTCTTCATATGTTGTGAGTTGCCGTCCCATCACTTGCCAGAATCCCGTCAAACCCGCCTTTGCACTCAGCAGCTTCGGGAGGTGCTCGCCGTAACGAGCGGCTTCCCGTCTGCAGATCGTCCGCGGTCCCACCAGTGACAGATCCCCACGCAGCACACTGAAGAACTCCGGCAATTCGTCGATGCTGTACCTGCGTAGCACCCGTCCCACTCGAGTGACGCGCGGATCATCCACGAGCTTCTGCTTTTCCGCGAACTTCGCTTTCAGCGCGGGGTCTCGTTCCAGAATCTCGCGCGCGTTCGTGTACATCGATCGGAATTTTCGGTAATAGCGGACGTTGCCTGCACCATCAAGGAATTCGCTGTGGTAGTAAATGGGACCGCGATCCTCCAGCTTGATCAGCGCAGCCACGACAGGAAGAGCGACCAGCGTGATCGCGCTCCCAACCACTCCGGCGGCGAGATCCAATCCCTTCTTCGCCGCGAACTGCAGACGTCGCGACCAGCTCGCCGCGGAAAAGAAGCGAAAAAAACCGGAAAACTCGTCGAGTTCGTAATTGAATTGTCGCGAAGCGAACACATCCGAATAAACCTGTACATCGATCCCGGAGGGCAGGCATGTGTGAAGAATCTCTGAAACCATGCGATGCGATTCTTCGGACGTATGCGGCAGACAAACGACGATCTGTTCCACATCGTTCGTACGAGCTGCTTCACGCCACTGAGACAAAGGGCCCAGCACAGGGATCACTCGTTCTGAACTCTCGGTCCGCCACGGTTCCTCCGCTGGCAATACGCCGACGATGTCGTAGGCCTGATATCGCTGAATCGCCAGCAGCGAATGAAACTCGGAAAGCCGGTCCGTGGACCCAAGCAGCAACGTTCTTCGGCGCGCCAAACCACGGCGCCACAGTGCGCCGTAGAGGTGCCTCAGGCTGAAACGCGACACAAGCACCAACGGCAGCGCCACCACATACCAGCCCACCATCAGGTATCGCGAGAAAACGGCGTCTTTGAAAACGACGAAGTTCGCGCACACCAGCAGCAGGAACGCGAACGACACGCCCTTTACCGCAAGCTCGAGTTCCTTTTCAGGGCGGCGCACATCGGGGCTATGGTTCCGGTCGAGGAGGTAGAGCACCGCGAGCACGAACGGCAGATAAAACAGCCAATAATCCGGTGGGGTCAGGAACACCCGCGGCACGCGTAGCCAATGCTGCATTGCCGCTGCGGCCGCTATATGCGACAGCACTAATGCAACGGTGTCCCCGAGCGCAAACAACGCCCGCTTCGCAGTTTTGTCTTTTAGCCATTGCGCTAGGTCGAGCCTACCAGCGCGAGCTGCCCTTGCCGGTCCCGAGCCATGCGCCCGGATCGCCTGCACATCCTGTGCCTTGGTTACCATTGCTTTATCTGTTTTCGATTTCTACTGTTTCTGTGCAATCGCTATCGTGGAGTACCCGACTACTACCCGCCCGAGAGAGAGCAGCTCCAAAAACGTTCCAGCTGTCGCAACAGCCAGCTTTGACATCCGTTTCCACAGTTGCGGATTAGAAATGACCGGAGCGTTTGCAATTTTGAGAACCTGATAACCGCAACTTTCAATCAAAAGGCGTAAGGTGCGCGGTTCAAAACACGTCAAATGAAAGGGTGGGTCGATCGCCACGATCGGTTGGAACTTGGCATTCATCCAGAATGGGTCGTTTGACCCGGCTAAGCGGCGCACTGACGCCAATATCCTGTGTAGTCTTGTATCCGGCACCACGACGGCGATCAGAGCGCGGGGATTCAAAATGCCGGCAAGGGAGAGCAGAGTCATTCGTGGATGCTTCAGGTGTTCGAAGACATTGAGCAGAGTGACCACGTCGAAAGTGCGCTCTGCACGAGTCTGAAGGAAATCCTCGATGGACCCATGAAAAACGTCGAGTCCGTGCGTTTCGACAGCATAGCGCCAACCCGTTTCGGAGCGCTCGATGCCGGTGACGGAGAATCCCCCGTCACGCATTACTTCCAGGAAGTTGCCAGACCCGCATCCTACATCGAGCAGGGATCCCGATGCGCGAAACCCCCGGATCTCCCGCCGGATAGCACGGTTGAAGCGATCCTCGTGAACGCGCCACTGATCTCCCTGATCGTGCGAAGCGTACAGCGTCGCTAACTCAGCATCCGACGGTTGTGGATTGACAAACAAAAGCCCACATCCACTGCACCTCGCTACGGTGAAGCCTCGCGCATCTAGGAAAAGCACAGATTCCGCGCGGTCACACGCATGACACCGCACGCGTTGCCGCTCGACCTCCTCGCTCTCCAACAGCACTAACTTAGATTGAGGGCTCATCGCCGTCCGGGAACGCGCTTCGTTGCGCGGAAGAAATTTGCTGCAAAAGATCCTAGGCACATTGTCCAGAAACCACCCCAAACGAGCGCGTTGACGAAGGACGGATACTTGGGCGCCGTTCTCCGCTGGTAGAGTTTCCATGCCGCGCTGTACCAGTGCCGGATCATCAGGTAACTCCTCTTTCCCGTGCTCTGGCCTTTGTAGTGGACTATGTTTCCAACAGGGGCGTAAAACACCTTCCACCCCAGGTCGTTCACCCGGTAACAGAGGTCGGCGTCCTCGCCGTACATAAAATAGGACTCATCCAGCAATCCCACATCTTCAAGGCACTCCCTCCGAATCATCATGAAGGCGCCCACAACGGTGCCCACTTCATGCACCTGGTTTTCGTCGAGGTAGCTGAGGTTATAGGCGCCGAAACGACGGCTGTGTGGGAGCAAGGTGTCCAAATGCAATGCCTTGTAGAAAAGCATGGACGGTGTTAAACGCCCACGCTTGCAGGCCCAATCCAGCCTTCCATCGGGTTTCACCACCCTGCAGCCACCAATACCTGCCTCCGGATGACTCTCCATGAAGCCGGCCATTGCTTGGAGAGTTCCCGGGGGCACCTCCGTGTCGGGATTTAACAGGAGCGAGTATTTCGCTTGCGCCGGATACCGCCGTAGCGCTTGATTATTAGCCCGCGCGTATCCTACGTTCGTCGAGTTGCGGATTAGCTCAACCCACGGGAAATCTGTCTCCACCATCTCCGGGCTTCCATCCGTCGAGGCGTTGTCCACAACTACCGTCCGAACACGCAGCCCCTCAGTCGCCACTGCAAGCGAAGCAAGACACCCCCGAAGCAAGTCCGACGTGTTCCAGTTGACGATTACTACCAGTAAATCGTCCATCTGATCCCGCACGCCAGCTATTCCCGCCGTCGTCTTCACAATTTCCGCGCAGCGCTGGGTCATAAAGTGGCTCCGCACGCGAACTTCGAATTCGGGGTCATGGAAGGACGGTTCCGCGTCACAGCCTTTCCGTTTGCCAGTGATGCGCCCGCGAGCAGCAGGCCTACCAGAAACCAGAAAACCATTGCGTCCTTGGAGGAGAAGAACGCCTCCTGCGTTATTCCGATAAAGAGCATGCCCACAGTCCCGCCTGCGAGACCAGCGGCTAGCCCGCGGAGCAGCCTGTCTCCCGGGACGTCGCTGAGCCGCAATTCGACGCGAAGTACCCGATAAGCTAGGAGGACGAACGCCACGAGACCGACAAGGCCGAACGATCCGAGGAGGAGTAGATACAGGCTGTCTACCCCCATCCCGTAGTAAAGCGAAGCCGGGCCAGTGCCGAGAAGCGGCGAGCGGAAGAAGCCCTCTAGGGCGGAATGCCACCCCTCTGCGATCCGTCCTCCAAAATTCTGAAATCCCGCCGGGTTATTAATCAAACCTTCTAGCCGTTGGCGAAAGTCGGGGACGAGGAAGGCGGAGTAGGGAAGAACGTAGGCGAGAATTATGGCGGCCCGTCGCCGTCCAAGGAGCCAGAACGTGATCAGCAGCGCCGCCGCAAGACCGAACAGCGGGGCCCTGGCAAATGTCAGATAGAGACAAAAAACGGAGAGGCCGACGATTGACCCGAGAGCTGCCTTCGTATACGACGATCGCGATGAGAGGAGCCATGCAACTAGAATCGGCACTGCTATCACATAGAATGCGCCTAGATCGTAAGCACCCGCGAATGTCGAGAGCAGCCTGTCACTCTGGAAGCCGTGGAAGAAATAGACCGCAACTATTTCTCCAGTCTGGTGCATCGCGTTGAAGGCAGGGACCAGAGAAAGCTCTTGCAGGACTCCGTAGACTCCGACCAGAAACACGCTTGCGGCGAAGACCGCCAGAACGATTCGGAATTGCTTCCACGTACGCACGGCAAGAAGACACAGGAGGGACGCCGAGAAGTACTCCAGCGTCCGAATCCAGTAGAGCACGGCCACGTCCACCTCAGAAATGGTCCCCAGGAAACAGAGGGCAAAGCCGAGGGACAGGCCTTGGACGCCGAAGAAAATAAGCATTCCCTTCGTCAGTGGGTTCGGGAGTCGGAAATGATGGTCCCACAGTGACCTCAGTGTTATGACGCCCAACGCAAAGGCTAGGAAAACGTCTTCGGTCCGAATGGGAACCATGTATCCGCCTATCGGGATCAGCGGCAGCTTCGGTATGAGCGGGACCAGCAAAGTAAAGATTATGAGAAGCGAGATGGGATAGCGAAAAGCTAAAGCCAGCAGCACGGTAGCAGCCGCGACGTAGACAAAGAGTACGGGACGCTCGACTAGGGCCAATGCTACGCCCACACCGATGGCGCCCAGAAAGAGCGCAGGCCAAAAGGACTCATCGTTCCTACGTAGAGCGACGACTTGCGGAACAGTAGACATTCTAATCGACAACCGGTACTGATCCGTCGAGACCTGCTAGTGTTGGGGATCCGCCTAGCCGTCCCTTGGCGCCGTCGCGCACTGCGCGCATCAGCACCCACAGGCGACGCAATTTGTGATCGTCGAACAGCAGTATTCCTAGGGCCAGCTTGCACGACTCTCGAAGAAGCACGTACGGAGACGAATACTCGCGAACCAGGTAAATCCGGTTTCGCCATGTGTAGTACGACTTCCAGAGAGCCGTAACAGGCAGGCGCGTATACGGAGGCAAGAAGCGGCTTGTCACTTGACTTGCCGTCCCCGCGTTCAGGTGCACGATCTCTGCCTTCGGAACGAAATACGATTTGAACCCTGCAACCGACAGGCGGTGCATGTAGTCGATGTCGTCCCACGCGATAAAGAAATCGATCCGTGGAAGGCCGATTTTCTCGACGACGCTCCTGCGAATCAGCAGCCCCACGAACGTCGCAGAGTTAATTTCGATCTCCTTGCCTGTGACTTCGGGACCGTCGAAAATCCGGATCGTCTTGAACCTTCGGAGGTCGACCTGCCGCGTCCGTGATCGAGGATCGGAACGTCCTTCGGTGTCCAGGACGCGGGGAGCAAGGGCTCCGGTGTCCGGCCGCGCGAAGACCTCCGTCTCCGCCATCGTCTGCAACGCGCGAGGCTCCGGAACGGCGTCGTCGTCCATCACCCAAAGCCAGTCGAATCCTTCCTCGTAAGCCCGTTTCATCCCTTCGAAGAAACCGCCCGAACTGCCCACATTCTTCGGCAAACGGACGTGACGAAGCCCGGGAAACAACCGGCTCAAACCCTCGGCAGTTCCGTCTTCGCTGGCATTATCGATGACGAATATCTCGGAAACCGGAAGGGTCTGCTCCTTAATTCCGGTTAGGCATTCTTGCAGGCACGCCCAGCGGTTGCACGTTACTACGACCGCGCAGATTCGAGGAGAGTTCATTGGATTTGAAATGGTCTTTCAGCCCCGACCAATCGAAAGTGCCTGTCCTCAGTCGACGTCTACTCGATACAGCCTTCGAGTAGAAATCCACATAAACCGCCTAGAAAGAGTCACTTGCAAATTTCTACTCGATACAAAATCCGTTTTTCCGCCTTCGCTTTTTATTTGCCATTTCCGCATTTTTGCCAAAGTCGACCGCTTCGGCTCTGGACTAGACTTCTTCACCGACCGCTTGTGGCGAGTAGTTCATCGGGTCGAGTTTGCGCCAGCGGAGCAGCGCGTAGATGCTTGCGGTCACGAATATTTCTGCGCTGACCACGGACCAGGCCATGCCCGAGGCGAGATACACCGGCGCGAGAGCGATGGCCAAGCCGATGTTAATCACGCCGGCGATCACGATGATCGCGTTGAACGCACGGTCCATGCCGAGCGGCAGCATCCATTGAATTCCGTAGACATTGCTCAGGGCGATCAGCGGCGGTAGCAAAGCAAGGATGCGCAACACGGGGACCGCATGTTCATAGCCCTTGCCTAGGATCACTCTTACAAGCAGCGGCGCGAGGGCGAACACCAGCGCCCCCAGGGCCACTCCACCGCAGCCCATGACCGCAATGGCCACTCGAGCCAGGCGCACCGCGCGCTCGCGCGCGTGATAAACCAAATGGCTTAGCCGCGGATATAGCGCCTGGTTGATTGGGTTCAACAGATTCAGAAAAGCGCGACTGATTTTTTCCGCGCCGGCGTAATAACCGACCCAAACGGGCGAAACGAACAGTCCCAGAATAAACGCGTTGCCCGCGGTGTACAGGCTCACCGACCCTCGGAACAGAAACATGCTCCAGCCCATTCGCAGGGCTTCCCACGTCGATCGCCATATCGGGACGCGGGCCGAAACTTCCCGGTAGGTGAGAGCCAGACCGATGAAAAACGAGAACAAATAGCCCAATCCCTGGAGTCCCAATGCGCGCCAACCATCCGCCGGCTTCTTCACAAGTACGAATATGGCGATTGCCGCAAGTATCTGCGTGACGATGTCGACCCACGCGACCAACCGCATACGCTCGCGCCCCTGGAAGTACCAGATCATGCTGGACGTCCGCGCCAGAGCGCAGAATAATCCTGCCCACAACAGCAAGGGATTGTCGCGGAAAATCGGGACCCACCGCTGAACTCCGAACGCGACGGCGATCATCCCAGCGGCGAGCAGCGTCTTGGCGCCCAGCACCCCGGCGACGATCTCGGCGAGTTTCTCGTGGTCGTCGCGGTGACGCGCTACCTCGCGCGTGGCGGAAAGGGCGAATCCATAGTCTCCGAACACCGACATATACGCCCCGAACGACTGCGCGAACGCGACCAAGCCCCATCCCGCGACTCCGAGCACTCGCGCCAGATACGGAACCGTCACCAGCGGCACAAATCCCGTTCCCGCCTGCACGAGCCCCATGGCTATCGTGTTCTGAACCAGCGCATGGCGCGCCAGTTGGAGGATCTGCCCGCTCGACCATCTTTTCATCGAGTGCTATGTCCACAACGATCCACATTCGGTTCTTTGAGGAGAAAGTCCGGCGTGGCGGACCTCAGTGATCTTCTAGATCAGATCAGCTGCGAGGATCATGCTGATCACAAGTGCGCGACCCTGGTTCCACGGCCGCATGTCAGGTCGTGCCCGCCTCGACTGCGGTGGATATTTCTTCCCGCTGCTCCTCCGCCTTCGGGAACAGTTCGGCCCATATGGTCATTGCCCTGCGCAGCCGCTCCCAATACTCACCCTTCATCCCCAGTTTGTCGGCAAGTTCCTTATAGCAGTCGCGGACCGTGCTGCGTGTCAATACGGCCGAATCCACCGCCCGCCAGAGCGCCTCGTTGACTTCGTATCCCGGCAACTCCTTGCGAAGATTGGTCCAGACGTTGGAAGCTCGCTGGTGCTCAACTTGTGGTTCCCCCGAGCGAACCGCAAATCCCAGGTGATCACAAATCTTTTTCGCGAATATACCGCACCAGATGTCGCCGAACCGGTCAAACGGCCAATCGCGCCCCATCAGTAGGAAATACATGGCGGACACCATTTTCGGCTTGAACGCCAGGTTCATCCCGCACATTGGGAAGAATTTGCCGCGTGGTATAACCTGCTGAATTGGCTCGAATCCCTGTTGCAGCCTCGTGTTGAGGAGTTGCGTCACCCCGTCGAAGTCCGGCACTTTGTTCCACAGGCCATGATTGATCACGCATTCTCCTGCCCGCCGTGTGTTTTCGTATGGCACGCCGCGCGGAAGTAGCCCGTGACCTGTGGAGATCCACGCTTCCTCCGCCGCGGGTGTCGAGAGCTTGTCATAGTGGCGCTCGAGGAAGCTGTCAGCCAACGGGTAACAGTCATCGTCCAGGGTCACAATCATGTCGACATCGGAAGCAAATGCTTTGTAGTAACCGAACGAACGCACGCAATCCGTGCGACGCGGAATGATCCAGGCGTCGCGGCCAAGCTCGTCATCAATGTCTGCCCAGCAGTAGTGCTGCGCGCCCGGCAGCGAAATGTCGAACGTCCTTTCCGGATTATCCTCGACAACGATAACAAGATGACCGGCGAATGCTTCCCTCCAAGCGTCGAGAAAACTTGCGATCAGGTTCTCGCGAATGGTGGGGACGACAATGGCAGCTCTCATGTCGCTCCTTAAAGCAAACCTACGAGGGCCTTATCGGCGAGACGCAATATGGCCGGCGGCTTTTCTTCGGGAAGCTTTTTCTGTCATCGACATCTAGGCTGAGCGTCGCTCGGCGCCGCTTGCCGCGCGCACTTCGGCGAACTGAGCCAGGGCTTTTTCGGCGTCCCGATTGAACTGCCGAACAGTTTCTCGCGTGTACTTGTGGTCGATCATTTTTGGCAGAAACTGGGGCGGAACCGTCACAATGTGCGCTCCGGCCAGTGCGGCGTTCTGAATATCAACAGGACCGCGCATGCTTCCCACGATAATCTCCGCGCGGCAGCCCCATTCGTCGAGCCAGTGACGGACATTCCGAATCACGACGGTAGGATCGCCTCCCTCATCGGCGATGCGCCCGGCGAAGATGCTTACGTAGGTCGCGCCAGCCTTGGCCGCCAGCATCGCCTGGTTAAACGAAAGGATAGCCGTCGCGTTAACCCGGATGCGCTCGTGGTTGAGCGTGTGCACCACACCCAGACACGATTCGCCGTATTCATTGACCACCGGAACCTTCACCACCACGTTGCCGCTCCAGGAGGCAAACTGCCGCGCCTGCCGAATCATTTCGTCGTGGTCGTTGGTGGTGACCTCAATGCTCACCGGCCGTTCGCCCATCATCGAACAGACCCGTCGCGTGCTTTCCTCCATATCGCAAACACCGTCTTTCAGCATGATGCTGGGATTCGTAGTGACGCCATCCACCACGCCTTGCACATCCCACTTTTTAATTTCCCGGACATCCGATGAGTCCACAAATATCTTCACGCCCCACCCTCCTATGACCTCGAGGCCACACCACGCAAGCGCCCTTCGCAACTGCAAGAGAGATCATCTTCGCTGAAACCGCCGATCGAACACAGGCAAAGACGGCGCGCGAGTTCCTATCCGTTAACCTCTTCGTTAATCGCACGACGGTCTCTGACGCTGGGTTTTCCGGGCCCCAGAAAGCTCCACGAACCTTTACGGGCGCCCTCTTAGCCCACGGCCGCTTCGAGCGCAGACGCATCCACATCCACGGCGACTGAACGCTGGATCAAATCAAGCGACAGCACAACCCGCCAATTGCCTTTCCATCGGAGCAAAATGCCTTCGAGTCCTGCGAGCGGGCCTTGCTTTATGCGCGCACGACGACCCACATTAAGATACGGGTGCGGCGCCGCTCGTAATCCGGCAGTCAATCCCGTTCGCAGGGCGTCAATTTCGTCTTGCGGGAGCGCGACCGGCGACGCGCCAAATCCCACCAGCCTAGCCAGGCCGGGGATCTGCAAAACCTGCAACCGGTTTCGTAACTCCATTCGCACGAACACGTATCCGGGGAAAAGAGGAAGCTGCAGCGTCACTCTGCGGTCTTTCCAACGCCGCACGGACGCGTACACAGGCAAGAAATGCTCTACGGCGCGCGACCCCAGTTGTTCTGCGACACGCTTCTCATGGTTCGCGCTCGTGTAGGCTGCGTACCAGCGGAACTCGTCGCATCTCGCTGCCAGGTCCGGATGGTTCGTGCTCGATCCGAACCCCGCGCCAGTGTCTATTGCCCTTGAAATTGCCATACTAAGATTGGTCGCCATTGGATCGAACGTGTCGAACCTCATATACAGCTTCGCCCCGTCACTTACAGGGCGCTTGTGACCTAACCCGCTCGTGTACCTTGACTTACACCCTGGGAGGAATTCCCCCCTTTGCTACTTTTCCCTCTCGATACCGTTTCCAGACCCCGGTGCAACATTCCCCTCACGGGGAAATCTCTCTTGGACCGCGTCCAGGGATGTCTCCCCATGCGCACCGTTACGTCCGTTCCTGGCAATCCAGGGCATACTCGCGCGAACGTCGCTCCAAACTTGATTTGCGAATTCTTTCCGCGCATCGGAGGAATCGGTTGCCTCCCACGCGTCGCACGCTAAAATCCAACTGACTCCCGCTGCGAAGGCGAGCATCATTCCGAGGCACATGATGAGCAGGCGCGACGGAAACGACTTTCTTTCCGGTAGCTCGGGCGAATCGAGCACCTTGACGCTGGGAGTCTCTTTCGCTTCTTCAACTTTGGCCGCTTCGTATTGCTGGGTAAGGGTCTGAAAAACAGCGTCCTCAACTTTCATGCGCCGATAAAGGTCGGCGTACGTCACACCGAGAATGGGAAGCTGCCGGATCGTCGGGTACGGCATTCCTTCCGCTTGCGGTGTGCCAGCGGAGGCGGGAGCTGTCTTTCCGCCAAGTTGCCTCAGTTGCCGTTTCAGCTCGTCGACGCGCGCCTGCGTTTCGCGAACGCGCACGTTGTTGTTGGTGAAGATCTGCCGCAATCCTTCGAGTTCGGTCTGGGCCGCGATGAGCTGACCTTCAAGTGAGGCGCCCGCCGTTATCATCGCCTTACCTTGTTCCTGAATATCAATTGCCGTGTTCTTGCTTGCGAACTCGCTGAAGTTTTTCTCGGCGGATTCCAAATCCTTCTGCACCTGGTTTAGCCTGTCCTCGAGAAACACGCGCTCCCGGTGCGCGGAGGAAGTATTTAGATTAACGACGACATTGTTCAGCGAACTGATGTACTCCTGCGCCATTTGCTGCGCTCGTTGTGGAGATCGGTCTTCTACCGCAATCGCAATGATTTCGCTTTTCCGATCCTCGGAAACGGACGTCCGTTTGGCGAGGTCCGTGCGAGCGTCCTCCCAGCGCTTGTCGCCGTATACCTTGCGCAGATCGAACTTCGAGATAACGTCGTCCTGAACTGTGCGGCTCTGCAGGATGCCGATGAAGAGGTCGCCCGTCGTTTTGAGTCCGAGCAGCTCGCCTCCCAGAGAACCGAGCGACCCTGCCTTCCCGGCCAAGGCGGCCATCATCGCCATCCCGGTTCCTTGCCCTTGATCGGGAGGCATCAAACGCGCCGTCGACACGAATCGCTTCGGAATCAGAAACGCTATGAGAGTTGCGGCGACCAAGCCCACTCCGGCCGTACGGAATAGGAATCGTCTCTGGGTCCACAGAAGTGTGAGCCTCTGAACCGATCTCTCGCGAGCGGCGAGGGTATCGCCTTCGCCCAAAAGAGGTTCGGTGAGCTCGAGTTCCTCGTCGTGCCTCTGTTCCGTTTTCGTTAAGTCTTTGCCCATCGCGCTTTGCTTATAGCAGTCACTAAACGAACTTGGTATCCCTGCCCTAGTCGGATGTGTCCCTCTTTGTACCCCGCAACTTCGGCCAGAAAGTGACTTGAATCGACGTAGTCAAATCGGTTTGCGGCGTTGCGGCCAACACCGGGAAATTCCACTTTTCGTACTGAAACGAGCCGGTCACGCTGAATGTCGATCCTGCCCAAAAGTCTGCGCGCACGCCGCCGTCGGTCACGGTTCCACCGGACGGAACAAATTCGCGGCTGACTTTCTGGTGGCGATAGTTGAACTGCAGCTTGCTCTTCGGCGTGAACCAGTACGTCGCCCACGCCTGCGCACCCTGACCCTGACGACCGATCCAGCTCGCGATCAAGTTCCCGTCGTTCGTGTACCCGCTGCGATAGGTACCTTCCGAATAGAAGAACCCATGCTGAAGAACGGGGTTGGGGTTCGGATTATCCGTAAATACGCCTTCCACCCGGAGGTCCAGTTTCGGCAGCTTCGGAAGATGAGGGAAGTAGAGTCCCGAATTGAATGCTGACTTGTCGAATGCATCCCAAACAGGAGAGGGCTCGTCGTCCGTAAAGCCGTCGCCATACCAGGTCACCCAATTTCGCAGCCCGGGCAACCGGTACCTAAAATCGAATTCCCCACGACTGTCGCCAGGATGCGACGGCGTCAGGAAGCCGCCGCCGTAAAATCCCAAACGGAAGGTCACTTGGAAAAACTTGTGCGGCGTGAACGGAATGTTCTGCCCCGCGAAGAGGGTCGTTGTGGAAAACCCAAGCTCTAAATTCGGCGTGGGCTTCACGCTAATCTTCTCACCGGTGATGAATGGCTGATCGCTGAGCGGCTGAGTCCACGATCCGGTGTATCCATAGGTTGTTGTGTACATCCAGTGATAGTCGCCCAGCCGTCCGAGGAAGTATTGCGCGCGGATGGGACCGATTCTTCCCAAAAAGCCGGGCAGCGTGAAGGGGGTGGTCCTATTAATTTGCAGCATTTCGATCGGTTCCGCATTGTTGCTGAACAGCATGGAACCGCCGGAATCCGGGCCCCACCATTGCTCTTGCTTGCCGAAGGTGATCTGCCAGTTGTCCAACTGCATACCGACATATCCGTCCAGCATGTCAAGACGATCGACCGCGGGCGTCGGCACCGCGGAAGGAGCCGTCGGTATCCCCTGTTCCTGCGCGATGGCCTGCAGGGCCGCATTCGGAAGTGCTGGCGACGATGGCGCGTGCTGATACTCCGCGCGTACGTACCCCACGAAGGGTCCGGCGGAAGCCCATGCGGATGCCCCGGAAACCGTGTCCACTCCTTCCGCGTAAGGCCTGCCGTAGTCATTGGTGATCGTCTGGCCGAAGTCGTAGCCGTCGGTCAACGGCTGTCCTGAAATGTCCGTCACGCGCGTGTAAACGGACTCTAAATTGACCTGTCGGTTGTCGCCCCCGCCCAGGAGACTGATCTCACCTGAGAATTCCTTCGCCAGCGAGTTGTAGAGTTGGCTCGGCTCGCCACTCCCCGACTGATCTTCGCTGATCTGATCTCCCGCCTCTTCCACGAGCCGCGCACATTCCATCCGCGTCCACGGCCGCATGCCCTCCGCATCGGTATTGACGTAGCCGAGAGCGGCGAGCCTCACGAGTGCGGGGTAGACCCAGCTATCCACCGGGACGTAGGGAGAGCCCATGAACTTCGCTCGCCAATGTGACGGTCTTTCCGGTCGCACGGCGGGAATCTCCCAGGGCGCTCCGACAAAATCCGGATTGTGGTGCTGCTTATAGACATAATTCGCGACCAAGAATCCGAGCGCGCTTCCGACCAGCACGTCGGAAGGGAAATGCTCCTTCCCGTTGATCCGGGATACGCTGATGGCCGTGGCCAGCCCGTAGGCCGCAAGCTTTGGAATCGGCCCCGGATATTCGTGGGCAATCACTCCTGCAATGGACCACGCCGCCGTAGCGTGTGCTGAGGGAAACGAATCTCCCCCCTGCCAGAAGTTGCCGTTGGCGTTGTCGACGTAAGGACGCTCGCGACGGGTCGCGTATTTGATCGCCTCGGTCGCGAGCAAGCTGTCGACCGCCGCCTCTCCAGCGAGGAACCCAGTTTCCCGCTCATGCCCGTCGTGTTTCGCCAGTCCCATCAGGTAAAGGCCGGCGCCCGCGCCCGCCATTGCCGCGATTCCGTAGTTCGAGAATTGCTGGTAGCGATGCAACGTGTTCGGATCGTTGTTGAGATGACGGCTGACATCGCTGTCGGTGGCGAAAAGTGCCGCCGCCATCCCGCCCAATGGAACCAGCCAGGTCGCATCCGACAGATGGAGATGAGCGGGACTGGTCCACATGGCTTTCTGATCAAGCAGGAAGTGGCGCGGCGCCTTCCCGAGCGTGTTTTCGAATCGACCGTCCGACAGCGGACGAATAATCAGTTCACCCTTCTCGGGGTCCTTTGGATCTTTCTTTGCCTCAGCCGCTGAGTTGGATGAACTGCTTTGCACTGGTTTCGTTCGCTCCGATTTGGCCTGCTCATCGCGCGGCCCCTGAGGGGCCACAAATTGCGCCCCACTCGTCGTCGGACTTCCTGCAAGTAACATCACTGCGATTCCGCTAGCCATCAGCCAACGTCCGATCATCAAATCTGCCCTAATACTTCGCCGCCAGAAGAACGCTTGAGGTAATGGCGGTTCCGATCTGCACCGACTGGAAGATCGCCTTCCATATCGGCGGCCCGCCGAGCGCCTTTTCGGGGACAACTATCATGTCTCCCGGCTCGAGCGATTGCCCCAGCGCACTCCCCAGGAATAAAGAGGCCCCGTGAGCTCCGATCACGCTCCCATCGGCTCGGACCACAAAAATCGCGTGCTTGTTGGCAAGGTTCGTCGGGCCGCCCGCCTGGCTCAAGTACCACTTGGCGCTCTTGCCCGGCCGGAAAGCCATCGCAGTTGGATTGAAGACCTGTCCCTGAACCATCACGTAGCTTGGCCGTTTAGGAATGACGAGTTTGTCGCCGGCCCGGACAGCCACGTCGTGAGGCGTCCCCTGCCAGCTCTTGATGTCCTTCGAAACCTGAATCGTGACGCGGCCAAGCGGAGGATTGTTCAGCAGCCCGTCCAGCGTGTTCTGCCACTGCTGGTAGGCGGCTTCATCGCCAAGCTTTTCGTCCGGATCAGTCGCCGTCTTTGCAGCCAGCTTCAGGCTCGCCTGCTGTTCACGCACGCGCTCGACAAGTTCGGTTTGCGATTTATCCTCGATTTGCTGGACGTCCGAGCGAATCAAGACGGCGCCATACGGATACGCGTCCGGCATAAAGCCGCCAGCGCGCTTGAGAACGGAACTGAGCCTTTCTCCCGGCCGGATTCCATAACTTCCCGGATGCATCACTTCGCCATCGACCGAAATCGAGGCTCCCAAATCGTTCCAGCCTGGCAGCTGGCGAATGGTCAACACGTCGCCGTTATGGAGCGAAACGTTCGCGTCGCTCGTTCCGGCCAGGGCGTCCGCAAGTTCGACATCCTGATGCTGCCCGATGATCAGCGACTTGCTGTCCCATTCGTAATGAGTCAGGTCAGCGTCCTTCATGTCTGCGCTTTGCTTGGCGCCACCCGCCGCGCGGATCAGATCGGCCACCGTCATGTTCGTCGTCAGGGGGTAACGTCCCGGCCGGCCGACTTCTCCCTTGATGTAAACGGTAGAAGGTTCCACATCGGCAGGATTCCGATGCACGAGGATTCGGTCTCGCGAGTTGAGCAAGATATTTTCGCTGGCATTTCCCGCCAGAGCCGCGCTCAGGTTGACGCTGAAAATCTTGAGCTGCCCGTCCGGCAGATGACGGAACACCTGCGCGTCTTCTCGTTCCGCGTCCGGCGCGAGGCCTCCCGCCATGTGAATGGCGTCGCTCAAATGCAATTGTCCGGATGTCTGATAGGTTCCGGGGGCCCGAACATCGCCGCCCACGGCAACAGTCGGCGGATTTTCGAAATCAAAGCGGCCAAAGATCTGAACGGTGTCCAGCGGCTGCAGGAGCGGCGCGCTTCCGGGATGGCCCAACGCTTCTGAGAGATTGAAACTCTCAACGGTAGGCCGAAAATCAGGCGGGTCGAGACGAATGATCTCGGCGTACTGGGTCGCCGGTTCGGGCAGAAGGTCTTTATAGGAGCCGATCAGGTCGGTAACGCGCATCCCGGGCCGGTAAGAGTATTTGCCGGGGCGAATGACATGTCCTTCCAGATACAGAGTGTCCTGGTTATACGGAGCGATGGGAAAAACTCTGATGTTGTCGCCATCTTGGACTCGAAAGTCGTCGAGTTGTTTTTTGATTGACGCAGGGTCCGCGTCCGGAGGCACATCCAAACTCAACATCGTCCGTTTGTCGTGCGCGACAATGCGTTGCACTTCGACGTGGCGCAGAGTTGCTGTGGGGAGCAGGCCGCCCGCGAGCGTAAGAACTTCGCTGAGCGATTTCTCGCCGTGCAGTTCGTAAATTGATGGACGCCGTACCATCCCTTCGACGGTCACCTGCGGCCCGATCGGCGGAACCAGAACCGTGTCTCCATTCTCCAGACGGTCGATTCCTGTTCTCACTCCATGAAGAAGCAGGTCATACACGTCGACGTCCTGAACGAGTTGGTTCCCGCGGTTGTGCTCCAAAGTTCGCAGTGATCCTTCGCCCGTTGGTCCGCCCGCCGCGAAAAGAGCGTTCAGTGGCGTCGAAAGAGAACTGATGTCGTACGCACCCGGACGCTTGACATCTCCAACCACGTACACTCGGATTGTGCGTAGACGCGCCAGCGAAACGTCCGCCGAGATGTCCCGGAATTGAGAGCGCAGAGTCTTCTGCACCGATTCCTGAACGTCCGCCAGGGACTTGCCGGCCACAAGCACGGGACCCACTTCGGGCAAACTCACCCGGCCTTCTCGATCGACCGTGCGGAGCAGTCGCTGTGACACTCCGCCCCATAGGTCGACCGCAAGGCCGTCACCCGGCCCAACCACGTAGTCCGGCCCGACGGGAAGATCAAACGGGATAATCTGAGAGTCGCGCGATCCGTTCTCGAAAACCTCCATACCGAAACGTTGTGGTGCGGGCGGCTGTGGCACGGCCTGCAAGTACATGTCGTAGAGAGAGGGAACGTCTACGTAAGGGACCGGCTGTCGCAGCATGGCCCGGCTCAGATTCGGATTCACTCGCGGACGATAGGGGTAAAAGGAAGGATAGAAATTAGAATTGGGTTGCATCGCCGGCATGTTTCCTATTCCGTACGCGCGAGAGTCGCCCGATCGGGAGAAGGAGGCGCCGTCAATCCCTGTCATGCCCCCGCCATTCGCGATCGCTTGTGATTCCGCGCTTGCAGCAGCGCCGCTGGAGCCCAGCGATCCCGGAGATGCCGCGCCTCTGCCGTTCCCCAAATTGCGGCCCGGCCCTGCTTGCGGGAGAATTCCGTCGATCATGTTTTCGGTTGATGAGGAGGGCACGAGCGTGCCGGGGCCCGCCTGGTTCATCCCCGCGAAAACGGACGGCATCGGCTCTCCAAAGTCCATGTCTCCGAGATCCGCACCATCCTGCATTCCCGGCTGCGTAAGCTGGGTGCGCTCCAGCAACGGCGCATTCCGCGAGCGCAATCCCGAGCCATTCGAATTGTTCGACGGGTAGTTCGTCTGTGGCAGCACGGGCGTGCCGATTTCCTCTTCCTG
>DATGHM010000105.1:0-10204 GCA_035307985.1 Candidatus Acidiferrales bacterium
TGCCGGAGAAACGGCGCCTGATAGATCAACTCCAGGCCGCGAATTTTGTCGCGCCGCCGCCAGACTTCGAGGATCACTTCCACCACGTAATCGATGTGCGACTGCGTGTAAACGCGGCGCGGAATCGCCAAGCGCAGCAGATCCGTCGGCCCGGCATGCTCGACGCCGTTTTCGTCGCGCTTGCCGAACATCAGCGTACCGATCTCGACGGAGCGAATCCCGCCTTCGATGTACAGCTCCGCCGCCAGCGCGACGCCGGGAAACTGGGCCGGCGGAACGTGCGGGAGAAAGGCCCGGGCATCGATGTAGATAGCATGTCCGCCGGGCGGCTGCACAATGGGCACTCCCTCGGCCGCGATGTGGTTGCCAAGGTAGGCGGTCGAAACGATCCGATAGTGGAGATAATCTTCCTGGAGCCCCTCGCTTAGACCCACCGCAATCGCTTCCAGATCGCGCCCCGCCAGGCCGCCATACGTCGGGAATCCTTCGGTCAGAATCAGCAAATTCTTTTCGGCCTGTGCCACCGTGTCGTTGTTCGTACACAGGAAACCGCCGATGTTGACGATCGCATCTTTCTTGGCCGACATGGTGCAGCCGTCCGCATGCGAAAACATTTCCTTGGCGATCTCGCGAGGCGTTTTCTTCCCGTAGCCCGGCTCGCGCAGCTTGATGAAATATGCGTTTTCCGCGAAGCGGCATGCGTCGATGTAGAGCGGAATTTTGTGGCGCGCGCAGATTTCCTTCACCGCTTTGATATTTGCCATGGAAACGGGCTGGCCGCCGCCGGAATTGTTCGTCACCGTGAGCATGACCAGGGGGATTCGCTTCGCGCCGACGCGATCGATCAGTTCGCTGAGCCGCACCGTATCCATGTTGCCCTTGAACGGATACTGCCGCGCCGGATCGGCCGCTTCCGGCGAAGGCAAATCCACGGCTTCGGCGCCGACGAACTCGCAGTTCGCACGCGTGGTATCGAAATGCGTGTTGTTGGGGACTACGTCGCCCTCATTGCACATCACGCTGAACAGGATGCGTTCGGCCGCGCGTCCCTGGTGCGTGGGAATCACGTGCGTGAATCCCATGATGGACTGCACCGCGTCGCGGAATCGTATGAAGCTCGGCGAGCCGGCGTAGGATTCGTCGCCGCGCATCATTGCCGCCCACTGCTCGGTGGACATCGCGTTCGTGCCCGAATCCGTGAGCAGGTCGATGAGGATGTCGTCCGACGCCACAAGAAACAGGTTGTAGCCCGCCGCTCTGAGCAGTCTCTCGCGCTGCTCGCGCGTCGTTTGGCGGATGGGCTCGACGCTCTTGATGCGAAACGGCTCGATGATCGTCTTGGTCATGAGTGCGCCACCTGACGTGTTCTGGATGGATGCGGGCAGTTTTACACGAACCGTTCGCGATAGCCAGCCGACCTTTGTATCTCCTCTTGCTTACCGAGCGGAGAGGTGATAGCCTCGGTTACCGAGGACATGAAATGAGCAAACCTTCCGATCTCGTCCAGGGCACGTTGGACATGTTACTGCTGAAAATTCTCGCGCTGGAGCCGATGAACGGCTTCGCCGTCAGCCAGCGGTTAAAGCAGGTGTCCGGCGACGTCTTGCAGGTGAGCGACGGATCGCTCTATCCGGCTCTGCACAAATTGGAGCAAGAAGGCTGGATCACAGCCGAGTGGAAAACCTCCGAAAAGGGCCGCCGGGCGAAATACTACTCCTTGACGCGGCCAGGGCAGCGACAGCTTGAAAGAGAAGCGGACAACTGGGGCAGGTTGTCCGGCGCGATTTCGCGTGTAGTGAAATTGAAAGAAGCTTGAGGTAGAGCTCGAAGCGAGGCAGCGATGCGGCCAGAGCGTTGGCTTTACACGATTCCACTGCGGTTGGGGTCACTATTTCGTCGAGAAAAAGCCGACCAGGAACTCGATGATGAACTGCGGGATCACGTCGAGCGAAGGATCGAGGAGTACGTTGCCAAAGGTCTGGCTCCGGCAGAGGCACGCCGCCAGGCCCTTCTCGAAATGGGCGGAGTCGAGAAGCGCAAAGAAGAGTGCCGCGAAATTCGCCACGTAAATTGGATTCAGGATCTGGCGCAAGATTTGCGCTACGGCTTGCGCCAACTGCGGCGAAATCCGGGCTTCACCGCTGTAGCTGTGATCACGCTTGCCCTCGGCATTGGCGCGAACACTGCGATGTTCAGCGTTGTGAACGCCGTGGTGCTGCGGCCGCTGCCCTATGCGCACAGCGACCGGCTGGTTTGGATTGCGGAATCGGTCCCGGCGCTCAAATCCGAAGCCGTCACTGGCGCGGACTACGTCGATTGGAAAGATCAGAACCACACTTTGGACCGGATCGCCGCCTACGACACGATGTATCGCGGCAGCCTGCGCGAGGGCGCAGCGGGGCCCGGATCCGCCGACTTCAATCTCACCGGCCGCGGCACGCCGGCGCGGGTCCATAGCGCCTTCGTAAGCGCCAGTTTCTTTGCCACTCTGGGCGTGGAGCCGCAACTCGGGCGAGCCTTTACGGAAAAGGAAGACCAGCCGAGCGGGCCCCACGTGGTGGTTCTAATGCACTCCTTCTGGCAGCAGTATTTTGGCTCCGACCCTCACATGCTAGGCCAGACAATCAATCTCGACACCGCGCCTTACACGGTTATAGGCGTGATGCCGGTGAGCTTTCGTTTCCCCGGGGATTCGGACGCGCAAATCCTCGTCCCGCTGGCACTCAATCAGGCCCGGGAACGGCTTCGCACCCAGGGACAAAGGGCGCTTCGGATTATCGGCCGTTTGAAGCCGGGCGTCTCGCTCGCCGCTGCGCGGGCCGACCTGGATGAAATCCGGAAACGAGCGCAGCCGTCCAGCAAGCCCACGCTGGCAAGAGGCGGCGGCCAACGTCGTGCAATGCCGACTCCAGGGCGCGGCGGTCGCGGTGGCAGGTTGCGCGACGGTCCCCAGGAGGGTCCTCCGCCGGCAAGCGAGCTGAAAGTGGTGCCCCTCGCCGAACACCTCGCGGGGAATCTGCGCCCGGCCGTGCTGACCTTGCTCGGGGCGGTCGGGCTGGTGTTGCTGATCGCTTGCGCCAACGTTGCCAACTTGATGCTGACGCGCGCCTCAGCCCGGACGCGGGAAGTGGCGGTGCGGGCCATCCTCGGTGCGGGACGCTGGCGCCTGGTCCGGCAGTTTCTGGCGGAGAGTGTGACACTGGCGGTGGCCGGTGGCATGGCGGGATTGCTGCTTGCGGCCTGGGGCGTCAATGTCATCACGCAGCTCATCCCGACGGGCGCCGGAGGCGGCATCCTGGCTGTGGCGACGCCGAAAGTGGATGGCAACGTTCTGTTTTTTGCGCTGGCGGTCTCAGTCCTCACCGGAATCCTGTTCGGCCTTGCTCCTGCAGTTACCGTCACGCGTTCCGATCTTGGCGAAGGGCTCAAGGAGGGCGCTCAGGCGGCGAGCCCTGGCATCCGCCGCGGCTGGTTTCGAGGAGCGCTGGCCGTGGCTGAGGTCTCGCTCGCGCTGGTCCTGCTCATCGGCGCCGGCCTGCTGATCAAGAGCTTCTATCGCCTCCTCCAGGTCAACCCGGGCTTCGCGCCGGAGCACGTGCTGACCATGCAGCTCAGCCTTACGGATACGCAATACCCGGCGCCCCAGCAGAAGTTGGAATTCTTCTCGCAAGTCCTGCGTCGCGTCGAATTTTTGCCGGGCGTTCGCTCGGTGGCTCTTGCTGATTCTCTGCCGCTCAGTCCTTATGACTCCTTTCTGGTGATGTCCCGCAGCCGTCTTCAGCAACGGGTGGCGCTCTCGAGCTCGACAATGATGATGATGTATCGGATCACGGTGAGCCCGGCCTACTTCTACACGCTTGGCATTCCAGTGATCAAAGGCCGCACCTTCACAGACCACGACGACGAGCAGGCACTGAAAGTTGCGGTGGTGAACGAGGCCCTGGCGCGCCTCCTTTGGCCGAGAGAGGATCCCATCGGCAAGCGGCTTCCGCTCTTTGACAATCTGACCGTGGTCGGCGTAGTAGGCAACACCCGCCATGAAGGGTTGAGCCAAGACACCGAGGCCGAGGTCTACGTGCCCTACCGTCAAACGCCGAACAACTCCATGCAACTCGCCGTCCGCACCGCGGCTGACCCAGACAGCATGGTCTCCGCCGTGCGCACCGCGGTCCGGGATGTCGACCCCGATCAGCCGCTCTATCATGTCGCCACGCTCCAACAGGTTCTTTCGGAGTCGGTGGCTCCGCGGCGATTTAACATGCTTCTGCTGGGAATTTTCGCCGGGATCGCGCTGACACTGGCAACGGTTGGAATTTATGGAGTGATGGCATTCTCCGTGACCCAGCGCACCCACGAGATCGGCATTCGCATGGCGCTGGGGGCAAAGAGGAGCGATGTGTTAGGGATGGTTGTCCGGCAAGGGCTCAAGTTGGCGCTGATCGGCGTGGTCAGTGGTATCGTCGGAGCGCTTGTGCTGACACGATTTTTGTCGAGCCTGCTCTTTGGCGTCAAGCCAACCGATCCGCTGACATTTGCTGCCGTGTCTCTGATTTTGAGCGCCGTGGCGCTCGTTGCCTGCTACATTCCGGCGTACCGCGCTACGAAAGTCGATCCGATGGTCGCCTTGAGATACGAGTAGCTCACCGGCGTTCTAGTCCCACAATCCCTTTTACACACGACCGCTGACAATCGGAACAGCTCGCCGTTCCGCTAGCGGACCCACCCCAAAAGCTCGCCCCCCACGATCCCGGTTTTTCAGCCCACAACTCAGGGATGATACCCATGCGAACGAACACGGAGCGGAGGAAGCTCGGATCCCTCTCAGGAAGCCAGCGGCGAGCAGAATGTTGTTGACACACCTAGAATTCTAGGCTTACTGTTATCAAGCTGAGTTGTCTGGGGATAGGCGAAATGGCGAGAAACGATCTGCAAGGAAGCCTTGATTTGCTGGTGCTGAAAACACTTTCACAAATGGGCGAAATGCACGGGTACGGAATCGTGCTACACGTCCAGCGGGCGTCGGACGAGCTGTTGTCGGTTGAGGAGGGTTCGCTCTATCCCGCCTTGCACCGGATGGAACAGAGCGGATGGATTCGCTCGGAGTGGAAGCTGACGGACACGAATCGCAAAGCGAAATACTATCGACTGACGGCTGCGGGCCAGAAGGAATTGCGCAAGGCCGAAGAAAGTTTCGAACAGCTAGTGAAAGGCGTTCGCGCGGTGTTGCGGTACGCGGAAGGGTGACATGTGCCGGTGGCTCTTCGGGGAGGTTTGGGCGATGCTGAGCGCTTACTTCCTTATATTTTGCAGCCTCCGCTCACGCTTCGCAGGGTCGGCTGGCGAACTGGCGAGGAGCGGCGGCGGCGCTGGGGGAAGCGGCTAGGCCCAAAAGCAGACCACTGAGGACACCGAGGAACGAAAGAGAACACGGAATCGAACAGCGGAGGCGGCTGTGTCACGGCAAAGCGTGGAGTGAGCTATGTCCATCGTTCAGCGCATCACGAATCTGTTTCGACGCTCGACGCTAGATCAAGAGATCGAGGCGGAACTGCGCTCGCATATCGAAATGCGCACGGCAGACAACATGGCGGCCGGGATGCCGCCGGAAGAGGCGCGAAGGCAGGCAGTGCTGCGATTTGGCAGCCGGGCTGCGATGAAGGAGCGCGTGATCGCCGCCGACGCGCAGATGCTCTTCGATTCTCTTTGGCGCGATTTGCATTACGCGGCGCGGCAGTTGCGGAGGGCCCCTGGTTTCGCGGTGACGGCGATTTTGACGCTGGCGCTCGGGATCGGCGCAAACGTGGTCGCCTTTGGCGTGCTGAATGCGCAGGTCCTGAAGTTTGTCGGCGTGCCCCAATCCGAGCGTCTTTACGAGATTGCTCAGAAGCCGCAAGGCGATGACAGTCAGTCGTATCCGGATTATGTAGATTATCGCCGCTTGAACACCACATTCAGCGGGATCGCCGCGTATCGGCTCGACGAAGCTGGAATGAGCACGGGAAAATGGGCCGTCAAAGCGTGGTTTTGCGAAGGTTCGGGAAATTATTTCGACGTTCTGGGGGCCACGCCTGAATTGGGCCGGCTGTTTCATCCGAGTGACGAACACGGGCCGAACTCGGCTCCTTATGTGGTACTGAGCGATCCGTTTTGGCGCGCCCATTTCGACGGCGATGCGCATGCGATCGGAACAACAGTCGAAATCAACAAACACGCGTTTACCGTGATCGGCGTCGCCCAAGCGTCATTTCATGGCGTCGATGCCTTCTTCTGGCCGGACTTCTGGGTGCCCATGGTGGACGAGCAGCAGATCGGCGGATGGGATTTTCTGACCCGACGGATTGATCACGGCATCTACCTCGTTGGAAGACTCAAACCCGGCGTCACTCCCACGCAGGCGACGAATAACCTGAACGCGATCGCGGCTCAATTAGGCAAGCAGTATCCCACCACGGATGCGGGGATGGGTGCGCGGCTCGTCACGCCCGGCTGGATGGGAGACATGCTGGGCAATCCAGTGCGTGCGTTCCTGCTCGGGATCATGGTGCTGGCTTTGCTTGTGCTGGCGGCCGCGTGCGCAAACCTCGGCGGCATTTTTGCAGCCCGCGCCTCAGACCGCAGCCGCGAGTTGGCTATTCGACTCGCAATTGGAGGAGGCCGACGGCACGTTCTGCGGCAACTGCTTTCAGAATCCGTCGCTGTTTCTCTCGTTGGCGGTTTGTGCGGAACGGTGGTCGCCGCCGCATTGCTCGGAGCAATCAGCCGCTGGCAGCCGTTCGCAGATCTTCCGATTCGCGTGACAGTTCAGCCGGATGCTCGCGTATGGTGCATCGCGTTTGCCCTATCGATCGGCAGCGGACTCTTCTTCGGCTTGTTGCCGATGCGGCAGGTTTGGCGAACGAGTCCGATGCAGGCGATGAAGGGCGGAGCGAACGTGCTGAAGTTCCGCCGGTTTTCTGTTCGCGATGTTCTGCTCGGAGTTCAGATTGTGCTGTGTACCCTGCTCGTCACGGCCTCTCTTTTGGCATTTCAGGGGATGCAGCGAGCTTTGCATGCCCCGCTGGGATTCGAACCGCAAGGCGTAGTGCTGGCGGAAACCGATCTGCATATGGGCGGATATGAAAAGACGCCGCTCTTGCCCGTCGAGAAGCGGATATTACGCGAGGTCGAGCGTATTCCCGGCGTGACTGCGGTCGGGAGCGCTGACACAGTGCCGCTTCACCTGGGAGGAGGAGACAACTGGCAGATTTATCGTCAAGGGACGACAGACTTTCGTCCGGCCAACACCGCCTTCACCGCACAGGTGTTCATAATTTCGCCGGGATATTTGCAGGCAGCGGAAACGCCCTTGCTGGTTGGGCGCGACATCACGTGGGAGGACGACGCAAAATCGCCGCGTGTTGCGATCGTGAACGAGACATTCGTCCGACGCATGTTTGGGAACTCTTCCGGCGTCGGGGGCCGCTTTATGAGCGTTGGGGGAACATCTTATGAGATTGCTGGCGTCGTCGAGGATGGGAAGTACAGCTCGCTGACCGAGCGGCCGACGCCCGCGATGTTCTTGCCTCTGGCGCAGAACCCTACGAGCGAGATGGCGTTGGTGGTCCGCTCGCATCTGACCGTGGGCGAACTTGCGCCGACTCTCACCCGCGTGCTGGATGGGATCAATCCGAATGTGCCGTTCGCGATCCAGAGTTGGAAGAGCGGTCTCGCACCCGTTCTGTTCCCCGCGCGGGCGGCCACTGCTGCTCTTGGCGCGATGGGGTTGCTCGCGGCGATGCTTGCGGTGACCGGCATTTTTGGCATGGCGGCGTATTCCGTGTCGAAGCGGATGAAGGAACTGGGGATTCGCGTGGCGCTTGGAGCGCAAGCCGCGCGGCTGATCGCGGCTGCGTTGGGACGCCCGCTGCTTCTTCTGTTATTCGGGTCAACCGCGGGCTTGCTACTTGGCGTAATCGCGAGCCGGCTGCTGGCGCAAATCGTTTATCAGGCGACGCCGCGCGATCCGTTCGTGCTCGGCGGAGCGGTGGTCACGATGATCGCCTTGGGGGCGGTTGCGCTGTGGATTCCAGCAAGGCGCGCGCTGCGGATTCAGCCGGCAGAATTATTGCGAGAAGAGTAAGGCACGGGCGACACATGTCCATTCTTCGGCGAATCACGAATTTATTTCACCGTTCGAAGCTGGACCAGGAGATCGAGGCGGAACTGCGCTCGCACATCGAAATGCGCACCGCAGACAACATGGCGGCCGGGATGTCGGGTCTTCTTCTGAGGCACAGTAGAGCCGTACCAGGGGACAGGTGGCGGAGGGGACAACGCGCGTCTCTCCGCGCGGGTTAAGGGGCGGACGCCTCGATATACTTTTCACGGGGCAGCTCTTTTTCAGGAGGCACGAATGGTTGAGGCCAAGGGCATGTGGGAAGGCTTGATGGACTTTTCGTTCCGCTCGTACGCGACGCCGAGGATGCTGAAATTTCTCTACGCGCTTCATCTGCTGGCTGGATTGATTGGGGCGGTGGCGTGGGTGGTGCTCGCGTTCCAGCAGACGCCGGCGCAGGGGCTGGTGACGCTTCTCGCCGCGCTCTTCCTGTATTTTCTGTGGATTCTCTACTGCCGAGTCATGCTCGAAGTGCTCGCCGCTGTTTTCCGCATGGCCGAAGCAATCGCGCCCGCCCGGGGCGCCTCCAGTCGCGACGCTTACGGCGTCGAGGAACCCGCCAGCGTTCGATGAAACGCCGGCCTTGCGGCAGCCAAACCCGGCCGACGAAAATTTCTCCGGCTGCGTCGAGAGTCGCGCTATAAATAGAGTCCGGCCGAAGTCGCAAGGGGAGCCTGCATGACCGACTACACCGCCGCGCACGCGCGCGCCGGCATCGACGCCAAACTTCCGAAGCTGGAAACGTGGCCAAATCATTTCCCCGGCTATGAAATCACGATTCGTTTTCCCGAATACACGTCGGTGTGCCCGAAGACGGGCCTGCCCGACTACGGCGCGATCACGATTCGGTACGAACCGAAAAAACTGTGCCTCGAACTGAAGGCTCTGAAGATGTACCTGCTGGCGTATCGGAACCTGGGGATCTTCTACGAAAACGCGGTGAATCGGATGTTGCGCGACATCAAATCAGCCGTGCACCCAGCCTGGTGCCGCGTGACAGGCGAGTTCACTCCGAGGGGCGGGCTCACCACCACCGTCGAAGCCCGTTGGCCGCGCAGGGGTGCGGCGATGGAACCTCAGAGATAGACTTCTCGGGCTGTCTCGGCCATAATCCGTTGTACATTTCTGGCACATTTCGTTCGGAGGATTTCGATGAGCTTGACGCCGAGCACGCCCTCGCCTGAGCCGCGCGACGAAGTCCGCGGCCCGGAGATCTCGCCGCTTCCGCGCTGGGTGGCTGTGCTGTTCGTGGTGGCTTTCCTGGCGCTGGGCTATCTGGTGTACGCGAGTTATTCCGAGCGGCAGTCCCTCCGCAGCAATCTCGCCATGGCCGACCAGAAAACGCAGGCGCTCGCCGGCGAGCTCGACAAGACGAATTCGCGCATCGCGGATTTGAAAGGGCAGTTGGACGTCACGTCTCAAAAGCTTGGCCTGACGGAGGACGAGCTCGCTCATGCCCGCGGTTTGGCCCAGACGATTCGAAAGCAGCAGCAGAAGAGCGACGCGACTTTCCGCAAGGAGCTCGGACAGGTTCAGCAGGACACGACGACAAAGTTCGGCCAGGTGGCCACGGATATCAACTCCACCAAGACCGATCTGACCGCTGCAAAAGCCGATCTCGAAGCCACGAAGAACAAGCTGCAGAGCACGATCGGCGACCTGGGCGTGCAGAGCGGCTTGATCGCGCGCAATCACGACGAAGTCGAGGAACTCAAGCGGCTTGGCCAGCGCGACATATTCGAATTCACTCTGGGCAAAACGAAGCAGCCCCAGCGCCTGGGACCGATTCAAGTCCAGTTCCGCAAGTTCGACACCAAGCATTACCGCTACACGCTGGACGTGGTAGCCGACGACAAGAAAATCGAAAAGAAGGACAAGACGGTGGGCGAGCCCGTCCAGTTCTACGTTCGCGGCGCCCGGGCGCCCTACGAAATTGTGGTTTTCGACGTTACGAAGAAATCGGCGAAAGGCTACCTGAGCACGCCCAAATCGCCGAACGCGCCGCCGCCGTCCGCATCGAGCCCGGGTCAACCCGGCAGCAATCAGTAA
>DATGHM010000106.1:0-5517 GCA_035307985.1 Candidatus Acidiferrales bacterium
GGCTCGCGCGGAGCGAGTCGCTCTGATCGTCGCGCGGCCATTTCGCTGGTTCCTGAACACCTTCCGTTGGGGCATCGACCTGCTGGACAACTTCGCCGACAAATTCGTGGGCTGGCTGGGAGTGGTTTCGGCGCAGAGCCACACGCTGGTGCGCTCGGCCGAGGAGCTGCAGGTGATGGTGCAGCAAGCGCGCGACCGCGGTCTGTTTCCGACGCACGAGGCGAAGTTCATCCAAAACGCGATGGAGCTGGGGCAGATCCAGGTGCGGGAAGTGATGATCCCACGCCCGGACGTTCACGCGGTTCCGGTGGAGGCGAGTCTGGAAGAGACGATGCGCGTGTTTGCCGCCACGCAGCGCTCGCGGCTGCCCGTCTATGAAGGAACACTCGATCACATTCTGGGGTTCGTTCACATCAAAGACATGATATGGATTCTCCTGGAACGCGCCCGCCGGGCCGAGGAAAACTCCGCGCCGCCGGACTTCTCGCTGCGGAGTTTCCTGCGCGATGCGCTGATCGTTCCGGAGACCAAGCCGGCGAGCGAACTGCTGGTGGAATTTCGCTCGCGGCGCACCGAGCTGGCCATGGTGGTGGATGAGTTCGGGAGCATTCTGGGAGTGGTGACGCTGGAAGACATCCTCGAGCAACTGGTGGGAGAGATTCACGACGAGTTCGACGTGGTGGAGCGGCCGGTGTTTCTGCCGGACGGCGCGATGGTGGTGGATGGAGCTGTCAATGTGCGCGACCTCGATTCGCAGTACGGGGTGGGGCTGCCCGAGGACAGCTCGTATGAAACGATTGGCGGGTTCGTGCTGAGCCAACTGGGATTCATTCCGCGCGGCGGCGAGAGTTTCGAAGCGAACGGCTACCGTTTTACCGTAATGGAAATGGAGCGGCGACGGGTCTCGCGCGTGAAGATCAAGCCGATTCCCGCGGCACCGCCGCCGGGGCCGTCGTCTGGCGCGGCGTTTCATGAGAGGGCGAGTGATCCCGATTCGGAAGCGGGGGCGACGATCCGTGCCGAGGAAAAGACTGTTGTGACACGCGCAGGGCGCTCTTCAACGCGCGCGGGACGATCGAGATCGTCCCACATTCATCGCACAGACCCAACCGATCCGGAAGACCACCGCGAAGCATGATTCGCTACCTGGCGCTGCGCCTGCTGCTCGCGATTCCCGCGCTCTGGCTGATCGTCACCATGGTTTTTCTGTTGGCGCACATTGTGCCGGGCGATCCGGTCGAACAGATGCTCGGCGAAGGGGCGCGAGCCGGAGACATTCAGCAGCTTCGCCACGAACTGGGGCTCGACGAGCCGATTTCCAGGCAGTACGGGCGCTATCTGGGCGGCGTGGTGCGCGGGAATCTGGGCGAATCGATACGCTTCCAGGAACCGGTGGCGAGCGTTGTCCTCGATCATTATCCCGCTACGCTGGAATTGGCTTTTTTCGCTCTGCTGGTTTGCTCGGCGATTGCGATTCCAGCGGGAATGTTCGCGGCGGAACGTCGAGGCACGGCGGCGGATCACGCAGTGGGCCTGTTCACGTTATTCGGGCTGTCGGTGCCCAATTTTGCGCTCGGTCCGGTGCTGATCCTGGTGTTTTCGGTGCTTCTCGGCTGGCTGCCCGTTTCCGGACGCGGCGGAATCTCGCATCTGATCCTTCCGGGCATCACGCTGGGCGCGGCGCTGGCGGCGATTCTCACGCGCATGGTGCGCACGTCGGTGATCGAGGAGCTGTCGAGCGATTACGTCCGAACCGCGCGGGCGAAAGGGCTGCGCGAATCCGCTGTGATGTTCCGGCATGCGTTTCGGAACGCGCTGATTCCGATTTTGACGATCCTGGGATTGCAGTTCGGCACGCTGCTGGCGGGCACGATTGTCACCGAGTCGATTTTTTCGTGGCCGGGGATCGGGCGGCTTTCCGTGCAGGCGATTGAGGCGCGCGACTATCCGCTGTTGCAGGGGTGCATTCTGCTGATTGCCGTTTCGTACGTGGTGGTCAATCTGCTGACGGATATGGTCTACGCGTTCGTGGACCCGCGGGTGCGGCTGCAATGAAGGCGCTGCGCGAATTTCTAAAGCACAGCGGACTGGGACGCTGGGCGTTTGGGCTCGCGCTGGTGCTGGCAATTCTGGCGATCGGGGCGCCGTGGATCGCGCCGTACGATCCAACGGCGCAGAATCTGTCGATTCGACTGGCGGGTCCCAGCGCGGCGCATTGGATGGGAACGGACGATCTGGGGCGCGACGTGCTGTCGCGGGTGATTTATGGCGCGCGCGTTTCGATGACGGTGAGCGTGAGTGTGGTATTCGGGGCGGGGATTGTGGGCTTGACGCTGGGCGCGCTCGCGGGGTATTTCGGCGGCTGGTGGGACCGCTTCCTCAACGCGATCCTGATCAACGCGTTTCTCTCGTTCCCGGGAATCCTGCTGGCCATTGCATTTGCGGCATTTCTGGGGCCGGGAATCGACAAGGTGATTCTGGCGCTGGTCGTGACGGGGTGGGCGGGGTATGCGCGGCTGGCGCGCGCACAAATTTTGCAAGCCAAGGAAATGGAGTACGTGCTCGCCGCGCGGTCGCTGGGAGCGTCGCATGGGCGCATCCTCGTGCGGCATCTGCTGCCCAACATTTTGCAGCCGGTGCTGGTGCAGGCGACGATTGGCGTGGCGGGCGCGATCCTGGCGGAGTCCACGCTGAGTTTTCTCGGGTTGGGCGTGCTGGCGCCGATGCCGAGTTGGGGCGCGATGCTGAACGATGCGCGCGCGCATTTGTTTGACGCACCGCATCTGGTGGTTTTTCCGGCGTTGGCGGTGATGGCTGCGGTGCTGGCGTTCAACCTGCTGGGCGACGCGCTGCGGGACTGGATGGATCCACGCATGCGCGCATACTTGATCGTGACGTCGATTGCGCGTTAGTCCAGGGCGGATAGCGAGCGTTGCGAGCATCGAGAGACAAGCGCAGCCTGCATGCGCTGCTGGCTTTCCCGGACGGCGGAGCGTAAAACAGGGAAGTGGCGCGGCCGCTCGGTGGTGAGGTTTTCGAAACCTCGGCTCGCCAACAATCATCCAAAAGCGATCGAGAGAATGGGGGAATTATGCAAAGAGCAGCTTCTGCGGTCTGGTCCGGCGCGTTGAAGGACGGCAAAGGGTCGATTTCAAGCCAGAGCGGCGTGCTTTCCGATACGCCCTATTCCTTCACCACACGATTCGAAGGCGCCAAGGGCACGAATCCCGAGGAGTTGATTGCCGCGGCGCATGCGGGCTGCTTTACGATGGCGCTCTCGGCGCAACTGGGCACCATGAATTTTACTCCGCAGAGCCTGCGCACCACGGCTACGCTTTCGTTTGAGAAGCTGGACGCGGGATGGACGATTTCGAAGATTCATCTCGACGTGGCTGGGCGCGTGCCGGGAATCTCTGCCGACGCCTTCCAGAACGCGGCGCAGAGCGCGAAGGCAAATTGTCCCGTTTCGCGCGTTCTGAAAGCCGAAATCACGATGAGCGCGAGCCTCGAACAAGCTGCATGATTGTGGGAGGCTGAATCGAATCGCGAGGTGCGATGGCCGCTCCGGTGCTAGCCGCGATCGCGGGATTCCTGATTGCCGCGGGCATTCTCTGGGAGGCGTTCGAGACGATCGTTCTGCCTCGACGCGCCACCCGACGCTTCCGTTTTACGCGGCTTTTCTACCGGAGCACGTGGCTTCCGTGGAGAACGCTCGCCAGGAAAATGCGCCGGCCCAAAAGACGGGAAACGTTCCTCAGTTTCTTCGGCCCGCTCTCGCTGCTTTTCCTTTTTGTGTTCTGGGCGGCGGGGATCATCCTGGCGTTCGGTCTTCTGTATTACAGCGTTGCGCGTTTTGAGCAGCTTGGACATGGAGTCATGGCCGGTCCGCACGATTTCGTCACCGGCCTCTACTTCAGCGGCACGACGTTTTTCACGCTGGGACTGGGCGACGTGTCGCCGTACGGTTGGGGGGAGCGCTGGTTGGCCGTGACGGAAAGCGGGCTGGGATTCGGATTTCTGGCGCTGGTGTTCAGTTATCTGCCGGTGATTTATCAGGCGTTTTCGCGGCGGGAGGTGAACATCGTTCTGCTGGATTCGCGCGCGGGGTCGCCGCCGACCTCGGCCGAGCTAATTCGACGCCACGCGGGCCGGCAGGGATGGAACGAGCTGCATCGACTTCTTGGGGATTGGGAGCGGGTCGCCGCGGAAATTCTGGAGAGTCACGTTTCCTACCCGGTGGTCGCCTACTTCCGCTCGCAGCACAATAACGAATCGTGGCTCGCCGCGCTTACGGCCATTCTCGATACGAGCGCGCTCCTGATCGCCGGAATGAGCGGCTTTGAGAAGAGCGGAGTTGCGGAAGGCGGAGAAGAAACGCCCGTTCTGGACGGCCGAAGGCTCGTTGCGGAGGGGGTTGCGTTTGGCGGGCAAATGACAGACGCAACATCCAGACCAGCGGTTCTCACTTCCGAGGTGAAGGCAATGTCAGGCTCCGCCGAGGAGGTCGCCTGCGCGCGGCAGGCGCGTCTGACTTTCGCGATGTGCCGGCACACGGTGGTCGATCTCGCGCAGGTATTCAGCGCGGCGCCACATACGACGCGCGAGCGATTGCCTGCTCAGGAACTCGATCGTCTTCGCACGACGCTGGCTCGAAGCGGCTTCACGCTTCGCGACACTCCGGAATCGAATGAGAAATTGCGCAAGGTTCGCGAAATGTACGAACCGTACGTCGAAAGCCTCGGACGATACCTGCTGATGGATGTGCCGCCATGGATTCTGGCCGGCGACGTCATCGAAAACTGGCGCACCAGCGCGTGGGGCCGTATCTCCGGATTCTCCACGCAGGGGACACCTGCCGGCGACGATCATTCGGATTAGGCTTTCGACGGCGCGGTGCCGTGGCGTCAAACGCATGCGTTCAATCTGAGGGGAACTATCCGATTGGGGAAAATGACCCAGCCAAAACTGTCTCTTTTCAATTTTGCGGCGGTATTGCTTCTCATCGTTCCTTTTTTGGCGTCCGTAATCGCGAAAACTGCGAACGTGCGCACGAAACCCGATCGGCCGGGACGAACGGCCGTTCATCGCTGCGGGAGTGGCGTGACGCTTCGGCTGACGAGGCCCAGCGCCGCCCAGGGCGCCCTGCTCGAGTGGACCCTGCGCAGCGACGCCCCGTTGAGCGATTTGAACGGCAAATGGGGAGGAGAAGATCTCCAGTTTTGGGCCGATGGCCGAGGCGTCGAGCGCGCGCTATTGGGAGTGGATCTGGAGCGCGCGCCGGGCGCGTACCAGGTGGAAATTTCGGGAACGGCGTCAAACGCAGAGCCGCTGACGTGCAGCGCGAGCGTCGATGTTACGGCGGGGCGCTTCGCCATCGAGCGGCTGAAAGTGGCGCCGGGATTCGTCGAGCTGAGCCCGCAAGATGAAACACGAGCCGCGAAGGAGAGCGGGCGGTTGCACGAGATTCTCGCCCACGTCACGCCCGAGCGATTGTGGACGGGGCCATTCCGGTTTCCC
>DATGHM010000107.1:0-6396 GCA_035307985.1 Candidatus Acidiferrales bacterium
TCGCCGACATCGGCGACTACCAATCGATCGAGCAGAATCTCTCCACGTTCTCTGCCCACGTGACCAACATCGATTTCATCTCGCGGACCGCGACCGCAAGTTCGCTCGTGCTGCTCGATGAACTTGGCTCGGCCACCGATCCCGAAGAAGGCGCAGCCCTCGCCGTGGCTATCGCCGGCCACTTCCTTCACATCGGCTGTATCGCAGTCATCTCCACGCATCATACTTCGCTGAAAGTTTACGGAGCCAACACCGCAGGAGTCTTGAACGCCTCCGTCGGATTCAACGAAGCGACGCTGCAGCCCACCTACGAATTGAAAGTCGGCGTTCCCGGCGCCTCGGCAGGAATCAACATCGCGCAGCGTCTCGGCCTGAATCCCGCCATCATCGACTCCGCGCGCTCCCGCCTCGGCACCCAGGCCCGCGACGTCGGCCAATTCCTCGACCGCCTCCACGCCGATCTGCGCGAAGCCGAAGCCGAACGTCTCCGCCTGAAATCTCGCGAACAGGAATTGGACCGAGAAAAAACCCGGCTCGCCACCGAAGGGAAAATCGCCCAGCAGGCAAAAATCCGCGACCTGGAGAAAAAACTGGAAAGCGTCCTCCGCGACTTCGAATATCAAGCCCGCGAATCCGTCAACGCCATCCAGGACCGCGCCGCCGCGCAAAAACTTTCTAAAGACGCGGAACGCCGCATCGCCAAACTGCGCCGCGAATTCCGTGAGCAATTCGATTCCACCGTCGTCGCACACTCCACCGGCGCCGACCAGGGCGATCCCCACGCCCAGCCGCAAGTCGTCAAGCATGTCTCCGAAGGTGACACGGTGAAGTTAAAGTCGACCGGCCGCCCCGCAAAAATCATGCGCAAAATCGACGACCGCACTTTCGAAGTCCAGGTCGGCGCCATGAAAATGAGAGTCCCTCGCGACGACATCGCCGAAGTCCTCACCTCCGCGCACAGCGCCGCCGCAGCAGATTCTCCCGTCCAAGCCGCGCGCGCCCGCGGCATTTCCGTGTCGCTGAACAGCGACAACGAAAATGCAAACGTCCCCACCGAGATTAACGTCATCGGCCGCACCGTCGACGACGCTTCCCGCGAAGTCGAACGCTTCGTCGACCGCGCCTTCCTCGCCGGTCTCCCGCGCGTCCGCGTCGTCCACGGCAGTGGCATGGGCATCCTCCGCAAAGCTCTTCGCCAGCTCCTTCAGCAGCATCCCCACGTCGAGTCCGTCAACGAACCCCCGCAAAACGAAGGCGGCGCCGGAGCCACGGTCGTAGAGCTGCGAGTCTAAAGCTCGAACCCGAGGGTGCCCCGTCCTTGTCCGTCCGTTCTTTGGACGGACAGGGCGGGGATTTTGATTCAAGCCCGAAGCCTACCCCCCTCACCAGAAAATCTTCTTCCAATTCTCCTCATACAGCGCCGCATGCGCCGCCTTCGCAACAGCCTGCTTATCCACGTCCGCCAGATCGTCCGAAACCACATTGTCCGAGTTTGCCGGATCGCGCACCGCCACCGTCCGGAACCGCCCCGAAAGATAACGGAACACGGTCGAGATATTGTCCGACAACTGTCCAAATCGCTCCCCCTCCAGCGCCTGCATCACCGATAGCTCCAGGTAAAGCGAAGGAAACTCCAGCGAGCTCCGCTCGCGCCAGATCTTGATTGCGCAAATTTCCTGCGATCGCCCCGAGTTCGCCACCAGATGCACATGCCGCGCCGGATCCGTGCGGATCGCCGTCTCCGACCGTCGATTGTGCAGCAGACATCCCGAACCCGCCGGGTCGCGGTACACCGGGATGATGTCCACCTTGAGCCCCTTGCTCTGCACTTGCATCGAAACCTGCCGCGTGCCCGCCTTGAGATCGTGCTTGGTCAGAAACTCAAACAGATTCCAGAACACCGCTTTCATTTCCATCCCCGCGATGGGGCTCAAAGAAACCAGCACATCCACCGACGACGCCAGCGAAATCGCCGTGTTATGCGCATACGCCCCCGAAAGCGTAATCCCCAGCAGCGACTGCCCCGCCCACTCCTTCAACACCGGCATCACCGCATCCGCCGCCCGATGCGCCGCCGACCCCGTCTCTGGAATCACCTGATACTTCCCCACCACCGACGCCGCATATTGTTCCACGGTAAGCACGGCAGATAAACGCCCCCTGCGCTATCTATCGGCAAAGCGGTGTAGGAGTTGAGAGTCGGCAGCGATTCGCACCTAGCCGCGGAGCGGCGACATATAATGGCCCAGGACGCAAGTCCTGGGTACAGTGGAAAAAGGGAAACCGAGTCACGCAGGGACGAAAGAGACGGACGCCGGAGGAGCCTCGGCGATGGACGCGCTCTTACAAACAATGCTTTTCCTTTCGATGCTAGGTTTTCCATCCCCATCAACCACTAACACCCGATTCCCACAGCTTCTCCACAACTATCCCCCTCCGGTATATTCCCTACAGCCCTTTTCTCCCTCAAAATTCCAACGGAGAAGTCTCCCTCACTCATGGCCAACCCCGGCGACTTCGCGTACACGGTCAAGCAGCAGGCGGATATCGTCCGCATCATCGGCGACTACGTCAAGCTGAAGAAGGCCGGGGCGCAGAATTTTTCCGGGCTGTGCCCGTTCCACGGCGAGAAGACGGCGTCGTTTTCCGTCCACGCGACGCGCCAGTTCTATCATTGCTTTGGCTGCGGCGTCTCCGGCGATGTGTTCAGCTTCGTCCAGAAAATCGAAAACATCACCTTCCCGGAAGCCGTCCGCATGGTGGCCCAGAAGGCGGGCATCCCGCTGCCCAAGGCCGCGTACTCGACTCCCGGCGAAGCTAAAGAAGCCCGCCTGCGCGCCCAGCTTCTCGACGTGCACGAACGCGCCGCCACATTTTTCCAGGAATGCCTGAAGCGTCCCGAAGGCGCCCGCGCCCGCGAATATCTCCTGGGCCGTGGCCTCGACGAAGCGATGATCGCCCGCTTCCGTATCGGCTACGCTCCCGACTCCGGCTTCCTCCTCCGCGACCGCCTGAAATCCGAATTCAGCGAAGAAGTCCTCCGCGAAAGCGGCCTGTTCTCGTGGAAAGACGCGAGTCCTGAATCCCGAGCTCCGAGTCCTGAGCAAAACCCGGGGTCCCTCGACTCCGCTCGGGACGACAAGGAGGTTGAGCCAACGACCAACGACAAACGACCGACGACCCGCTCGGGACTCGGGACTCGGGACTCGCAACTAGCGATTTACTCCAAATTCCGCAACCGCATCATGTTCCCCATCTCCAGCGAAGCGGGAAAAATCATCGCCTTCACCGGACGCACCCTCGCCACCGACGAAAAAGCCGGACCGAAATATCTGAACTCCCCTGAAACGCCGATCTATTCCAAAGGTAAAGTTCTGTTCAACCTCGATCTCGCGAAGGAATGGGTCAAGAAGTTCGATTACGCGATCCTGGTCGAAGGCCAAATGGATTGCATTTCCGTCTACGCCGCCGGATTCCAGAATGTAATCGCCAGTTCCGGCACCGCCTTCACCGAACTGCAAGGCAAGCTGCTCGGCCGCTTCAGCAAAAATGTAGTCGTCAATTTCGATCCCGACACTGCCGGGGCGAAAGCCACTGAACGCACCCTGGGCTTGCTCGTAGAAGAAGAATTCACCGTCAAGGTCCTGACCCTCGAACAAGGTTTCGATCCCGACCTCTACATTCGCCGCAAAGGCAAAGACGCCTACGCCGCCGCTCTTAGAACTTCGCAGAGATATTTCGACTACCTGATCGAACGCGCCCGCGCACAGTTCCCGGCGCGCAGCGGCGAAGGCAAGCAGAAGGCAGTGAACTACCTGCTCCCGCACATCCAGCGCGTCCCCAGCCGCATCGTGCGTGACGAGCTGGCGCAAGAGATCGCGCAAAAACTGGGCATCGACTCCGGCACTCTGCGGCAGGAGTTGAGGCACGTCGCGGCCACTCGTTCGGCGGCAACCGTGAAAGCCCCCGCCGAAGCCCAGGTCACCGACGCCGAACGCATCCTCATCCGCGCCCTGGCTTCCGCCCGCCAGATGCAGCCCGGAGAAGGCCATCTCTCCGCCCGAGACGGCGCAGAGGAAGAGTTTGATCCCGCCCGCCAGGCCCGCTACGTTCTTCAAAACAATGCCCTTTACCGCGGCCTCGCTACCGAGTCCCTGGCCGAAGCCCTGCTCAACGCCAGCCCAGAAATTGCCGATGTAATGGAAGTACCGCAATCAGAAGGCGATCGCCGTCTGCTCGCTTCCATCTTGCTGAAAGAAGACGAGGAACTCACCGCCGAGCATCTCGAAAGTGCAGTGAGGGCGCTGCGCAAGATTCATCTGAAGCGCGATATGTCGCGGATTCTGCACGACTTGAAGTCGGACAACGGGAAAGACCCAGCGCGTCGAAACGAGCTGCTGCGGGAGCTAGAACGAGTGAAGCGTGCACTGATGGATCCAGGAGTCGCGGCCTGAGAATCAGGCCGCGACAGAAAGATCGCGACCAGGCATGAAGGAGAAAAGAAGGCTAAACGCATGAAACAAAAACACCTTCCAAACCATCTAACTATTTAGCAGAATTAGAGATAGCGGCGGGCAAGGGAATTAGGAACGGGCCTTGAGGCGGGGCAACTGATAGACGCTCCAGCACTTATGTGCTAGACTCTATAAGTTTGTGCTAAGCACAATCCCGCAATACCCCAGATTCCCACCCTTTCGGAACTTTACCACAACGCTCTCGACGAGCGAATTGCGTAGTTGAAGGATACTTCTTGGCTCTTGACGACAAATACGAGGACATAAAAAAGCTGATCGACACAGGCAAAGAAAAGGGATACCTCACGTATGACCAGGTCAATGACCTCATACCGCATGACGTGCACTCTCCCGACGACCTGGACGATCTGCTGACCACCATTGGTACGCAAGGCATCGACGTGCTGGAAGGCCCCAAACTGCCTTCCTCTGCCGCGCTCGATAAAAAATTCGAGGATATTGAAGAAGGCTCCGAGGACGTCGAACTCGACCTCACACCCGGAGCTCTGGAAAAAACCAACGACCCCGTCCGCATGTATCTGCGCGAGATGGGCACCGTGCCCCTGCTCACGCGCGAAGGCGAAGTGGAAATCGCCAAGCGCATCGAGCGTGGACAGATTCGCGTGCTCAAGGCCTTGTCGCGGTCTCCCATCGTCATCCGGGAACTGCTGGCCATGGGCGAAGACCTCAAGAAGGGCGTGCGCTCGATCAAGGAAGTGGTCACCTTCGACGAAGAAGAGATCACCGACGAGATTCTGCAAAATCGCCTGAACGAGTTCACCGGCAAGATCGACGCCATGGCCAAGTTGTACAAAAAGGTCAGCGTCGTCGAAGAAAAGTACGTTGCGGTTTCGCAGAAAAAGCGTCCCAAGGACCATCGCCGGGCGCGCCGCAACTTTGCCCGCGCGATTGTTCGCGTGTCGCAGGCGGTGCGCAAGCTGGGATTCACCAACGCCGAACGCAAACGGCTGATCGACCGCCTGAACAAGATGGTCGACGGCATGCGCTCGCTCGATCGCCAGTCGCAAAACCTCGAGCGCAAGGCCGACGCCACTCGCAGTGAAGAGCAGAAAAAAGAATACCGGCGCCAGTCGCGTGCCGTTCGCGGCGAAGTGGAGAAGCTGGAACTGGAAACCGGCGTGTCGTTTCAGGAACTCAAGCGCACCCAGCGCGAGATCATCCAGGGCGACATGGACGCGGAGCAGGCCAAGCGCGAGCTGATCGAGGCCAACCTTCGTCTCGTTGTTTCCATCGCCAAGAAATACACCAACCGCGGACTGCAGTTCCTCGACCTGATTCAGGAGGGCAACATCGGCCTGATGAAGGCGGTGGACAAGTTCGAGTATCGCCGCGGTTACAAGTTCTCGACCTATGCAACGTGGTGGATCCGGCAGGCCATTACGCGAGCGATCGCGGACCAGGCCCGCACGATCCGCATCCCCGTTCACATGAACGAGAGCATGAACAAGTTCCTGCGCGCGACGCGCGAGCTTGAAAAGGAACTGGGCCGCGCGCCCACCAACGACGAAATCTCCCGCCGGATGGATATTCCGGTGGAGAAGGTCCAGAAGCTGAAGACCATCTCGCGCGATCCCGTGTCGCTCGAAACGCCCGTCGGCCGGGACGGGGAATCCGCGCTGGGCGATCTGATCGAAGACCGCTGGGTGGGTTCGCCGGTTGATGCCGTGATCGATACCAATGTGCGCGACGAAACCGCGAACATCCTCAAGACCCTCTCGCCCAAGGAAGAGAAGGTCATCCGTCTGCGCTTCGGAATCGGCTGTGAACGCGAACACACCCTCGAAGAGATCGGGCAGGAGTTCGACGTAACGCGGGAGCGAATCCGTCAGATCGAAGCCAAAGCGCTGCGCCAGCTCCGCTC
>DATGHM010000108.1:0-5140 GCA_035307985.1 Candidatus Acidiferrales bacterium
GCGGATCGTTGCGCGCGTTCAGGCCCTGCCGGATGAGTTCGTTAAGGCGAAACTGTTCGGGCCCGGCTATTTCAACGGTGCCGTTCACGGGCGTGCCCACCGCGATCTTTGCGACCGCACCGGCGACATCGTCGGCCGCCATAGGCTGGATGAGCGCAGGTGGCAGGCGTACTGTGTTGCCATCGGTCGAAAAATCGGCAATGCCGTTGACGAATTCGAAGAACTGCGTCGCTCGGATAATTGAATACGGGATTGAGGAACCTTTAATCAAATTCTCCTGAGCGATTTTTGCGCGGAAGTAGCCGCTTTCGAGCAAACGGTCAGATCCTACGACGGACAATGCAACGTGATGTCCTGCGCCTGCGGCCGCTTCATAGTCGAGGAGGTTTCGAGTTGATGTCTCGAAGAACTTCATCACCGCCGCGTCTTCCCACGAGGGAGAGTTCGATACGTCAACCACCGCCGATGCACCCTTCCGCCAGTCCTTCGCCGGTGAGCGTGTTCACACCCGAGTTGGGTGACGCCGCCACCGCCGCGTGTCCATTCTCGCGAAGCTTGTTAACGAGCTTTGATCCGATGAGTCCACTGCCGCCGATCACTGCGATTTTCATAGTTTTCCTTTCACTCAACTTTATGAATTCGAAGATGTCGGGTTTCACCACATCTACAAGGAGTCGGTGCACTGAATGGGCTGGCGGATACCATTATTTTCAAACATTCCGAATCAAATCCTGAGAAGCCGTTTACCAGGACTTTGCGTCGGATTTCGTTTGCGGTTGAAATAGCGAACCATGCGATAGCCGCCGCCTCGGGTGCTTCTGCCGTGGAGGGGAATAAAGCTCCTCTGGGGCACGGTAAACCTCCGGCTCGCCGCAAAATCAAACCTTGACGGTTTCGTCTGCATAAGCTAACATGTCTGCATGCGACATGTCGCAGAACGACCTGTCATCGAGCATCCCAAGCCGCTCACCGAGCCCGTTCTCCTAATCCTCATGAGCCTGGCGGCCCAACCGCGCCACGGCTACGCGTTGATCAAAGACATCGAAGCTCTAAGCCGTCACCGTGTGCGCTTGAGCACGGGCACGCTCTATGGCGCCCTCCGCCGGCTGCTGGACGAGGGTTGGATTGAACGGTTCGAGCAGGAAGATACGTCAAGAGACAAGCAGGCATACCGGCTGACCAGCGAAGGCCGCCGTCAGCTCGAGCTTGAGCTGGATCGTTTTAGAGAACTCAGCCGTGCGGGGTTCGCACGACTGCGTCTGGGCGAGGCGTAGAGATATGGGTGCAGTCTTCCGAGTGCTGCTTTATCTATACCCGCAACGACATCGAGAGTTGCTGGGGGCCGAAATGCAAGCCGTTTTCGAACAAGGCGCACAGGAACACCGACTCCTCGGACCTTCTCAATATCTGCGTTTCGTTCTGCTGGAGATGGGTGGCCTGGTTCTACACGCCGCTATCGCTCAGGTCGCTAATGCTACCCACAGAGGTTACTTGGAAAACCAGGTCCACGGCGCCTTGGCCCCACCACAGGATCTACCTGACGAGGTGATTGAGGCGCAGAATCGCGTCGCGCTCAACCTCAATCAGCTTTTGTTCGCCATCTCTCACCATCAGTTTGTTCAGGCACGTTTCTACTCGAACGAGGAGCGTAAGGCACGCGAGAACCTGCGCCAGATGCAAGAGAAGTATGGCATCCGGGGCCCTCAACCTCTGCCCTGATGGAGAATCGCGCAGCGAGTGGACGATTAGTCGTACATTTGCTCTCAGTCGGAGTCCAAGCCTCCGAGTAGCGCGTTTCGAGAGACGTCTAGACCCTCTCGCCGCATGAAGGCGAAAAAAGAAATTCCATTCGCAGGCGGTCTGCTGATGTAGCATGCGACTCATCTCGGACAACGGAGTCGGGTTGTTAGCTCAAGGGGTGGCGATCGTGCAGAAGCCTACGACCAGAGTCAATCCTTCGGAAGAGACCATCAAGATTGGTCCGCTAACCATCCGGTTCCTCCTTACGGGCGATGATTCCAACGGCAGCGCATCTGTGTTCGAGGTGCGCGTCCCCGCTGGGGAGAGGTTGGCCGCGCCGGCCCACAAGAACGACGCCTACGAAGAAGTCCTCTACGGCATAGAAGGAGTTCTTACCTGGATGGTCGACGGCACACCAATCGCGGTTGGTCCCGGACAGGCGCTGTGCATTCCCCGAGGTGCGGTGCATCGGTTCGATAACCTGGGCAGCGCAGATGCGAAACAACTCGCCGTCATATCCCCTGCGATAATGGGCCCCGCATAATTCCGCGAAGCTGCCGAACTAATCGGCGCTGCTGCTGGAGGGCCGCCCGACCGCGCAAAGATGATGGACGTCTTCCGACGTCATGGCATGACGGTGTCCGGGCCTCCCACAAAGTAACGGGTGCTTCGCCCTGTATTCGCTTCTGGCGCCGTGCTGGAGCTTGAAATGTACCAGAGTCGGGCAGCTGGCGGCTTGACACTCACGCTTGGGGCCGTTATAGATGACGGATGGCACAAACCTTTCTGGTTTTCGATTTCGGCACGAACGAAGAGGCCGCGCAACAGGCGCGCCACAAATTCGAAGGCTGGAAGCAAGCCTTTCGGCTCGGAGACAAAGTTGCCCTGAAGTTCGAGCGCACGGCCGACGAAGAGGGCGAAGAGACCTCCGCCGAGTCGAAGTCCGACGAAGGTAAGAGCGCCCCGTCCACAAAACGCAAGTCAGGGTCCGCCGCGAAAAAGACCGCAAAGAAGAAATCGCCTGAGGGAGAAGACGAAAAGGGCGGCCCCGAAAAATCGTCCGTTCGCATCCTGATTCGACTGAGCTTCTCCGACCACGAAAAGCTGTCTCTGCAGCGCTGGCTCGACCGGATTCCCTCCGAAGAGCCGTTTAAGACCGCAAAGGGCGAAACCGTCCGCTATTCCGATCCCTCCTTCGCCAAAACCGCCGAACTCTTCGACTCGCTCGATTAACGATCGCGGTAACTGGACGCCCTGCCTTCACGTCCCTACCCGAGGGCGGACTCAGTTTGCGCATGCCCGCCGGGAGAAGCGATGTTGACAATCAAAAGACTGGTGGCTTGGTCCGTGATGGTTGGGGTCTGCTGCGTGTCGATTCCGGTCGGGCGCGCACAGCAATCGAAACGGACGGTGCCGCCGGCTCCGATTCCCACGCAAATTCTGACGGCAAAGAAGATTTTCATTTCCAATGAGGGTGGCGAAACGAACGTGAATCTGGGCGACGTTGGAGTTTATGGCGCCGGCCCGGCGGACTCTTACAATCAGTTCTATGCCGCCATGAAGGATTGGGGCAAGTATGAAATCGTTTCTGCTCCAGCCGATGCCGATCTGATTTTCGCGATCCGGTTCACCGTGCCGGTTGACTGGATGGGCCGCGGGCTGGGTTCGAAATCGGCTGATCCGCAGGTGCGGGTCGTGATTTTCGACCCCCGGACGCACGTGACGTTGTGGGTGTTCACCGAGCACGTCGAAAGCGCCATCCTGCAGAGCAACCGCAACAAGAATCTCGTCGCCACGGTGGAGAAGGTCGTCGACGACGTGAAAGCGCTTGTGTTGCCAAAGAGCTGAACCCAAACGGGAAGCCGGCGCAAAAGTCGGGGACGAGCCCGATTTGCGTTGAGGTATGATGCCGCGGGATGAAAAGCTTCGGCAGGCTTCTTGCGGCTCTGTTTTTGTTCGTCGCGCCCATCGGCTGGCGCAGCAGGCATCAATCCCCCACAGAAATATCCAACCAGGACTGGTCCGTCTACGGTGGCGATCCTGCAAACGACCACTATTCGCCTCTCGCTCAGATCAATCGCGACAACGTCAAGGATCTTGCCCTCGCGTGGAAATACGATACCGGCGAGACCGGCGGCCTGGAAACGAGCCCTTTGATCGTCGACGGAGTCTTGTACGGAATCACGCCCTCGCAAAAGATATTCGCGCTCGATGCCGCCGGCGGGAGACTCCTCTGGAAATTCGATTCGGGCGTTGCCGGCACGCAACCCGATCGCGGCCTTGCGTATTGGTCGAATGGAAATGACAAGCGCGTCCTCGTCGCCGTCATGAATTTCGTTTACGCGCTGGACGCAGCCACGGGCAAACCTGTCTCTAGCTTTGGCAGGAATGGGCGGATCGATCTGCGCGAGGGGCTCGGGCGCGATCCGAAGTCGCAGTGGACCCCGCTGACCAGCCCCGCAATCGTCTATCAGGACCTGTTGATCGTCGGCGCGCGCAACCCCGAGACTCTGCCTGCGCCGCCGGGCGACGTTCGAGCCTATGACGTCCGCACCGGCAAACTCCGCTGGTCGTTCCACACGATTCCGCATCCCGGCGAGTTCGGCTACGAAACGTGGCCAAAGAACGCGTGGAAGTATTCCGGCGCGGCGAACAATTGGGCGGGCATGGCGCTGGACCCTGTCCGCGGAATCGTTTATGTGCCCACCGGTTCTGCGGCGTTCGATTTTTATGGCGCTAATCGCATCGGGGACGATCTGTTCGCCGATTGTCTGCTCGCGCTCGACGCCAGGACAGGCCGCCGCATCTGGCATTTTCAGGGCGTGCGCCACGACATATGGGATCGCGACTTTCCCGCCCCACCCGCGCTCGTCACCGTGAAAAGAGAAGGGAAGAGCATTGACGCCGTCGCGCAGACCACGAAGCAGGGCTTCATCTATGTTTTCAATCGCGCGACCGGCGAGCCGCTCTTTCCGATCGAATATCGCAACGTGCCGCCCAGCAACGTGCCGGGCGAAGTCGCTGCGCTCGAGCAGCCGTTTGCGCTCAAGCCTGCGCCGTTCGCGAGGCAGCTCTTGACCGAACAGATGCTGACGGAGCGCACGCCCGAGGCGCATCGCTGGGCCGTCGAACGATTCCATACCATGCGCAGCGAGGGCCAATTCATTCCGTTCAGCATCGCCAAGGACACGGTGGTTTTCCCCGGCTTCGACGGAGGCGCGGAGTGGGGCGGGCCGGCCGTCGATCCCAGCACCGCCTTTCTTTATGTCAATGCCAACGAAATGGCCTGGACCGGCGCCCTCGCACCGAACACAGGCAAAAATTCGCCGCGCGGGATTTACCTCAGTCAGTGCAGCGTGTGTCACGGCGAGAAGCTGGCCGGTTCGCCGCCTGCGATTCC
>DATGHM010000109.1:0-13532 GCA_035307985.1 Candidatus Acidiferrales bacterium
CTCCTCAGCGGTCCTTCCAGCGACGCCAGCAGTCCTGACGCCGCGGCCGTCGTCGGCGGGCAGACCGTCAGTGTCGTCGACGTGCAGCAGAAGCTCGACCAGATGAGCCGGGGCCAGACCATTCCCCAGATGATGCGCGGCCTCTACGCCCGCGAAGTCCTAAACCAGATGATCTTCCAGCGCGCCATGGAGTATGAGGCCCAGCGCCTTTCGATGCAGATTACGCCCGACGAGGAACGTCACCGCATCGAGCAGATTCTGCCCCTGGCGTTCTCGAATGGCGTCTGGCTGAAGGACCAGTACGTCAACCAGGTAGAGACGCGCACAGGCATGTCCGTCCCGGAATTTGAACAGGCCCTCCGCGAAAGCATGGTCGCCGATAAATTCCACCACCTGGTTACCGACGGAATCACCGTCAACCCCGCCGAAATCCAGGAAGAGTTTCGCCGCCGCAATGAAAAGATCGCCATCCAGTACGCGCTGGTCAAGCCGGCCGAAATTGCGGCGACGATTCAGCCCGCGGAAGACCAGCTCTCCGCCTATTTCAAGCAGAACTTGTCGAAGTATCAGGTTCCCGAGAAGCGCTCCGCGCAATACGCGCTCCTCGATCTCTCCAAGCTTCGCGCCCAGACCCAGATCGGCGACGACGCTCTCCGGGCCTATTACAACCAGCACCTCGCCGACTACAAGGTCCCGAACAGCGTCCATGTGGAACACATTCTCTTCAAAACCATCGGCAAGACCGATGCCGAAGTCGCCGAAATCAAGAAGCAGGCCGAAGCGGCGCTCAAACAGGCCAAATCCGGCGCCAATTTCGAGGCTCTCGCGAAGAAGTACTCGGAAGACGACGCTTCCAAGGCCAAGGGCGGTGACCTGGGCTGGATCGTCGAAGGCCAGACCGTTCCCGAATTCCAGAATGTCGCCTTCAGCTTGCCGAAGGGTTCGATTTCCGATCTGGTGAAGACTCAGTACGGCTTTCACATCATTAAGGTCCTCGACAAGCAGACCGCCCACACCAAGAGCTTCGACGAAGTCCGCAGCTCGATTCTCCCCATCCTGTTGGATCAAAAGGCGAACGCCGAGGCGGATAACATTGCCAGCCAGATGGCTGACGCCGTGCGGCAGTCCGATCGCCAGCCCATCGCCAGCGTGGCCAAGAAACTCAATCTCGAGCTGGGCAGCACACCCCCGGTTTCCATCAGCGATCCGGTGGGCGACCTCGGGCCCTCCCACGACGTGAGCCAGATGCTTTTCGAGCTGCACGTCGGCGAACTGAGCGAGCCGCTCCATATCGACAAAGGCTACGTGATCATCACCCCGTCGCAGGTGGTCCCGGCGCACCAGGCCACCCTCGCAGAGGTGCACGCCCGCGTAGTCAGCGATTACCAGCAGGAGAAATCTCAGGAAATGGCGCACTCGAAAGCCGACGAACTCTTCAAGCGCGCTCAGGGGGGCGAGGCCATCGACAAAGCCGCCAAGGCACTCGGTCTTGAGGCAAAGAAATCGGACACCTTCTCGCGGACCGGCTCTGTTCCCGACATCGGAACTGCGGACCAGATCGAAGCCGCCTTCAAAATGAGCGTGGGACAGGTTTCGCAGCCAAAGCAGGTCGGTGGCAACTGGCTGGTCTATCGCGTCATGGCGCACGAGTCAGCCGATCCAGCCGATCTCGCCAAGCAGAAATCGGAAATTGAGCAGCAAATCCTGCAATCGAAGCAGTCCGCTGCATTCGACGCGTTCAAAACCGCGCTCGAAGACCGTCTGAAGCACGAAGGCAAGCTCTCCATCAACGCGGAAGTCGTGCAGCGCCTGACAAGTCAGAGCTGAGTCCTATTTTATCCGTAACATGCTGTAAATAATGCAGTTACAGTAGAATGCCTATCCTCTTGCCCTGATCCTTGCCCTTGGCTTACAATTGCTCCACCGCAGCTGCCACGACCGCCAGCGTGGCGACGCCCAGACTGGAAGGGCGGTTCCTCCAGGTTTGCTGACGATTTCATACGGGCCTCGCTTCATGTACCAGAATGAGCCTTCCCAGCTCAGCACTCGGCGAATCGATTTTCGGGAGCGCTATCATGCAGCTAAACAACTCAAAAACAGGAAAGATACGTGTCGGTGCGGGCCGGGTACGCAATCGTCGGCGTTCTGGTACTCCCCGCATGTTCGAAGTCATCTCAGGCCGCAAGCAGAGGGTGAGTATGCGAGCGAACCAGTATCTGTGCACGATCGAGCGAAATCAAAACGGCAAGTACAACGTCCGGGTCAGAGCCCAGTTCGGCGGAGGGCCGCAGAGTTGGGTGCTTCCCGTTTACTTCCTAGCCTCTTCCTTTAGCGCGGCCATGAAGAAGCTTGAGGAATCCCTCCAGTTCCTCCAGAAGAGTGAGGAAAGACTGCGATTCTGGGCCGTCGAGCGGACGGATGACCCAAACCTGGCGGGAGACCTTCTGCAGGACTTCGGCTTGCGATTGGATCGTCGTCGCGACTTCCCTCGTCGTACGGGGGAGATTGCCGTTCCACGCGAGCGGCCCGTCCCCGCAGCTATGCTGGCGCCGCTTCGCCGCATTCTGGCCGACGCCGTTGCCCAGGAACGGATCCCGCTCGCCGCAGGCGACTAAGCTGAGCGGTCAGGAGACCACCTGCTGGGGCGCACTTTGGCAGCCTGAACAGTGATCGGCCTGGCTGCCTCGCTACTTCTCTCGCAGCAGTACCTCTGGATGGCCGACCACGACCTCGTTTATCGACAGCCGGTATTTGTATGATCCCGGCTTAGCGCCCGGGCGCGCCGGCCCGCTCGACAGCCGCACCCCTACCGGCGCCTGGAACACGTTTGAGGAAAACGGGCACCGCTGCGCGTCGAACTCGATCTTAACGTTCCCCGCGTTCGAGAACCACGTCACCTGGTCGCCCGGATCGAGCGCAACGACCTCTGGAATCACACCAATCAGCGCAAATCGCTCCACCACCCGCCGTCCTTTCTCATTTCTGTCGCTAAATGCAGCTAACTAAACGCCGTTCGAGCCAAAACATATCACATCCGAACCGTCTCGGCTTTCCGTTGTGCGATCCGCAACGAAAAACCGCGCAGGCCATTGACACCCACTAAGCGGCGCGATAGGTTGCACTTCTCTTATTAGTAACAGAGCTTTCCAGAGCTTCGCAAGGCGAGACGCTCGTGGAATTGCGCGGCAAGAGCGGACAGCGGAGGACCCAGCCCATGAAACCTCTCAAACAGTTGGTGGTTATTTCCGCGATCGTTGCGACGTCGTATTTCACGTTCACTCCCAGAGTCTGTGCAGGTGACGACTGGCGGCCTATCGATCCAGCCGATCTCGCGTTGAAAGACAATCCGAAGAGTCCCGGCGCGGACGCTATGATCCTCTATCGGGAGAGCGACATCAGCGCGAAGGACCTGATGTCCAAAGGCGATACCGAAACCGAGTACATCCGCATCAAGATTTTCACCAAGGCCGGCCTCCACTATGCAAACGTCGATATTCCTTATGTCACTGGAAACGGCAATGTTTGGGTTTCTTCTGACGAGCTAAACAACGAAGTCCAAATCGTTGGTATTCGCGCGCGCACCGTGCACCCGGACGGCTCGATCACAGACTTCCAGGGCAAAGTGCTGGACAAGGTGATTGAATCGGGATACGGCTACAAGGTCCGCGCGGCGACCTTCAGCCTTCCGGATGTGCAGCCCGGCTGCATCATCGAATATCGGTACAGGAAAGTCGGCGAGCCGCGGTGGATTCACTCGGAAACCTGGGAGATATCGCAGGGGATCTTCACGCGCGAGGCGCACTTCACCTTCGTTCCATACCGGGACTACACCGGATATGTGCCGTACTACCGAATCGCGAACCTGCCTGGAGGAGCGAAGCCTCAATGCGACGTGGGAGTAGACCACATGTGCATCATGGACGTGAGGGACATTCCGCCGTTGGTTCGAGAGCCGCTCATGCCGCCTCCCAGCGCCATCAGCGCGACGGTCGCGTGGTTCTATCGTACGGCGGGCGAACCATACGGCGAGACTCCGCAGCAGTTCTGGAACCGCAACGCGAAGAAATGGAACGACGAACTGGATAAGTTTCTTGGCAAGAAGGACGCGCTGCGCGAAGAAGCTGCGCGCGTTACGAATAGCGGCGATTCGCCGGACGCGAAGCTGCGCAAGCTCTACGTCCGCGTCCAGCAGCTTCGCAACCTGGACGCGGAGCCGACCAAGACCGGTAAGGAGGAGAAGGCAGAGCAAATCAAGCGGAACGCGAACGTGAAGGATGTGCTGACTCATGGCTATGGCGACGGGTGGCAGCTCAATGCGCTATTCATCGGCCTCGCGCGAGCCGCCGGATTCGACGCGGCCGAAGTGAAGCTCGCACCGCGCAACTCGGTCTTTTTCAGTGCTCAGCGCGACGACCCGACCGAGCTTACGTCGGAGATCGCGTGGGTGCGCGCGGGCGCACAGGAATACTGGGTGGATCCCGCTTCGCCGTCATATCCCTTCGGCCTCCTTCCCTGGGAAGAATCGGGTACGGGCGGGTTGCGGATCAGCAACAAGGGCGCGGAAATCGTGAGCACCCGGGTTCCTGACAACACGACCGCGGTCGTAAGCCGCCAGGGTGATCTTCAGGTCGGTGCCGATGGCACGATCGAGGGTACGCTCACGCTCAGCTTCGCGGGCCAAGAGGGAGCGGTGCGCCGTCGGGAAGGCATCCAGAAAGACGACGCGGGCCGCAAAAAGCAGATCGAGGATGAAATACGCGGGTGGCTGCCGGCAGGAGCGTCATTCGAGTTGACGAAAATCTCGAACTGGGCCGATACGGATAAACCGGTTATCGCTGAAGGAACTCTTCGCGTGCCCTCCTTTGCGAACGGAATTACGCGCCGGATAATGCTCCCCGCGGAGATTTTTTCCGTTCGCGAAGCAGCCAAGCTGACCTCCGAAAAACGCTATAACGCTCTTTATTTCCCGTATCCCTACGAGCGTGACGACGACTTGCGGTTTCACTTGCCGGCCGGCTATAAGATCGAGGGCCTGCCCAAGGACCAGAAAACCGACCTGAAGGCCGCGCTCTATGAGATTTCCTGCACGAGCAGCGCGAACACTCTCGAGGTGAAACGCCAGCTCATCATGAACACCGTGATGCTCGATAAAAAGTTTTATGCGACCGTCCGGGCGTTTTTCGGATTAGTCAAGTCCACCGACGCCGAACAAGCGGTGTTCGAAAATGAGCAGAGCGCCAGCACGCCGTAGTGCGCGCTTCACGATCAAGATGAATCTCTTAAATAAGACGGGAGAGACGCGACGAATCGGAGGGTGGCAAGCCGCTCCCGATTGGGAGAGTGCCATGCGTCTGACCGCGGCAACCATGCTGATGGTGTGCGCCGTGCTTGCGCTGGAGCCGCCTGGGGCTCGGGCCGACAAGAACGCCGCGCCGGAATGGCTGCGCGCTGCCGCCCGCGAAAAGCTCCCGGACTATCCGCATCGGCCTGAGGACTCGCCGGAGGCGGTCCTGCTGCTCGACGAGGCGCAGATCAATGTCAAAGGTAACGGCGAGATCGAAACGCGCTTTCGCCGGGCGTTCCGCATCTTGCGCCCGGAAGCGGGAAGCAATCCCGAGTGGAACCAAATCGAGGTCGAGTTCGGCAACGACCAGAAAGTATCGGATTTGCACTCCTGGACCATTACGGCCGATGGCCGCGAGCTGGCGACGGACAAAAAAGACCTGGTGCAGCAGGGTTTTCTCTACGACATCGAATACACCGACGCGCAAGCCCAGACCGTGAGGTTTCTGGAGCCGAAGGTGGGCAGCGTGGTCGGCTACGAGTATGTCCTCAAGAATCACCCGTATGTCTTCGAGGACGACTGGTACTTTCAGGACATCGTTCCCGTGCATACGTCGCGCGTGACGCTGCAAATTCCGCCGGGCTGGGAATTTTCCGCGCGCTTCTTCAATATGCAGGAACAAAAGCCCGCATCACCTGCCACCGGCCGATTTGTGTGGGAGGCGCACGATCTGCCCGCGGTGGAGATCGAACCGCGAATGCCCCCGTGGGTTTCCGTGGCTGAGTGGATGGGATTGAAGTATTTCCCGCGCGATCCCAAGCTGCGCGCCAAGACTACCGGAAGCTGGCAAGAGGTAGGGGTTTGGTACAACGAACTCACGCGCAACCGGCGCGGGGCCTCACCGCAGATTCAACAGAAAGTCGCGGCGCTGACAGCCGGAATTCCGGATACGTTGGGCAAAATGCAGGCGATCGCCGACTATATGCGCGAGATCCGCTACTTCGCGGTTGAGATCGGTATCGGCGGATTTCAGCCGCACAGCGCAGCGGATGTTTTCTCTCGCGGCTACGGCGACTGCAAGGATAAAGCGACACTTCTCAGCGCGATGCTCTCGCAGATCGGTGTGGAGTCGTACTACACGCTGGTCGACACAGACCGCGGCGTCATTCGGCCGGATTATCCCTCGATCCACGGCGATCACGTGATTGTGGCGATTCGCTTGCCTGGGAATTTGAATGTTGATTCGCTCTACTCGACGCTGAACGACTCGAAGCTGGGCCGCTTGCTGTTCTTCGACCCGACAAACGAGTATGTACCGCTCGGATACCTACCCTGGTACTTGCAGGACAGCTATGGCCTAGTCATGGCTCCCGACGGCGGTCACATTATGAAGCTGCCTCTGCTTCCTCCCGTGGCGAATCACGTCCTGCGACAGGCTACGTTTGCGCTGGATACCTCGGGAAATCTGCAGGGTCGGGTGGAAGAGCGCCGCTGGGGCGCAGGGGCTTCTGTGGGACGCGAGGAATTGCTGGAACGGGCGCCGGCCAAGCGTGCAGAGGTGTTCGAACGATTCCTCGGCGCATCTCTTGGAGATTTCGCACTTGAGAAAGCTGCGGTCGGAGATCTCGATCAGTACGATCGGAGCTTGCTACTCACGTATCAGTTCGTGGCCTATCGGTACGCGAAAGCAGCTGGCGACTTGCTGATCGTCCGGCCGCGCGTGCTCGGCGTGGAATCCAGTCCACTCGATCTTCTTATGCGCAAAGTCCCCCGGAAATATCCGCTAGAGTTCGGCGAGGCTGCTCGCCAGGAGGATACGTTCGATATCAAACTTCCGGCGGGCTACAAGCCTGAAGAGCTTCCGCAGCCCGTCTCGGTGGATTGCCTCTATGCCAGTTATAAAAGTGCCGTCACGCTAGATGGCGATATGCTGCACTACCAGCGGACGTACGAAGTGAAGTCTGTGAACATACCCGCGGATGAACTGAGCGAACTGCGTCATTTCTTTCAGCAGGTGGCGGATGATGAGCGCTCGAGCGCCGTCCTGCGCCGCGGCAGCCCGCAATAAGCTCGGCGTCTGAAGTTTAGGCTCGAGCCGCGCTTTACCGTCTGGCTCGGCCTCTGAAGCGCGGGCTCGACTTTTTACCTGGCGCGCTCTTGCTCGTAAAACGCTGGCAGCGGAAGGCGGAAGATGATGGAAGAACAGCAGCGACTCCGCCGCGCCGAATTCATCCTTTTCCGCTCAATTTCTCACGCACTTTGTCGCTCAGCAGCTTGCCGTCGACCGTTTTTCCTTCCAGCCGGGCCCGCGCGGCCTTGATCACGGCACCCATGTTCTTCAACGAGTCCGCCCCTGCCTCCCCAATGGCCTCTTCGATCGCCCGTTGCACTTCCTCGTCCGTCGGCGCCGCAGGCAGATACTCCTCGATGATCCCGATTTCCTTCGACTCTTTCTCGGCCAGATCGTTGCGCCCGCCCTTCGTAAACTGCTCGACCGATTCTTTCCGCTGCTTCACGAGGGTTTGCAGAACCTGTAACGACTCGAGATCGGTCAGCGCGTGCATCTTCTCGATTTCTTTGTTCTTCAGCGCGGACTTCATCATCCGCAGGACGCTCAGCCGCAGCTCGTCTTTCTGCTTCATCGCTGCCGTCAAGTCCGATTGAATCCGCTCGATGTATCCCATTCGTCCGCTCTCCCGCGTGCGCCCGTCCTGGTTCGACTGCTCGCTTTCGCCGCGCGCAAGAATATCACACGCCATTGCTCTTGGCTTTGTTGCGAGCCACGCAGATCTTGCGGCAGGTGCCCGCCACTCCCGGTTGTCCGCTAGCGGCGGAGCGTGTCGCGGATTCGGACACCCGCTCCAACGATAGAAGATCGGAGCGTCCAGCCTCGAGCCTCCAGAGTCCAGGAATTTGACACAAAGAAATGCTACCGATACGCTCGTTGCCATGAAAATTATCGTTGCGGACAAAATCAGTGAACGTGGAGTGGCGCTTCTTCGCGAGACCGGCTGGGACATTGTGGTCTCGCCAGGCGCGGCGGCGCTGACCAGCGAAATCATCGATGCCGACGGGCTCGTGGTGCGCAGCGCGACGAAGGTGACGCGCGAACTTCTGGAAAAGGCGCCCCGGCTGAAAGTCATCGGCCGCGCGGGCGTCGGCGTGGACAACGTCGACCTGGAGGCAGCTACGCACCGCGGCATCCTGGTGATGAACACCCCGGGAAGCAGCAGCGTGAGCGTTGCCGAACACACTCTCGCGCTGATGCTGTCTCTGGCGCGCTCGGTGCCGCAGTCGAACGCCTCGGTTCACGCCGGGCGCTGGGAAAAATCCTCTTCCGGAACGGAGCTTCGCGGCAAGACCCTCGGCTTGGTCGGCTTCGGCCGCATCGGAACGGCAGTGGCGCTCCGCGCGCGTGCGCTGGAAATGGAAGTGCTCGCACACGACCCGTACGTAACCCCCGCGGCCGCGCGGGAACTCGAAGTCGAGCTTGTGCCGCTTGAAGAGCTTCTGCGGCGCAGCGACGTGATCTCTCTCCACACCTCGCTCAGCCCGTCGACTGAAAAAATGATCGACGCCGCCGCGATCGCAAAAATGAAACGCGGCGCGCGCCTGATCAACTGTGCCCGAGGCGAATTGATTGACGAAGCCGCGCTGGCGGATGCGTTGCGTTCGGGTCAACTTGCCGGCGCCGGACTGGACACGTTTGCCGTCGAGCCGCCCAAGAATTCTCCACTGATCGGCTTGCCGAATGTGGTGGCCACGCCGCACATTGGCGCATCGACCACTGAGGCTCAAGAAGAGGTCGGCACAGCCGTCGCGCAGCAGGTTCGCGATTATCTGGCCGACGGCATCATCCGCAACGCGGTGAACATGCCCGCAATTTCCGCGGAGCAATACCGCCGCCTGCGTCCTTATCTGGAATTGGCCGAGCGCCTCGGGATGCTGGTTGCGCAGGCTGCACCATCGCGTAGCTTTAGCCGACTGCGCATCCGCTATTCGGGCGAGCCTGCCGAGCTCGGCTCGCACGTTATCCGCAGCGCCGTCGTCGCCGGCCTTCTGAACTCCGTGCTGGACGAAAAGGTGAACCTGGTGAATGCAGGGCAGGCTGCCGCGGAGCGCGGTTTGCTCGTCGAGGAAACCGCGCGCCGACGCGACCGGGGATTTCCGAACACGGTCGAAGTGACTCTCTGCGACGGAGGCCGCGATCTTTCCGTCGAAGGTTCGGTGATGCAGGACGGCTCGCCACGCATTTTGTGGTTTGACAGTATCGGGCTGGAAGCGCCGCTTGAAGGGACGCTGCTGTTCACGAGAAATCGTGACGTGCCCGGAGTGATCGGTCAGATTGGGACGGTTCTGGGGGGATTGGGAGTGAATATCGCAACGTTCGCGCTTGGCCGCCGTGAGCCCGTGCGCGGCGCGGAAGCGGTGGCGCTCGTGCGGCTCGACGGAGAAGTGAACGCGGCGATCCTGCAGAATATTCTGGCGATTCCGTCCATCACGGAAGCTCGCCTGATTCGTTTGCCGGAGCCGGCTCGCGCCAGCGCCGCGTGCTGAGGACGATCGCCGCGAGGCAAATACGCTTTCGCGCTACGCGAGCGCCGTCGCCGCTTCCGCGATGTGGCCGGCGGAAATGCCGAACATGTCGAGAAGCTCTTTCTCTTTCCCAGAATGCGGCATGCGCGTGACCGCCAGATGCCGGAACTTCGCCGGCGCCGCGCCTGCCTGCGCCAGCGCGGAAAGAACGGCTTCGCCCACGCCGCCTTCGGCCCAGTGGTCCTCGACCACGACCAGGTTCCCGCCCGTTGCTTTCACCTGATCGGCGACCGCCTTGCCGTCGATGGGCTTCACGCAGTAAAGATCGATCACGCGAATCGCCGTCCCTTTCGCTTTCAAGTCGTCGGCGGCCTTCAACGCTTCATGCAGCGTGACGCCCGCGCCAATCACGGTGACGCGATCCTGCGCGCTCTGCCGCAGAACTTTGAATCCGGGTACCGGGAACTTTTCGTCCTTCGAATAAAGAATGGGCGTCTTCGGCCGCGACGTGCGCAGATACGTGATTCCATCCGTGCGCGCCATGTACTCGGTGAGCCGCTCGGCGGAAATCGCGTCGCTCGGGTAGAGCACCTGAGAGCCGTTCACCGCGCGGAAATTGGCGATGTCTTCGAGTCCCATCTGCGATGGCCCGTCTTCGCCGATTGAAACGCCGCAATGCGAGCCGCACAGGCTGAGGTTTGAACGGCTCACCGCCGCCATGCGGACTTCGTCCACCGCGCGCGAAAGAAAACATGCGAACGTGTCGGCGAAAGCCGTGAACTCGCGCGCCGCAAGCCCCACGGACACGCTGACCATGTTTTGCTCGGCGATATACCCCTGAAAGAACCGGCCGGGATAGGCTTTCGCGAAAATCTCGGAAAAAGTCGAATTGTCGACATCGCCCGACATGACCACCAGCTTCGGATTCACCGCGCCGATGCGCTTCAGTGCGTATCCATACGCCTCGCGAGTCGCCAAAGGCTTGGCGGGATCGTAGTCTGGTGCGGCCGGCGGGGGGAAATCCGCGCGATGAGGAAGAGATTTTCGCGCGTAGGACTTTCCGGGATCGGGCGGGACGTCGATCCCGCCGCCCAGTTCCTTGATCGCCGCGGCGAGTTGATCCTTCGAGAACGGCTTCCCGTGCCAGCCCTGTTTCCCGGCCACTTCGCTGAATCCTTGTCCCTTTACCGTGCGCGCTAGAATTGCCTGTGGCTTGCCCTTCGTCGCTTTCGCACGATCGAGCGCTGCCAGCACGGCGGGCACGTCGTGGCCGTCAATCACTTCCGTGGCGAATCCCTCCGACTCGAATTTTTTCTTGTAGATGTCCATCTGGTGCTCGTACATCGTCGGTTCGCTCTGCCCGAGAGCATTGATATCCGCGATCACCGTAAGATTGTCCAGCTTGTCGTGGCCTGCGAACGCCGACGCTTCCCAGATTTGTCCCTCGGCCAGTTCGCCATCGCCCGTCAGGACGTACACGCGCGTGGGACTCTGGTCGAGCCGCGCGCCGATCGCCAGTCCCGCGCCAACCGAAAGCCCTTGCCCCAGCGAGCCCGTCGCCGCATCGACCCCCGGAATCAATGGCGTCGGATGACCTTCCAGTTCGCTCGAAGCTGTCCGCAGCGTCATCAGGCGCGACTCGGGGAAAACGCCCGCCTCCGCCAGCGCCGCGTACAGCAAAGGCGCGGCATGCCCCTTCGAGAGAACGAACCGGTCGCCATCGGGCGAATTCGCGTTCTTCGGATCGAACTTCATCGCGTAGAAAAACAAGCCGGCGACCAAGTCCGCCGCGGACATGCACGAAGTCGGATGGCCCGATCCGGCCGCGGTGGTCGCCATCATCGAGAGGATGCGCAGGCGCCGCGCCTTTTCCTTGATTTCCGCGACAACCGACGAAGAAGGTCCTGCGGGTGAGGTAACGCTCATGAGGGGCTCCTTTTCTGAGGCTACTCTAGTTGAGATGCAATTCTACCCATTTCGGACGCACCCCGCGAGAGCCTTCGGAAATCTAGGCCGGTTGGACTGGGTCACCGGATCGCGCGAAGCGCACGGCCTGCGGCCGTTCATGGGAGGCGACTCTGAAAAATCCCTACGGGCCGCCCGACAAGTCGGCACCCTTGGCCTCTTTGCCCGCCATGGTGACCACGGCGACCAGAACTGCCACGAACAGCACCGTCCACGCCAGCACGGGTGCGTAATTCCCGCGGTAGCGTTGCTCAGCAACCCTTGCCTGGATCACGGCATTCCCCGCTGAAAGCAGGTTGCCCAACTGGTATGCGAATCCCGGAAAAGTGGCGCGCACCGCCGGCGGCGAAAGCTCGTTCAGGTGCGCCGGAATCACGCCCCACGCGCCCTGCACCATGAATTGCATCAGGAATCCGCCGAGGGCGAACATCGGCGCCGAGTGCGAGTAAGCCCACAGGGGTATGGCTGGAATCGCGAGCAGAGCCGCCACCACGATCGCCCGCCGCCGTCCGATTTTCTCCGACCACGTGCCAAACACAATTCCGCCGAGCAGCGCGCCCAGGTTGTAGATCACGGCGATCAATCCGACGGTCCCGGGCGAAAAGCCGTGGTTCTTTTGCAGAAACGTCGGATAGAGATCCTGCGTGCCGTGGCTGAACGAGTTGAATGCGAACATCAGCACGACGAGAAACAGAAAGCTGCCAAGATATTTCCAAATGTCGCGGCCGAGGTGGAGTTCAGCGCGATGAGACACACCGCCCGCAAGCCACGCCGGCGACTCCTTCACGCGTGTGGCGATCAGGTACACGACGGGCAGCGCAGGCAGCGCCCCGATCACGAACATTCCCCGCCATCCGGCGAAGCGGAACAGCATTCCGTACACCAGAGCCGCGAACAGGTACCCCATCACGTACCCTTCCTGCAGCAGCCCGGAAAAGAACCCGCGTCCTTCGGCGGGAAGTGTTTCGAACGCGAGCGCCGCGCCAACGCCCCATTCGCCTCCCATGGCCACGCCGAAAAGCGCACGGATCACCAGGAACGCGTGCAGCGACGGCGCGAAGCCTGAGGCCAGCTCAAAGAGCGAATAGCAGAGAATGTTGGTGAGCAGCGCCGGGCGCCGCCCGTAGCGATCGGCAAACAGCCCGAAGATAAACGCGCCCACCGGACGCATGGCCAGCGTGACGAAGATCGCTTCCGCAACGGCAGATATTCGCGCACTGAATTGCGTCGCAATCGCGCTGACGCAAAACACCAAAATGAAGAAATCGAACGCGTCGAGCGACCAGCCCAGCATGCACGCGAGGAAAGTGGTCCTTTGCTCTCGCGTGAGCCGCCGGAATTGTGCGAGAAAGACGAGGTTTCCGCCGCTGGACGCCCGTGGAGGCGCGCTGGAGTTCATCGCGATTTGCCCTGCGCCGGAATCGATTTGGGATTGAGGATCGCGTCGGTCACGCGCGCGACTTGCACCATTTCGGCGACGTCATGCACGCGGACGATATGCGCGCCGCCGAGAATGCCGGCCGCGACGGTTGCCGCCGTGCCCCAGGCGCGTTCCGCGACAGGCGCCCCATGAAGGGCGCGGCCAATGAACGCCTTGCGCGATGTCCCGACGAGCAGGGGATACCCGAGCCGCGAAAGCTCCCCCAGTCGCGCGAGCAGTTCGTAATTTTGCGGATAGCTCTTCCCGAAACCGATGCCGGGATCGACGACGATTTGCGATTCGGCTACTCCGGCGCGACGGGCAATC
>DATGHM010000110.1:0-2152 GCA_035307985.1 Candidatus Acidiferrales bacterium
GGCGTCCGCCTGCGCGCGCAGCAGCCGCGCCGTGTCGTCGAAATCGACGCCGGACGGCGGCTTGGGGGGCGGCACATGCGACAGGACGACGCCCAGATTGGAGTCAACCGTCAGTTTTGCCTTGCAGCACGGGCAATCGACTTCGAAGGTGTCCGCGTTCTTCTCCGCCATATCCGTATTCTACGCTTTTCCGCGATGCGAGCGAAATTCCACGTTTCCACATTTCAGCTCCATAAATTCCGCCACCCTCCAACTGCAACGTGAAAATGTCAGCCGAGGCAATCACCATTAAGTTCAGAGGGGAGCAGTAGGGAGCCGTACGTGGCCGGTTCGCCCGAAGAAGATTCGAAGCTCAAATGCAGGCCGCGAAAGAAGAAGCATTCTTCAATCTGGCACCCGCAGAGCTGACTTGCGATCAGGCCGGCGCGGGCTTTTCGCCCTTCGCCAAACCCGGGAGCGGCCGTGGATCGGGACGCAGCGTGAGCTGCGGCTCCTTGCTCGGCACGGGCGAAGCCGGCGGCGCAGGAGGCATTGGCTTTGCGGGGAGCGGTTTACCCTCGACGAGGAGCTTCAGTTCGGTCGCGTCGAGCACTTCGCGGTCGAGCAGCGCCTGCGCGACACGTTCGAGCGCGTCGCGATAGGTTTCCAGTATGTTGTGCGCCTTCTGGTACGACATGTTCACGATGCCGCGCACTTCGCCGTCGATTTTGATCGCCGTGTCTTCGGAGTAGTCGCGATGCTGCGCGATTTCGCGTCCCAGAAAGATCGCTTCTTCTTTCTTACCGAACGTCAGAGGCCCGAGCGGGCTCATGCCCCATTCGCAGACCATCTGCCTGGCGATTTCCGTGGCGCGTTCGATATCGTTGCCCGCGCCGGTGGTGATGTGATGGAGGAACAATTCCTCCGCTGCGCGTCCGCCCATCAGCACCGCGAGCTGCGATTCGAGGAATTCCTTCGTGTAGGTGTGTTTGTCGTCGATGGGGAGCTGCATGGTGACGCCGAGCGCCATCCCGCGCGGAATGATCGTCACCTTGTGCAACGGATCGGCACCGGGAGTCATGGCCGCGACGAGCGCGTGCCCCGCCTCGTGGTACGCCGTGTTCTTCTTCTCCTCATCCGAGAGGATCATCGATCTGCGCTCGACGCCCATCAGGACTTTGTCCTTGGACATCTCGAAATCGGCCATCGTGACAAGTTTCCGATTCTGGCGGGCGGCCCACAGCGCGGACTCGTTCACTAGGTTCGCCAGGTCGGCTCCCGAAAATCCCGGAGTGCCGCGCGCGATCACGGAGAGGTCTACGTCGTCTGCGATGGGCACCTTGCGCGTGTGCACGCGAAGAATTTCTTCGCGCCCCTTCACGTCGGGCCGCGGAACCACAACCCGCCGGTCGAATCGTCCCGGCCGAAGCAGCGCGGGATCGAGAACGTCCGGACGGTTCGTCGCGGCGATCAGGATCACGCCCTCATTCGACTCGAAGCCATCCATTTCGACCAGCAACGCGTTCAGCGTCTGCTCGCGCTCGTCATGCCCGCCGCCGAGCCCCGCGCCGCGATGGCGCCCCACCGCGTCGATTTCGTCGATGAAGATGATGCACGGCGCGTTCTTCTTGCCCTGCTCGAAGAGGTCGCGCACGCGGCTGGCGCCCACGCCCACGAACATTTCCACGAAATCCGAGCCGGAGATCGAAAAGAACGGCACATTGGCCTCGCCGGCGATGGCCCGCGCGAGCAAAGTCTTGCCAGTTCCCGGAGGCCCGACCAGCAGCACGCCCTTGGGGATTCGTCCCCCCAGCTTCTGGAATTTTTGCGGATCCTTCAAAAAGTCGATGATTTCCTGCAGCTCTTCCTTCGCTTCCTCGATGCCCGCCACATCTTTGAACGTAGCTTTCTTCTGCTGTGCTGTTAGCAGCCGCGCGCGCGATTTTCCAAAGCTCAGCGCCTTGTTTCCGCCGGCCTGCATTTGCCGCATCATGATCAGGAAAATCACCAGCAGCAGAATGAAGGGAACCGCATCGATCAGGAAGCTGACCCAGTCGTTGCTGCGCACTTCCTTGATGTTTACATCGACGTTCTTGTCCTGCAATTCTTTGGTCAGATCGCTCAGCGTTTCCTTGGGCACGGTGACATGAAATTTCGCCTTCGGCTCGCGGAA
>DATGHM010000111.1:0-4484 GCA_035307985.1 Candidatus Acidiferrales bacterium
CCGCCACGATGGCGGATATCTACGACGCGCAGACCGTTCTGCTGATCGGCAACGACGTGACGCAGCAAAATCCGCTGGTCGCCTGGCAGATTCGCACCGGCGTGCGCCATCACGGCCAGCGGCTTTACGTCATCAATGGCAAAGAGAGCAAGATTCATCGCCAGGCCGCGCAACTTGTCGAGGTGGCGAAAGACCGTGAACGCAACGCAGTCCGCTGGCTCGCGACCGGCGAAGGCCAGTTCGACGCTGGCGTTTCCGAAGCGCTGTCGAAACTGAAAGAGGGACTCGAAAAGGAAACCGACGTCCTGATCCTGTTTGGCGCGAACATCCAGGGCGCCGCGATCCGCGACCTGGTTGCCTTCGGCTCGCGCCTGCCGGGCAAGACGCGCTACATCCCCCTCGGCGATTACGCGAACTCGCGCGGTGCCGCAGAAATGGGCGTGCTGCCCGACCGGCTGCCGGGCTACGCGCCGATCGCGGACAAAGCCGAGCGCACGCGGTTCGGCAAACTCTGGGGCGGCGAAATTCCGCCGGCGCCCGGCCTTACCGCGCGCGCGATGATGGAAGCAGCCGCTTCCGGGAAGCTCAAGGCGCTCTACGTGGTGGGCGCCAATCCCGTGAAGACGTTTGGCGTCATTGCGCCCGACCGCATCGCCGGCCTGGAATTGCTCGTCGTGCAGGATATGTTCCTGACCGAAACGGCGCAGCGCGCGGATGTGGTTCTCCCTGCGGCATCCACGTATGAAAAAGACGGAACGCTGACCAACACGGCGGGCGAGGTGCAGGCCACGCATCGTTCCATCGACGCGCAAGGCCCGCGCAGCGATTACGATCTGATCCGCATCCTTTCGCATCAGCTCGCTATGCTGGGACTCGGCTCGCCGATCCGCCTGCGTACGCCGGAGGCGGCCTTCGACGAAATCCGCCAGAACGTGGCGGGGTACGATCTCTCGGTCGCCAACCTGCTCGCCGATCGCGCCCAGCTTTCGCGCGCCGCTTGCAAAGTTGCGGACGCGTCGCGCTTCGAGCGCACGCCTGACTCGTACGATGTCGCGCCCGGGACCGTTTTTTCGGCTAACGATTTCCTTTTTACCAGCGGCACTCTGGGCCGCTATTGCTCGAAGCTCAATTCGACCAACGAGGCTAAGGACGCTCCGTGGACTTCATCTCCGAGCACCCAGTCCTGGTGGTATCGTTAATTAAAATCGCCGTCCTGCTGTTCATCGTCATGACGGCACTGGCTTACCTGACCTGGTTCGAACGTAAGGTCGTCGCGCGCATCCAGTCGCGCTGGGGGCCGTACTACGTCGGCGCGCACGGATTGCTCCAGCCACTGGCCGACGGGCTGAAATTCCTTTTTAAGGAAGACTTGACGCCGCCCGCTTCGGACCGTTTCGTTTATACGCTGGCGCCGTTTCTGGCGCTGTCGCTCGCGCTCACCACGCTCGCTCTGATTCCCTTTGGGCCGCCGACCCTGCAGGTGTTTGGCCAGCCGGTTTTCGTCGTCGCCAACTCGAACATCGGCCTGCTCTTTCTTTTTGCCATCACGTCGATGGGCGTGTATGGCGTCGCGCTCGCGGGCTGGTCGTCGAACAGCAAGTACCCGCTGCTGGGCGGGCTTCGCAGCTCGGCGCAAATGGTCAGCTACGAAGTTGCGCTGACGTTGTCCGTAGTGGGCGTGCTCCTGCTCGCCGGATCCTTCAGCTTCAACGGAATCATTGCCGGCGTGCCGGGCGGGTCTCTTGGCCAAACAGGTTACTGGCTGCATTTCATTCCCAAATGGAACGTGTTTCCGCAGATCGTCGGCTTTCTGTGCTACATCACAGCGGCGGTGGCGGAGACGAACCGTATTCCGTTCGATCTGCCCGAAGCGGAAACCGAACTGGTGGCCGGCTTCCACACCGAGTATTCGAGTTTCAAGTTCGCCATGTTCTTCATGGCCGAGTACGCGAACATGATCACCGTGTCGTGCCTGGCGACGATTCTCTTTTTCGGCGGCTGGCTCTCGCCGTTCCCGAACTCGTGGACGTGGCAACTCTATTTGCCGGGCGCCGGCCTCGTCGCGCTGGGGCTGTACTGCCTGTACGACACGGTGAAAGAAATGCGCGGAATCGCTCGACTGCAGTTCGCGGTGGTCACTCTGCTGTGCCTGGGCGGCGGCGCGATTTGCCTGATTCCGCGCGTGATGCCGATTGCGCAGGGCCCCTTCTGGTTTCTCGCCAAAGTGGGCTTGTTCATCTTCTTCTATGTGTGGGTTCGCGGGACCCTGCCGCGCTTCCGCTACGATCAGCTGATGTCGTTCGGATGGAAGCTGCTGCTTCCCGTCTCGCTGGCCAACCTGGTGGGAACGGCGCTCGTGATTCTTCTGGTGAAACGCGGATGAATCTTCCGCTCATTTTGTTCTTTTTCTGCGGCGGGCTGGCCGTCCTCGGCGCCATCCTGCTGATCGTTGCGCGCGAGCCCATCCACAGCGCGCTCTCGCTCATCCTCGTGATGGTTTCGCTGGCGATTCTGTACTTGCTCTTGGGCGCGGAATTCATCGCCGCGGTGCAGATCATTGTCTACGCGGGCGCGGTCATGGTGCTTTTCGTCTTCGTGATCATGCTGCTCAACGCCGGCGTCGAGCAGCGAACCAACTGGAGCAAGATGGCGAAGTATGCGGGCATGCCGCTGGGAATTTTCCTGCTCCTCGAGATCACGCGCTGGATTTGGCGTTCGACGGCGGGACCGCAAGCCGCGAACGGCGCGGGCGCGGTTCCCGCGGCGTTTTCGACGCACGACCTCGCCATGGCCTTGTTCCGCCAATACCTGTTCCCGTTCGAGGCGACTTCGATCCTGATCCTGATCGCGATTCTCGGAGCGCTCGTGCTCGCCAAGAGGAGCGAATAACGTGGTCCCGATTTCCTACTATCTCGTGCTGAGCGGTGTGCTCTTCGGGCTGGGCGTGATCGCGTTCATTTTTAAGCGCAACATCATCACGATTTTCATGGCCATCGAGCTCATGCTCAACGCCGTGAATCTGGCGTTCGTCGCCTTCGCGCGAGCGTGGAACCAGCTCGACGGCCTGGTGTTCGTCTTTTTCGTGATCGTGGTCGCGGCGGCGGAAGCGGCCGTGGGCCTCGCCATCGTCATCGTCATTTCGCAGAACCGGCGCTCGCTGAACGTGGAAGACGTGAATCTCCTGAAATTCTGACGACATGTTCATTCTTCATCATCTTTGGCTCATTCTTGCCCTGCCCCTCGCCGGCGCGGGGATCAACGGCCTGCTCGCCGCCAAATGGCCGAAGGCGACCGTAAACGCCGTTGGCATCGGCTCCGTTTCTCTGTCGTTCCTGTGCGTGCTCGAGCTGATCCGCGAATTTGTGCACCTCGGCGCATCGCAGGTCCCCTACTTCGAAAAGTACTTCAACTGGATCAGCGCCGGCCGTTTCAGCGTCGACTTCGCTCTCCAGGTCGACCAGCTCACCATCGTGATGCTGATCGTGGTCACCTTCGTCAGCATGCTCGTGCACATTTATTCCGCCGGTTACATGGCGCACGAGGGCGGCTATGCCCGCTTTTTTTCCTATCTGAACCTCTTCGTGTTCTTCATGCTGACGCTGGTGCTCTCGGCCAACCTCATCCTGATGTTCGTCGGCTGGGAAGGCGTCGGCCTCTGCAGCTACCTGCTGATCAGCTTCTGGTTCCTGAAAGACTCCGCCGCGGACGCCGGTAAGAAAGCCTTCATCACCACGCGCATCGGCGACTTCGGCTTCACCGTCGGAATCCTGCTTACGTTCTGGACCTTCCACTCGATCGACTTCGGCACGATGTTTCAGCAAACATCGGGCATGCCGGTGGAGAGCGCCGCGGGCATCGGCACGCTGACCGCCATCTGCCTGCTGCTCTTTGCCGGCGCCATCGGCAAGTCCGCGCAGATTCCGCTGTACGTCTGGCTGCCGGACGCCATGGAAGGTCCGACTCCGGTTTCCGCCCTCATCCACGCCGCCACAATGGTCACCGCCGGCGTTTACCTCTCCGCGCGCTCGTCGGTGATTTTCCTCCATGCGCCTATCGCGATGGAGACCGTCGCCATCGTCGGCCTTGCGACCGCGGTCTTCGCAGCGACGATCGGCCTGACGCAGTTCGATATCAAAAAGGTCTTCGCCTACTCCACCGTTTCGCAACTCGGCTACATGTTCCTCGGCGTCGGCGTCGGCGCTTTCTCGGCCGGCATCTGGCACCTGGTCACTCACGCGTTCTTCAAAGCCCTGCTCTTCCTCGGCGCCGGCAGCGTCATCCACGCCTGCCACGGCGAACAGGATATGCGGCACATGGGCGGTCTGAAAAAGTACGCGCCTAAGACGATGCTCGTTCTCGCGTGCGCCTCGGTCGCTATCGCGGGAGTTCCGCCTTTTGCCGGGTTCTGGAGCAAAGATGCGATCCTGACCGCCGCCTACGCCCACGAGCCCTGGATGTACTGGGTCGGCGTGATCACGGCAGGG
>DATGHM010000112.1:0-3342 GCA_035307985.1 Candidatus Acidiferrales bacterium
TCCACTTCACGAATATGGGCTCCGAGCTTTTCGTATTTCTGGTAATGCGTGCCTTCGCCGAAAAGGTAGAGGTCGTAATCGGAGAGCAGAGGCGGGAAGGCGTAGGCATCCAGGGTTTCGAGGGCTTTTCCGTCGGCGAAGCGGAACCTGACGCCGTAAGCATCGACAGGAACGGGCGCGCCAGCAGGGAGTTTGGCGGCGACGGGATCGATGACCGCTTCGAAGAGGCCTTCGGCAATCTTGCCAGCCGCGGAAACGGTTCCGTTCTTCCATATGATTTTTGCCTCGGAAGCGCCGGGCCGAAACAGCCGAATCGCAAGCATGCGCTTGCCGGCGCGTTCGATCCAATGCGGGCCTAGAATCTGAAACGGGTCGGAGTCCTCCGCGCGAAGGATCCGTTCAAGCGCCTCCGTCCACGGGTCGTGGGCGGCCGCCGGTTTTTTCGTCGTCTTCTTGGCCGTTTGCTTTTCCATCTCGCCCCAACAGAAAAATCGAAATCAACCAACCACCGTTCCATCTTACCGAAAGGGTCGAAGGTCCGCCAAGGCAGACTTGAGAGAGTCCGGCGCGGATTTCCCGGGGGGGAGAAACCATCGAGGCGCGTCAGGTTTTATCAGGGAGAAGGCAGTGCCGCCGTCCGCGTCGAGTCTAAATCTCGCGGTGGAACGGGCGGACGACGGCCCTCCCGGGGAATTTGCGGAGAAACGTTTCGGTCATGTGGCAGCTCCAGCAGACGGGAAGGGAATCGGCGAAGGCATCGGGCAACTGTTCGGCTGGGAGATTTCTCCCTGAGCTATTCGCTGGTTGTGAACGTAGCCCGGAAGAGGGGCGCTCGGCTGTGACCTGCGGACCTGGCCCGTGTATCGTAGGTCACAGGACGCGGAGGGCGGCATGCCGGCGGGAACTTTCTTTAATCCCGGATTTTCCGCCAACAACGATGTTTGTCCCCTCGAATCTTGTGGCATGGAATACCGACGCGGGATCGAATGGAGAGAATCAAGGAAGAGTGGGACTAAGAGCGACCCGGTGCGGCACATCGGAAGTTGCGAAGCGAACTCTTTCTGCGAGCCGCTTTGCAAATGCAGCCCGGAACATGCAAAAATGAGTCGAGGGCATAGCGCACCATGGCGGATGAAATCGCAAAGGGAGTCACACTGGAAAAGCCTGGAGACCAGGAGAATTTCCTGAAGGACGAGGGGATTCTGTTCTCGTCGCTGGACAAGGTGGTGAACTGGGCGAGGCGAAGCTCGATCTGGCCGATGTCCTTCGGCCTGGCGTGCTGCGCGATCGAGATGATGTCGATGGCGGCGTCACGGTACGACGTCGCGCGGTTCGGTGCGGAGGTGTTTCGAGGATCGCCGCGCCAGTCGGATCTGATGATTATCGCCGGGCGCGTCTCGCAGAAAATGGCCCCCGTGATCCGGCAACTTTACGAACAGATGCCGGAACCGAAATGGGTGATCTCGATGGGAGCGTGCGCCACCTCGGGCGGCGTGTTCAACAATTACGCGATCGTGCAGGGAGTCAACCAGGTGATTCCCGTCGACATTTACGTTCCGGGCTGCCCGCCACGTCCGGAAGCATTGCTCTACGGCATTCTGCAATTGCAGAAGAAGATTGACGCCGAGCGCGGCAGCTTCCTCAAGTCCCTCAACCTTGCGAAGAATTGATGCTCCGAGACGCGGAGTTGGATTAGCGACTTTACGCAAATCCTTTTTGTTTGCAGCCTCCATTAGCGCTTCGAACGAAGTTCTGCGAATTGGCAAGGCGGGACTACCTTGCTATCTGGCGCTGAACACACCATGAAATCGCTCAACTTGACCAAGAACTGACAAATATTGGCGGGCGCTGGGTCCAGGCGAAAATGCTTTTTGGTTCGCGGCCTCCATCGCCTCTCTGAATTCGTTCTGCGAACTGGCGAAGTGCGATCGCGTTGCTGTGCGGCGCTGAAGACGGGCAGTTTCTCAGTCAGGCCGGGATTCGAAAGCTTCGTCCCCTCCTGTCCCGCTCGACGATTTTCCGACAATTTCAAGCGAGAACGGTTGCGGTGCCGTCAGGAAAATCCACCACAGAACCAAGGCTGGTGTATTCGCGGCGCAGATAGCCCATGCCGATCGCGGTTCCGGCGGCAGGGGAAAAGGCGGCGCTGGTCACATGGCCGGCATCGGCACCCTTGACAGTCAGTTTTGCGCCAGCCGCCGGCGGCTCTGAGGTTGTAAATGCAAGTCGCACGCGGCGGCGATTGACATGGCCGCGCGAGCGCACGCGTTCAACGATTTCCTGTCCGGTGTAACAGCCCTTCGTAAAGCTAAGATGAGTGTTCTCGAGACCGGCTTCGTGTGGAATTACGGAGTCGTCGAAGTCGAGAGGGAACCATGGCACGCCGGCTTCGAGACGCAGCGCGTTCAGCGCGCGCATGCCGATCGGCGATCCGTGCGTGGCATGAACCATGCCGTAGAGGGTTTGCCAGAGACGTTCGAGATGCTCGGCGGGCGCGACGATCTGAACTCCAGGACCGCCAAAATGGGAGCGCCGCACGATGTAGCACTCGACTCCGCCAATCTCGCCCTTTTCGCCGGCAAATTCCGAGAAGCCGTCAAGAGAAAGGCCCGTGGCCTGCGAAAGCACGAATCCAGCGTGCGGTCCTTCGACGGCGACGCTGCCCACGCGCGCGGTGGCGTCCTCCAGTTCGACGTCGTCCATGATGATGTATTTGTCGAGCGTTGCGATCGTTCTCTCGCGCACGGAAGCATGCGAAAGGACCAGTACGTCGTCCCGGCGCACGTAAATTTCGAGTTCGGCGAGGATGTGCGCGCGCGGGTCGAGAAGGAGAGCGAGAGTTCCCTGTCCTTCAGCCAACGATTGCACGTCGTTGGAGACGATTGCGTTGAGGTAGCGGATGCGGTCCGGACCGGTAAGAACGGCGGTCGCATGCCAGTTCGTGTCGAAGAGCCCGGCGGTTTCTCGCGCGATGCGCCACTCATCTTTCCAGTCCGAAAAAACGTCGGGCAGCGCGCAGCCGGAGAAGGTTGCAATCGTGGCTCCCGCGGCTTTGTAGTGATTCAGAAGTGGGGAATCCATATCCGTTTCGACTTCTCTAGCGCCTCCATCTCCATGTTAGCAAACGCCGGGGGGCCTCTGCTTCCATCCAGGCGAGCCGGGCCGACGAAACCTCGATTTTGCGAGGCGAAAAGGGGCCTGACCGTCCGCTGAAACCCTTTGCCAGAGGATCCAAATGGGCCGGAACGGCGTGGCCGCAGTTCGCTTGACATCCCAGGTACGAGCAAGTATGCTCGAAATGTCGAACGAACGTTCGATAAAGTTTTGCCGGGGACGGAACTT
>DATGHM010000113.1:0-61994 GCA_035307985.1 Candidatus Acidiferrales bacterium
GAGGGCGAGGACGCCCAGGGCGAGCGGAAGGCGCGTCTGCCACTCGGCGACGCCGAAAAGTTTGTAGCTTGCCGCGACAGTCCAATACATGAGCGGAGATTTTTCGAGGTAGCGGATGCCGTTGATGTAGAGCGTCACCCAATTGTGATTCAGGAGCATTTCGCGCGCGGCTTCGGCGTGGATGGAATCGGCGTCGTCGAGCAGGCCGGGCTTGGCGAGCGAAGGAATGTAAATCAGGAGCCACGTCAGCACGAGGATGCCAAGCATCCAGGCGGTGCTCAGGCTGGCGCTCCCTGGCGTGGCCGAGGCGGTCGTGCCGGGGTCGGAATCCGCTTTCGAGAGAATGTTATGCATGAATTCTGGAGAGGCCGAGGGCCAACGGATGACCGGCCCTGCGTCGCGGACTAAGAAGTATAAGGCACAGCGTACCTAAGTTGGAAACGCTTGTGCCGCAGAGCGTTGCCCTCCCGCGGCGACAAAGTCCAAAGGGGTGGGGCCGCCGCTTCAGTTGATCCGGCACACGAGCACCTTCTTGTTTTGATAGGGGCACGAAAGGCCCGCGACCGGCGGTTGTTCGAGCACGGCCCAGGTGACGCCGTAGGTCTGCTTGAGGCGCTGGAAGTCAGCTGCGTGGAAATTTCTCCATCCCTGCACGGCGCGAACTTGCTGAAGGCACTCGCTCGCGAGTGGCAGGCCGGGGAACATGGCCGAGGCGCTCCAATCTTTGACGCCGTCGGCGAGGCTGCTGCGCGCTGCGATGGCGCGAAAACCCTGGTAATCCTCGCCCGGCAAAGCCATGTAATTCGGGTTCAAGGCGAAGATGCCGTCTTCCGGGGTATTTGCGCGAATCCAGACGAACGCTTGCACCCAGGGATTGGTCGAGGCGGCGCCCGGCCACTCGATATGTCGATCGGCACGATAAAGCTGGAATTGCGCAAACGCCATGCCCGCGCAAATCGGCGCGAACAGCGCTAGCCAGAGGAGGACGCGGTGGTTCAGAAGCGCCTCACCAAGCAGGCCGCCAGCCACCAGGACCATGAGCAGATAGAGCAGTTGGAAGCCGCGCATGGGCTGGCCTATCGCGAGCGTCTGGAGCGGGGCAAACGAAACGATCAGAGCGCCAAGAAAGCACGCCATGCCGAACGGAATCAGCGAAAGGGCAAGCGTTCTCAAAACGGGCCGCTGCTTTGCGTCGGCGATGCGGCTGAACCACCAGAGAATCGCGAGCGGCGCGAAGATGCCGAGCCACTCGTACCAGCGCCAGCGGAGAACGAAGTAATACGCGTGGTCGTGCAAGGTCTGGAAAAAGGCGGTCGATGGATGCAGAAACGACGGCGCGGCGATCGCGAGAGCGGCTGAAGAGAGGACGTGTGGCGACTTCCTCGCGACCGCACGCTGCGCGAGCGCGACGAGCACAACGTAGAAAGCGCCAAAGACGACCATCAGCGGATGGATGAGGGCGGTGAAGACGAGCCACAAAGCGGCGCGAAGGAATTTCCGTTCGAGCGTGGCGTCAACGGCGAAGAGAATCGCAAAAGTCGAGACCGAGCGTGGATTGAAGTAGGGGTCGAGCAGATAGAGAGCTGTTCCGGTGGCGGGAAGCGTAAGCAGCGCCGCGACCATCGCGACCGCGGCCCAGCGCCCGGCCTCCGTCGGAAAGGATTTCGATGCGATTCGCCTGCAGACAAGCAGGAGGAGGAGAATCGAAAGCAGGTGACAAACGAACAGAACGACGGATAGCGGCAGATGCGTGAATCGAACGAGCGCGGCGGCCAGATTCGGGAAGAGCGTCAGACGCGCATGCGCCTCGAAGAATTGAGAACCGAAGGGATACAACGCCGGATGCAGGAGTTTCCTGATCTGGGGGACGTAGATTTCGGCGTCTTCGGAAAACGGATGATAGCCATGGATCAGGAGGGCGGCGCACGGCATAAGAAAAAGCAGGCCAGAGTTACGAATATTCGAGCGGAGGTTGTGATGGGATTCGGACGGCGGCGTCATGCGGCTGTTGCGGCGAGCGGGATCGGAGACGAACCGCCGCCAGGGCGCGCGCTCAAGATATCCGCTCCGTGGTTTGCTGCGTCAAGGGCGTCGCGGCAGGCATCTCGGCGCGCGCGTCGGTGAGTTTGCGGCCCTTCGCGTCCAGAATGCGAAAATGTCCCAGCCCAAGGCGCTGGAGGAAGCACTTCAGGGTTGCTCCAAGAACGCCAAAGCCGTAGCCGACGCTCCTCACAAAGCGGATGGAAGAGGCTTCGTCGAAGTATTTGGTCGGGCAGGAAATTTCGCCGATGCGCAGCCCGAAGTAAACCATCTGCACGATCATTTCGTTGTCGAAGACGAAGTCATCGGAGTTTTCCACGAGCGGCAGAGTCTCCAGCACTTCGCGGGTGAATCCGCGAAATCCGGTGTGATATTCGGAGAGCTTCGCGCCGAGCAGCAGATTTTCAAAGGCGGTGAGCAGGCGGTTGGCGACGTACTTATAGCGCGGCATTCCGCCGCGCAGAGCGCCGCCGCCGAGAATGCGCGAGCCGAGCACGACGTCGTACACACCCGAAGAGATCATTCCGGCCATGGCCGCCACGAGCGTCGGTTTGTACTGGTAATCGGGGTGGACCATGACGATGATGTCCGCGCCGCTATCGAGCGCCGCGCGGTAGCACGTCTTCTGGTTGCCGCCATAGCCGTAATTCTTTTCGTGGACGATCACGTGAAGCCCCAGCTCGCGCGCGACGCGCACGGTGTCATCGCGGCTGTGGTCGTCGACGAGAATCTTCGTGTCGACGATGCCGGGAAGCTCCTGGACGGTGGAGCGCAGGGTCTTCGCCGCGTTGTAAGCGGGCATCACGACGGCGATTCGCTTGCCTTCGATCACTGGCTCTCCGACCCCTTGGCGAAATGATTCGTGTTGCGGAGCCGGCCGACTTCACTTGCCCGGTCCGCAGCCTTGAGAATTTTAGCATCACAAATGCGGCAATTTGCGTATGATTCCAGAGCTGGAATCAAGCTGGTAACAAGGGACCGGCGCGGAACACGCGAATCGCGCCGACCAATCTCGAGGGAACCGACCGATGAAAACCGACGACCGATCGCTGCTCAAGTTTTCGTTTGCTGTTGCAGGAATTGCCGTTGCGGCGCTGGTGCTGGCCGGGAGGCCGGCTCCGCTGATCGCGCGAAGCTCGCCACCGCGAACGAATGTCTCGCCACGCCCCGCTCAAGCAAACGGAGCGCAGGCTGCCCAGGAGCCGGCGCAGAAAACGGCAGGCGAAGTCTACATGAACCTGCAGGTGCTGAAGGAGATTCCGTCGGACCAATTGATTCCCGCGATGCAGTACATCACGGCCGCGCTCGGTGTTGAGTGCCAGTATTGCCACGTCCCAAGGCATTTCGACAGCGATGACAAACAGACGAAGGCCACCGCGCGCAAGATGATGCAGATGATGTTCGCGATTGATAAGGACAATTTCAACGGGCGGCGCGAAGTGACTTGCTACACCTGCCATCGCGGCGCGTCGAAAGCGGAGAGCATGCCGATCCTGAGCGCCTCGACGACGGGCCAATCGATGATGGGCGGCGCGGGGATGAGTGGCCGTCCGAATGGCATGGGTATGGGAATGGCGAAGCCTTCGGAAGCGGGCGCAGGCGCAAACGCCGGTGCTGCGAGCCTGCCGGCGATCAGCGTCGATGCGATCATCGCGAAATACACGGACGCCCTGGGCGGCGCCGCGGCCATCCAGAAGATAACGACACTCGATGAGAAGGGCGTTGCGGAAATGGCGTCCCGTGGCATGAAGGTCGATGTTGAAGAGGTTCGCAAGGCTCCCGACAAGGCGATGTTGACCGTGCACATGCCGAACGGAGCGGCGATGTCGCAAGGCTATGACGGCGCGAACGGCTGGCACGCCTTCCCCGGGCGTCCCGCGGAGGATTTGACGTGGGACGATCTGGTGCGCGCGAAGCAGTGGGCGTCGTTCATTCCAGGGCTCAACTTGAAGCAGGATTTTGTGCGCGCGCAGGCTGCCGGTACGGAAAAGATCGGCGATCAGGAGGCGTATCGCGTGATTGGATTCCGCAAAGGCGGCGGGCGCGTGATGTTCTACTTTGACGCGCAATCGGGCCTGTTGCTGCGCGTCTCGGAACGCATCGAGAGCCCGCTCGGATCGCTGCCGCAGGATACGGATTACTCCGACTACCGCGACGTAAGCGGCGTGAAGCTGCCGTTCACCGTAACCGTGGCGCACGTGCAGGGCCCCACAATTTACAAATGGGACCAGATTCAGGCGAATGTTTCGGCCGACGACAGCCGCTTCGAGAAGCCCGCGCAGAAGACAGCGCAGCCGTAACGCGTCGGGGCTGCCCGGAAGGCAATCACTCGTCGGGTTCGGTACTTCGCCAATACGCTTTTATTGTGACGCTGAGCCCCAGATCCGCAAGCTGACTGAGCGTTTGCTGCGAGACGGTCGGGCCGCCTCCAAAACCTGAGCCAAAGCGCCCGCAATAGGCGTTGAGCGAACGACGTTCGCCAAGCTTTCTCGTATCGTCGTAGGAGATCGCTACATCAGCGTCGGGCCGCCGCACGGGCTTACCCGTGCCAAATGAAAAGCCTGGAGCATGCTCCGAGCACGCTCAAAGCGCCAACAAGGCGCAAAAACAGGAGGGTTCCTCGCGAAAACAAAACACGCCCGCGCGTGAGGGTTTCCAGCACTCTTCCGGGCGCGAAGAGCAATGCCAGCCCGAACAATCCCCAGGTGGCGAGAATCACCTGAATGAGCTTCCCGAATTCAGTTTCGCTCATGGGTGACCCGACCCAGCCGCTGCTTTTGCCGCGGCAGTATGACCGGTTGCCGACGCAGTCGATGCGGCCGGAGACTCGGGAGCCGGAACTGGAGCAGCGGCGAGAAGGGGACCTCCGCAGGCAATTTGCACCTGGGAGGCAAGGGAATCAGTCAAGATGGCTCCGCTGCGCGACTTTGTCGCGCAGATTTGCCCCGCCGTCAGGCCAAGGGCGCCTCGGAGATCAGTGCCGTCCACAATCGCGCCGGTCAAATTTGCTCCGCTCAGAACGGTTCCTGCAAACTGAGCGCCGCGAAGATCGGCACCGTGCAGATCGGCGTTGATGAAAATGGCGGACGCGAGTTGCGCGCTGACCAAATTGGCTCCCGGAAGTTTGGCGGACCAGAGATACGCATTGCGCAGATCGGCGTGTTCGAGATCGGCGCCGTCGAGATAGGCCGAGCGCAAATCGGTTTTTTCCAAATTGGCGCGCTCCATCGCAGCGCCGGTGAGCCGCGCGCCGTAGAGCGTTGCGTCCTGAAACTGCGCGTCGATCAGGACGGCGTCGATCAGCGAACAATACGAGAGGTTCGATTGGCGGAAATCGGCGCGATCGAGATTCGCGCCATCGAGGTTACCGCGGTCGAGATTGCTGTGATAGAGCCGGGCGCGGTCCATCACGGCGTAACGCAGCGTGGCCTGGCCCAGGTCGGCGCCGCGGAAATCCGCGTCGGACAGGAAAGCGCCCTCGAAATCGGAATGCCAGAGATGGGCGTTTGCCAAGAAGATGCCGTACGCCTGCGCATAGCGGAAATTCATATCGTTCAGGCGGGCTCCCTTCACGGCCGAAACCTGCGTGTCGTCGCCGGACCAACCCGCAGGCGCCGTCGACATGGAAGTCTCCGTCAAGTTGGCGTACGGATCGTAGCCGAGGAACCAGAAGATATCCGGCGCCCAGCGTCGAATGCTTGCGGCGGAAAATTGCGGCGCGCGAGTCGGGCCATGCGGCACGCCCTTCACCGTCCCCACCGACAAGAAAAGCAGGAAAACGGCAAGTCCTGCGGCCGCTTTCAAAGGATTCAGTTCACGCAGCTTCGAAAGCCATTGCCAATTGCGCGTGGCCTCGACCGCCCAGCGCTCCTGCGGGCGCCCGATCTTCGTGGTGGAGTAGAGCGCCACGCCGAAGGCGACCGCTACGAGCAGCTCGTGAAGAATCGTGCCGTGCAGGTCCTGCAAAGTGAGGTAACGCGCCCAGAAGAGAAGCAGCGTTACGGGAGCGACCCAGTAGGCCAGGGCCAGGGCGAGCATGCGCTCGATAGTCCGCGTCGAGGGAGCGTCTTTGTTCATCCAGCGAAAATGGGCGCGCAGAAGGGCGCGGATGATGCGAGGCGAATCCTGGCCGATCTCCGCGCCGTCTGGAAAAATGGCGGGCAATTGGAGAACCGCGTCCCACAGCGTCTGCAAATGGAATTGCAGAACGAGATAGACGATGAAAAGCGCGACAGGCGCGATGAGATAGACCTGAGCCGTCGGCAATGCGGCCGCGGCCCGGGAGTGCAGAAATCGGAAAATCGAAGAGTCAGTCAGCAATTGCAGGTCTCTCGTCTGCCAGATCATGAGCGCCGACACGGCACTGATCGCCATCAGCGCGGTGAAAAACTGCATGGCGGTTTGCGAGGCTTTGGCGAAAAGGGCGCGCGCCTCGAACCGCGCGATCTGATCGGGCAAAGAAGCGTCGTGCAGGTTTGCGCCTGCGAGCTGGCGGGGCAGGAGTCCCATTGCGTCGTCGAGAGTGGCGCCCTCGAGGTTCGCACCTTCGAGATTTGCTCCAACCAGACAGGATTCCCCCAGGTTGGTGCGCACCAGGCAGGCGTCGCGGAGATCGGCAAGCAGAAGGTCGGCGCTCTTCAGGTTTGCGCCCTGCAGATCGGCGTAACGCAGGTTCACGCTGATCAGGTCGGAGTGCTGTAAGTCGGCTTCGGCCAGATCCGCTTTGCTGCCTGCGGCGCCGCGTGATTCCACCCATTCCTTGTGAGCTGCCAGCTTTTCCTCGAACTCCCAATCGCTCTTGGCGAGGCGAATCATAGGCCTGGCAAGCGCGGGAATCGATTCGGAAGGATCGGTTACGACCGCTTTTATGGACGGAAAATCACCGGCGCTGTGGGCGTCAACCGCTTGCTCGGCGAGGTCGACGCTCATGGCGATCTCCGCGTCGACACCGGAATTCAGGGTCGGATCCGGAACGGGAAGCGGAGATTCAGCCACGATCCGCTCTTCGGGTTGAGGAGGTGTCAGCGAAATGTCCACGGCTCGCGGTTGAGGCGGCGTCTCAGGCTCGAAGTCAGAGCGAATCGTGAGTTCCGTTTCTGCCGGAGTCTCGGGCTTGGCCATGGCTGCGGGCTCGACGGCAACTTCGTCGGCAAGGGGAAGATCGCAGAGCACCGGACGACGGGAACTCGCACTGTCGTCCTGTTCGAAAGCCACCGCTGGACGATAAGTGGCGCAGGCCGCCTGTTCGACCGCTGGGGGCTGTCCGCGCTGTTCGGCAACCTCCGAGGCCGGGTCATCGCGGAACAAATTCGCAAGAGCGTCCGCCGCGGAAGGCAATTCGGAAGCCGGAATCAGGCCTTCGGGCGTCTCGACTGCTTCGGAGGCCTGAGACTCCTCGGATGCATCGTACGCATGGATCTCCGGCTGCTCCGGCCGTTCTTCGGTCGAAACGGCCGATTCATCGACGTCTCTGGAAAGCAGGGACTGAAATATGGACCTCATCCAGGAAACCCTTCCTCCACAATGGCTTGCGACCGACACCCGTGGCGAGCAAATCCCCCGCTCGTTCGGTGCTACTAGTTTAGACCTGTCAATCCTAGCCTGATTTCGGTTCTAGAACTGCCTGTCCAACAGTGCAACAGATGGACAGCTGTTCACTGGGAATAAAGGCTTGCTGAAGCTGGTATAATCCGCGCCAAACAAGGCCAGGTGCTCAAATGTCGACGACACAAGCCGTTCAGTCCGCCGGAATTGCAAAAGAGACGCAGGCTGTTGCGCGCGCCGACCGCATTCAATCGGTGGATGTCTTCCGCGGCTTGACGATCGCGTTGATGATTCTGGTGAACAACAACGGCGATTTTCGGGCCGCTTATTGGCCGCTGTTGCACTCTCAGTGGAACGGTTGGACGCCCACGGATCTAGTTTTCCCCTTTTTCGTGTTCATCGTGGGTGTGTCGATGGTCTATTCCTTCCGGTCGCGGCTGGCACGGGGAGATTCGCGGGGCTCGATTTTCATGCACGCCGTGCGCCGCGTCGTGATCCTGTTCGCCATTGGCGTGCTCGTGATCAACAGCTTCCCCGATCACTACCAGTTCGACCACATTCGTATCTATGGCGTGCTGCAGAGAATCGCGATGTGCTATCTGATTGCAGCGGTTTTCGTGCTGTGGACGGGCACGCGCGGACAAATCGTGGGTATCGCTGCGTGCCTGATCGGCTACTGGATTCTGATGCGCTACGTTCCCGTGCCGGGATTCGGTGTTCCCGGGCGAGACATTCCTCTGCTCGATCCCGACCGGAACTGGGTGGCGTGGCTCGACCGCAAGCTGCTGACGGGGCACTTGTACGAGGGCACGCGCGATCCAGAGGGTTTGCTCAGCACGATCCCGGCGATCGGGACAATTCTGTCGGGAGTGCTGACGGGAGAGTGGCTGCGGTCGAATCGCACGGCTCGCGCGAAGGCGCTCTGGATGCTGATTTTCGGCATCGTCGGCCTGGCAGCCGGCAAATTCTTCAACATCTGGTTCCCGATCAACAAGAAGCTGTGGACAAGCTCCTACGTGGTCTTCACAGCCGGATTCGCGTTGGTGGTTCTCGCGCTGTGCTATTGGGTGCTCGATGTGCGCAAACGCCGCGGGCGGTGGACGATGCCGGTGCTCGTCTTCGGAATGAATGCAATCGCCGCTTATACGCTCTCGGAAATGCTGTCGGCCGGTCTCGACAGCTGGCGCATGGGCTCGGGTGGGCACGAGGCTTCCGTGCGCGAACTTATCTACTACCACCTCTTTACGTCGCCGCAGGCTCACAGCGCCAATGCATCGCTGGCCTACTCGATTGCGTTCGTTTTGGTTTGCTGGCTGGCGATGTGGATCCTCTATCGCAAAAAGATCTTCCTGAAGGTGTAATTGACGGAGAATCTCCAGCGGAGAAGCTAACGGGAGGGGGGCCCCGAAAGCGGCGGCAAGCCGCCGCACTCCCAAAGGGCTACTTTCGGGCGAGCAGGGAATCGAGGTAGGCGAGCATCGTCGGGCTGGTCCAGTCCTGCGGGCCGACGATTTTGCGGTCGATGCGGCCGTGGCGATCGATGATGTACGTGTCGGGATACATCGTGGTGCCATAAGCAAGAGGGACGTTCTTTGAAGGATCGCGGAACGTGGGAAAGTCGACGTTGTACTGCTGCAGGAATTTATCGTAAGCGGCTTGATCCTCGTCAACGCTGACGCCGAGAATCGTTCCGCCGAGCGGCTGAATGCGCTTTTGGAGTTGATTCAGCGCGGGTGTTTCGTCAACGCAGGGCGGGCACCAACTGGCCCAGAAATTCACCAGCACCACGCGACCGCGCAAATCCGAGAGACGCGTGGACTTCCCGTCAAGCGTGAGGGCGAAATCATGCTCTGGCGTGCCGCGCAAACTCGGTTCACCCTGGCGGTAGTCGGGATGGGCGAACGCGGCCACCAAACCAACGACGAAGGCGAGAACCACGCCGGTCTTCAAATTCCGTTTCAGTCGTTCGCTCAAAGCACTTCTATAATAGAAGCAGCATGGCGTGGATGCCAGTGATTTGCGTCACAACGCATGTTGCCTTCTGGAGACCGCGTGTCTGGACTGAAGAGTATGGTTTCCGCGATTATTCCGGCCCGAAATGAAGAAGCGTCGATCGCGCGCGCCGTGGAGTCGGTGGCGGCGCAGGCGGAAATCGGCGAAGTGATTGTTGTCAACGATCAATCGACGGATCATACGGCTGAAATTCTGGCAGGGCTTGCAGCGCGAATTCCTAAGCTGCGCGTCATGGAAACAGGAACTCTGCCGAGCGGGTGGACGGGCAAGACTTACGCGTTGTCGATTGGAGCTGCCGCGGCGCACGGAGATTGGCTGCTGTTCACGGATGCGGACACCTTTCACTTGCCCGGCTCGACGGCGCATACGCTAGACGACGCGAAGGAGCACGAGGCGGCGCTGGTTTCCTACTCACCCGAGCAGGAGATGGAAACATTCTGGGAACGGGCGCTGATCCCGCGAGTCTACTGGATGCTGTCGCGGCGATACCCCTTCGAGAAGGTGAACGATCCCGTGATGGCGAACGCGGCGGCGAATGGACAGTTTCTGCTGGTCCGAACGGACGTGTATGGGAGCGTCGGCGGCCATGCTGCAGTGGCGACGGAAATTCTGGAGGATGTAGCCCTGGCGCGACGCGTGAAGCGGGCAGGAAACGCGCTCTATTTTGCGAGCGGCACAGGGATCGTACGGGCTCGCATGTATCGTTCGTTTGCCGCGATGTGGCAGGGCTGGACGAAGAATCTCTATCCTTTGGTGGGATCGAAATCGGCGATTCTTTTTGAATTTATCGAGTTGATCGCGATTCTGGGGATCGCTCTTGCGCTATCTGATCGAGAGCTGGACGGATTGAGCTGGCTTATTCTGGGAAGCAGCGCATGTATGCTTGTCTTGCAGTTCGCCTATTACGTGGCGTTCCTGCGACGGAGTCGTTTACCCGTTTCGTTAATCCAATACTATGTTCCTGGTGCTTGCCTGTATTGGGCCGCTTTGATCGGGTCGTGGTGGAAAACGACGTACGGCGCCGTTACCTGGAAGGGAAGAGCGTATCCGGCGAGGGAAGCGTGACGCGGTGAAAGCGGCAGAAAGCTGCCGCACTCCAAAGTGGCCTGACAGCCGCGGTTGAAATGCCAGCACTATGCAGGACGAGATGATACGAATCACGCGCAAAGTGGAGTTTTCGGCGGCGCACTTCTACCACAATCCGAGTCTCTCGGTTGAGGAGAACTGGCGCGTCTTCGGCAAATCCAATAATCCGCATGGACACGGGCACAACTACGTGCTCGAAGTGACGGTGGCGGGCGAGCCGGACGCGGACACCGGGATGGTACTCGACCTGAAGGAACTGAAAGAGATTCTGCAGCGCGAGGTGGTGGACCGCATGGACCACCGCCATTTGAATTACGAAGTCCCGGAACTGGCCGGCCAGATTCCAACATGCGAAAACATCGCGGCTGTGATCTGGGATCTGTTGGAGCCTAAAATCAGGCAGGGAAGGCTCGACCGCGTCCGGCTGTATGAGTCGCCCGATCTGTTCGCAGAGTGCACGGCTGACGGCGCTGCGCCAGGTGGCCGCGGCAAAGAGGCGGACCGCGAATGAAGATTTCTCTTGGGCGGCGCTATCATTTCGCGGCTTCGCACCGTCTTCACAATCCGAAATGGAGCACGGAAGTGAATCGGGAACTCTACGGCAAGTGCAACAGCCCGCATGGACACGGCCACAATTACGTGCTGGAAGTCGCGTTCACGGGGCCAGTTGCGACCGAAACCGGGATGATCGCCAATCTCAAGGAGCTGGATCCGTTCGTGGAGCGCGAAGTGATCGAGGCGTTCGATCACAAGTATTTGAACGAAGAAGTACCGGAATTCCGAAGTGTCGTGCCCACGACGGAGAACCTGGCGCGCGAGGTCTTTCGGCGCCTTAGAGATTTTCCTGGCGCCAAACTGCAGCGCGTGCGCATCGAAGAAACAAGCAAGAACAGCTTTGAGTTCTTGGGAGAAGACGCCGGATCCTACAGACACGGCCGGAGGAGTCAGATCAGCGGCGAAAAGCAGGTCCCTCACCCCCATCCGCAAGAACCGCGGCTGGGTTCGGGATGACAGCCGGCTGGCCAGAGCGAGAGGAGGAGTGGCAAACCGATGAGCGAGACAACTGAGATCACGATTCCGGAGACGGCTGGGCCGGGCGGCATCGCGGACCTGGTGCGCAAAATGCTGGTTCAGCTGGGCGAGGATCCGAACCGCGAAGGATTGCGCCGGACACCGGAGCGTTACGAAAAGGCGCTACGCTTTCTGACGAGTGGCTACCGGCAGGACCCGGAGAAGCTGCTGAACGGCGCGATGTTCAGCGTGTGCTACGACGAGATGGTGGTGGTGCGCGACATCGAGCTCTATAGCCTGTGCGAGCATCACCTGCTGCCGTTTTTCGGCAAATGCCATGTCGCCTATATTCCGAACAAGAAAGTGGTTGGGCTGAGTAAAATCGCGCGCCTGGTGAATATGTTCGCGCGGCGCCTGCAGATTCAGGAGCGGCTGACCAGCCAGATCGCGAACGCCATCCAGGAGAGGCTGAGCCCGCAAGGCGTCGGCGTCATCGTCGAAGCGCGGCATCTCTGCATGGTGATGCGGGGCGTCGAGAAGCAGCACTCGGTGGCAACGACGAGCGCGATGCTGGGCGTCTTTCGCGAGAACAAGCAGACCCGGGACGAGTTCCTGGCGCTGGTCCGCGGTGGCAAGATCTAAGAGTTTCCACCGTAACTGCGAGCGATCAACTGTTTTTTTTTTGCAGCCTCCCGCAGCGCTGCGAATTTCGCCCGCGATCTGGCATGGTACGGCTGCCCTGCTAGTTGGAGACCGTGGTGCGACAGGCTGAGCACGAAACGAGCACAATCCGAGCATTCGTCCAGAAGGATAAGCAGGAACGGTTCCTAGGGTTTGCGGCGAACCCCAAAAATCGCAGGAAATTTACGAGATCGCTCCCGCACTTTCGCTGGTTTCACGGAAAATTTGCGACTTCGGTCGCGTGGAGAGTAGATCCCAAATTGCCTTCGGAGCAACGATTTCCCCAAGGAATCGAGAACATCTATCGCCTGTTGAATCAAAGGGTGCCGGTCCGACCTGCGTGATCGGCAGGGATACAGGAACGATTTTGTCTTGTATACCAGTAAAGTTGGCGTATTTCGAAGGAGAGGATGAGAGCCTGCTCCTTGCCAGATAGGTCCATACTGTCGCTGAACGCCTTGTGGCACCGCCGATTGCACTCCGACTCCCGCTCTCGTCCCAGGCTCCCCTAAGGCTTTCTACAGGATTTCCCTTTGCGTGAACACCCCCCTGTGCTAGCATTTTTAGCGTGTAGAAGAGAGAACAGAGAACAGGGTACGGCAGACCAAGGGGGAGGGGCGAGTTGATGGAAGCCAAGGCGGAAGTGATCGAGCAATTCCGGGTTCACACCAGAGATACGGGTTCCCCGGAAGTGCAGATTGCGTTGCTGAGCGAACGGATCAACTACCTCACCACTCACCTGAAGGCTCACGCCAAGGACCACGCCTCGAGGCGTGGACTGATCATGATGGTCAACAAGCGCCGCCGCTTGCTCGACTATCTGAATCGCCGGGACCCGGATCGGTATCGCGAGATTGTCGAGCGGCTCAGCTTGCGCAAATAGCGCCTGGCAGTCAGCTTTCCTCGCCAGCTGCGCGTCCTCCGCACGAATCAGAGCAGACATCCTGTTCGTGTGCCAGTGTGCACGCGTGGCGTAGACGTTGGAGCAGCCCGTCGTATCCAGCCTCGCCTCTTCTCTCCTCCGCAACGAGCAACGGTGAAAAATCTGTAAATCGCACGACGCAACTATCTGACAAGAGGTCCCCGGAACGGGGACAAAAAGGATTCAAGTGATGTTCGAAAAATTGAGTATTGATGTAGGAGGGCGGCAGCTGAGTTTCGAGACCGGGAAAATGGCGCGGCAGGCGCACGGCGCGGTGGTGGCGCGCTACGGCGACACGGTGGTGCTCGCCACGGCGTGCATGGACAATAAGGCGACGGAAAAAGACTTTCTGCCACTGACCGTCGATTATCGCGAGTACACCTATTCCGCAGGAAAAATTCCCGGTGGGTTCTTCAAGCGCGAGGGGCGTCCCTCCGAGCGCGAAATTCTCACTTCCCGGCTGATCGACCGTCCGCTGCGTCCGCTGTTTCCCGAAGGCTGGTCCACCGAGACGCAAATCGTCGCGATGGTGCTTTCCGCGGACAGCGAGAACGATCCCGACGTGATCGGGGTGACCGCCGCATCGGCCGCCCTCTTCCTTTCCAAGATACCGTTCGTGACGCCGATTGCCTGCGTGCGCGTAGGGCTGATCGAAGGCAAGCTTACCGTGAACCCCACGGTGCCGGAGCAGAAGACGAGCCTGCTGAACATCGTGATTGCCGGCTCGGACCAGGCCATCGTGATGGTGGAATCGGGGGCGCTGGAAGTTTCCGAAGATACCGTTACCGAGGCGCTGGAATTCGGCCACGCGCAGATTCGCAAGATTGTCGCGGCGATTCGCGAACTGCAAACGCGCGTCAACACGCCGAAAGTGGTGGTGGCGCCGCCTGCGTTCGACGAGGCGCTCTACAAGGAGATCACGTCAAAATACGGGGATCGGCTCCGCGACGCGCTGGACACCGCGAAGCATCCGAAGATCGAGAGCTACGGGCTGGTCGACGGGATTCGCAAGGAAATCGTAGACGCGATTCCGGAGGAAGACGAAGACAAGCGCAAAATGGCGGGCCGCGCCTTCGAGCGGCTGCGCGAGCGCATCTTCCGCGACGACATGATCATCCGGCGGCGGCGTCCCGACGCGCGCGCGTTCGACCAGATTCGCCAGATTACGTGCGAAGTGGGCGTCTTGCCCCGCGCGCATGGTTCGGCGCTCTTTACGCGCGGCGAAACGCAAGCGCTCGCCACGGCCACGCTGGGAACGAAGGAAGACATGCAGCGCCTCGACCTGCTCTTCGAGGAAGAGGCGTTCAAGCGCTTCATGCTGCACTACAATTTCCCGCCGTTTTCCGTCGGCGAAGTGAAGTTCCTTCGCGGGCCGGGCCGGCGCGAAATCGGACACGGCGCTCTGGCCGAACGTTCGCTGACGAACCTGCTTCCGCCGGACACGGAGTTTCCATACGCTGTCCGCGTTGTCTCCGACATTCTGGAGTCGAACGGCTCGTCGTCCATGGCGACTGTTTGCGGCGGGTCGCTCGCGTTGATGGATGCGGGCGTGCCACTCAAGTCGCCCTGCGCGGGAATCGCGATGGGTCTGGTGGTCGAAGGCGATAAATACGCGATCCTCACGGACATCGCGGGCGCGGAAGACCACTACGGCGACATGGATTTCAAGGTTGCCGGTACACGGGAAGGAATCACCGCGCTGCAAATGGACATCAAGGTGGCCGGCGTCAGCATCGCGATGATGCGCGAAGCGCTGGCGCAAGCGCGCAAGGCCCGGCTTGAAATCCTCGACATCATGGAGCGCACTCTCTCGACGGCACGCGCCGAGATCTCCACGTACGCACCCCATCTCTACCAGCTCAGCATTCCAACCGACAAAATCCGCGACCTAATCGGGCCGGGCGGAAAGAAAATCCGCTCGATCATCGATGCCACCGGCGTGAAGATCGACGTGATGGACGACGGCAGGGTCCATGTCTTCGCGAACAACGGCACGTCGGCGGAGGAAGCCTTGAAGATGATTCACGACGTCACAGCGTCGGCCGAAATCGGCAAGACGTATCTCGGGAAAGTCGTGCGAATAGCGGAGTTTGGCGCCTTCGTCGAAATTTTCCCCGGCACGGACGGCTTGCTGCACATCAGCGAGATTGCCGAGCAGAGGATTCGTTCGGTTCGAGACGAGCTGAAGGAAGGCGATCAGGTCCTGGTCAAGGTTCTGGCGATCGAAGGCAACAAGATTCGCCTGAGCCGCAAGGCCGTCCTACGCGAGCAGCGCGGCAAGCAGCCGCAGCAACAGACCCAGGAAGCCGCGGGATAGGCGGAGGCAAAGGAAGTAGAGGACGCAGAGGAGCTAGAGGAAGCAGAGGAGAACAGCCCTCTGACTTCTCGCGCAACAGCAAGGCCGGTTAGCGGTTTCTGTGGCGCGGGCGTCTCGCCCGCGGTTGTGCGCTCGGCCTGCAACCGTAGAGTGTTTAGGGAAAAAGGGGAGGCGAGATGCCTCCCCTTTTTCTTTGCTGACGCGCAGTTTCGTCCGTGCAAACGCTGCGATTCATGGAAGCGAACCTGCCGTCGGGCCCATTCCGCCTAATGGAACGTACCCCCACAAATACCGTATCCAGCGGAGCACGATCCGACCCGTTTGCGATTACCTTGGTTTGTAGGCAGTAGGCCGCATCGCAACGGTGGCCGGAACAACGTGCGCCTGATCGTCGATCGGCCGCCCGCCAGACAGGGAGGAAAAATTGGACATGCAACAGAATTCGAAAATTACGCGCTGCAAGAGCTCGATGCTTGCGACCGCAATAATCGCTGCTTTGATGCTCGTGGTGGGCGCTCCGCGCGTTCGCGCGGACAATCAACTCGAAAAATGCCGGCACAATACGGAGAAGGCGGAGGCCAAGCTCGATAGGGCGATCACCGAACACGGAGAGCACAGCCACGAAGCGGCAGAGCGCATGGAAGACTTGCGCAAACAGCGCGAACACTGTTACGAGCGCCTCCACCAGTGGTGGGACGGAAGAGACCAGAGCTGGCACCGCAACGACGATTTTGGCGACGACCTTCACCATCGCGGCGACCACGATCACGACCACGACCATCCGGATTCGAAGTAGCCGCCCGCAGCCGAATCAATTCGCGCTGTTTCGGCTCGTTCACAGGGGAGCGTTAGCAGGCAAGCAGCTCCTCCGTGGACGAGCCTCTGTTTTGTAGCGCCGGCGTCTCGCCGGCGTTCCCGGCTCGGTTCTCAGACTATGCCGCCCTGACACCCCTGACCTTTGCCCTTCCTTCGAAACTGGATTCCGCTCGGGATCCAGACTAGAGTGTGCGCATCCCGGGACCCCAGGCTGATATTCAAATTGAGGAGGATACATGAAATACAAGGTTCTGAGTGTGTGCGCGCTCTTTGCGTTGGCTATCGCAGCGACGCCAGCGCAGACGAAGAACTCGATGTCGGGCAAGTGCGGCAAGCCGGATGTACAGAGCATCCCGGCCGGCGACCACGACGGTCATATGTTCGCGCTCCAAACGGGGAAGTGCGAAGCTATGGGCGAAGTTGCGGGTGCGAAAAGCAAAGAAGGCGCGTTTTCCGAGCACACGGACATGATGGGGTCGCGCGTGAAGGCCTGGGGCGTCTACGTGGAAACGTTCGACAGCGGCGACAAGGTTTTCTACAACTATCAAACGCACGCGAAAACGGACAAGGGCACGTTGGTGTCGGGCGGAAACACGTACCAGATTTCCGGCGGCACGGGGAAAATGAAGGGAATCAAGGGCTCGGGCACCTGCAAGCTGACCGGCACGCCAGAAGGCGGCTTGGTCTATCGGTGCACCGGCGAGTACACGCTGGCCAAAATGTCAGGGAAAAAGTAGCCCAGCTGGGCACCGTGCAATTACAGAAGGGGCAGCCCGGAATGGGCCGCCCTTTTCTTTCGCCATGTTCGCGACAGCCCGACCACCCTCGACTTCAGCGAACCCTGGCGATACTTTCTGGACAGACAACATTCTTTGTGACTAGTCCCCTTGCGATCTGAAAAGCGCTTGGTGCGATCACGGTCACAGAGAATTGCATCCAGGAGACCGATTTACCCTCATCCACGGTCTCGTACTTCAGCGGCTTTAGAGTCAGGACTGCCGAGCGTAGCGACGGAAGAGTGGTGAGGAATTTGGTAGCCGCGTCCGGGTTGCCGCCGTACAGGGCGTTCTCCGCTGCCTTGCTTGCGCGCTCGTATTCCGTTTCATCTAGCACGAAGAATACCTCGTGCTCGTTGCTCAACTGCACCTTCACCGGTTCTCCGTAACCCGTTGCGAGCCATTGAGAGTTTCCGAAATGGAATGGCGGATTAACGGGCCACGCATAGTCATCCTTGCCGGCCTGCGGTTGCACCTCGATGGACCAGCCCGATTTCTCGCTGGGTGACATGCCTAGCGGGTTGAGACGAAAGAATAACCCCGCGCTTAACTTGCGGGCATACTGTTCTCCGCCTCGAACGCGACCATCGAACGCGAACTCGCGGCACGGGGTATCGGCTGCAGATTTCGGGTTCTGTCGGCAGACAGATGGGCAAATGAGAATGACCAATAAGCAAAAAGCTGGAATTCTCACGGTCCCAATTCGCAACTGAACCTCTGCTATCGCTACTCTTCGCGGTCGGAGATGCGTTCGATGCGGGCGCCGAGTTTGTTGAGCTTTTCTTCGATGCGCTCGTATCCGCGGTCGATGTGATAGACGCGGTCGATCCAGGTGGTGTTGTTGGCAACGAGGGCGGCGAGGACGAGTCCCGCGCTGGCGCGCAGGTCGGAGGCGGTGACGGGCGCGCCGGTGAGCGCAGTTGGCCCGGTCACGACGGCGAGATTGCCGTCGACCACGATGTTTGCGCCCATGCGCATCATTTCCGAAGCGTGCAGAAAGCGATTCTCGAAGATCGTCTCGCGGACGCGCGAGACGCCTTCCGCCTGCGTGGCGAGCGCCATGAACTGCGCCTGCATATCGGTGGCGAAGCCCGGATACTCCTCGGTTGTCACGTCAGCGCCGGTGAGCTTGCTGCCGCGACGAACGCGCAGCGCGCGCGGGCCTTCCGCGCGAATTTCGAGGCCGCATTCCTTCAGCTTCTCGATGATCGCGCCGAGATGATTCGGCTCGCAGCACGTGAGCGTCAGATCGCCGCCCGTCATAGCCCCGGCAACGAGAAACGTTCCGGCCTCGATGCGGTCGGGTATCACGGCGTGGGTCGCGCCGTGCAATTTCTCGACGCCCTGCACGCGAATCGTCGGCGTGCCCGCGCCTTCGATCTTTGCGCCCATCTTGACGAGCAGCTCGGCGAGATCGGCGATTTCGGGCTCGAGGGCCGAATTTTCGAGAATGGTTTCGCCCTCGGCGAGGACGGCGGCGGTGAGGATGTTCTCCGTGCCGGTGACGGTAATCTTCGGGAAGCGGAACGTGGCGCCGCGAAGGCGATCGGCGCGCGCTTCGATGTAGCCATGATCCACCGTCACCTGCGCGCCAAGCTTTTCGAGCGCCTGGATGTGCAGGTCGACGGGCCGCGCCCCAATCGCGCAACCGCCGGGCAGCGAAACGCGAGCGTAGCCGAAGCGCGCAACCAGCGGTCCCAGCGTGAGGACCGACGCGCGCATTGTTTTCACAAGGTCGTAAGGCGCTTCCGCGTGCGAGACGGTCTCCGCCTGAATCGTGAACTCACTGGGCGGCAGGTCTGGGCTCTGCACGATGCAGCGCATGTGCGCGAGCAGTTTGGCCATGGTGATGATGTCACGCACGTGCGGAATATTCTGCAAGCGAACGGGCTCGGCGGTGAGCAGCGCGGCGGCCATGGCGGGCAGGGCGGCGTTCTTCGCGCCGCTGATGCGGACCTTTCCTTCGAGTGGCACTCCGCCAGCGATTTTGAAACGCTCCATGCTATTTTCTCCGCTCGCTCTTGCGCGCCCGGCTTGATCGCGCAGCTTCAGGGGTTGAAACCCCTGAAAAACGCGACTCGCTTACGGCGGGGTTGAAACCCCGCCCTCCCGTCGATGCGGCATCGCTCGGCAGAACGTCCAACGCCTCGCGCACGTTTCCGCCAGTTTGACCCAGCCTGCGTTGCGCTTCCGCGGCGCTCAAACCCGTTTTTAGCATGACGAGCGCAAGCGGCAAACTGTGTCCCGCCTGACGCAGCGCGTGTTCCGCAATAGACGCGCTCACGCCGGCCGCCTCTTCGAGGATCCTCGCCGTGCGGCGCCGCAACTTCTCGTTCGTGGGCTCCAGGTAAATCATCCGGTTCCCATAGACTCTACCAAGTCGCACCATCGAGGCCGTAGAGAGCATGTTCAGGACCATTTTCTGCGCCGTGCCCGCCTTCATGCGCGTGGACCCAGCGATCACTTCCGCACCCGTTTCCGGCACGATGGCGATTTGAGCCTGCTTCGCCAGCGGCGAGCGGCGATTCGAGGCGAGGCCGATTGTCACCGCCCCACGCCTGCGCGCGAATCGCATCGCCCCAAGCACGTACGGCGTCGTCCCGCTGGCAGCAATCCCGACGACGACATCGCGGCGCGTCAGCCCGGCTTTCGCCAGGTCGCGCGCACCATTTGCCGCCGAGTCTTCCGCTCCTTCCACAGCATGAAGCACGGCGCGCTCGCCGCCCGCGATCAGCGCGCGAACCATTTTCGGCGGCGTGCCAAATGTCGGCGGACATTCGGCGGCATCCAGAACAGCCAGCCGCCCGCTGGTTCCCGCTCCGACGTAAAAGAGCCGTCCGCCGCCGCGAAGCGCGTGCACGATGGCATCAACGGCGCACGCGATCTTCGGAAGTTCGCGGCGAACCGCTCCGGCCACACGCGCTTCTTCGCGATTCAGCACGCGCAGAATCTCGAGCGATCCTTTTTGATCGAGCCCTCGGGACCGAGGGTTACCTTGCTCCGTGGTCAGGTGTTTCACGGCTCGCCCTGGTGCAAAGGTCGATTATAGCCGGAGGCGCGCGGAGAGTTCCCGGCGGTGAGGGGAGAACGTCGAAAATTGTGCCGAGGAAGTTATCGCCCAGTCCGAACGTACAGGGTGCTTGCGCTGCGCCTTTCCTCAGGGGCTGAAGCCACCTTTTCTATATTGCCCTTTTACGCCGGAGCTGAAGCCCCGGCCTCCTGTTCTATTGGGAGCCGCCGGTCAGTCCGAGGGCCTCGCAAACAGCGTTGTGCAAAGCAGGCCGCACTTCGCGGATTTTCTCGTTTGCGCGCGTCGGATTGACGCGGTTGGTGAGCAGGACCACGAACAAGTCTTTGGTGGGATCGATCCAGATGGAGGTTCCCGTAAATCCGAGGTGGCCGTAAGCCTGCGGCGAAAAGTATTTCCCGGCCGATGACCCTGGTTCCACGACTACGTCCCATCCGAGCGCGCGGGCGGAATCCCCGATCTGGTCGCGCGCGGTGAACGTCTGAATCGTGGCGCGGTCGAGTAATCGCTTGTGCGCGTAGATCCCGCCGTTCAGCATCATCTGCGCAAAAATCGAGAGGTCGCCGGCCGTCGAGAAGAGCCCCGCATGACCCGCGACGCCGCCCATGGCCCACGCATTTTCGTCGTGCACTTCTCCCCAGACGAGCCGCTTGCGGAAGGTCGCGTCGTATTCCGTGGGCGCGATGTTCGGGCGCAGGCTGCGCGGCGGGTTGAACATCGAACGATGCATGCCGAGCGGATCGAAGATATTTTGCTTCGCGAATACGTCGAGCGTCTGCCCGGTCAGCCGGTGCACGATCTCGCCCAGCAGAATGATGCTGAGGTCGGAATAGACGACGCGCGTTCCGGGCTCATATTCGAGAGGCGTAGTTTCCGCGCGCTCGACGATCGCGTCGTAGCCCTTCGTTTGCTTGAAAAACTGAACCGTGGCGGGCAGGCCAGCGTCGTGCAGCATCAGATTGCGAACCTTGATCCGCGAGCGCCATGCCGGATTCGGATCGGATTTGGCAGCCTCCCCGAATTTCGGCAGATAGCGGGCAACAGGCGCATCGAGATCGAGCCGCTTCTGCTGCCACAGCATTTCCGCCGCAGTCGTGGTCACGATCACTTTCGTCACCGAGGCCATGTCGTACATCGTGTCGACCTTGACCTTCGCCGACTTGGCGTCACGCGTCAGCTTGCCGAACGGATGAATGGCAACCTGGTCGTGCCAGCCCACGGCCACGACGCCGCCGGGAAACGCGTCGTCCGCCACGGCGCGGTCGAGCAGATCGTAGACAGGCTTCAGCCGGTCGGTGATTGACGGCACCGCGGGCTCGAGCGTCATGGGGTTCGCGGCGAGGCGCAAGCCAGTCCCCCGCTTCACCGTTTCGGGAACGGTGACGGGAATCTGACCCGTGAACGGCACCTGTCCAAACAGCGCGCGCGCGGCGGCCTTCTGCGCGACGTCATTCGTGCTGAACTCCGCGATCCATGTCTTCACGTCCGGGAATCGCGCGATCAAATAGGGGCTTCCGAACGCGAGAACTGCCGTCGGCTTTCCCGCGGCGAGCATCCGGTTGACGAAGTCGCGCTCGTCGTCCGGGAACGCGACATTGCCTTTGCGGTCGGCCACGCGCACGAAGAGCGCGGCGATCGCCACATCGTACGTGTCTGGCGGCGGCAACTTCAGCCCGCTCACCGGAAAATATTGCGTGTCCGCGCGCAAGGCGTTCAGCGAGTCGACGCGCCAGCGGATGGCCGGCTCGAGCGTTTCGCCTGGATACGGATCGGGATCGGCCGAAAGCGAAACCAGCAGCACGCGCATCGGCTTCGTGGCGTCCAGAGGAACGATATTGTCCGCGTTGCGCAGCAGCGTTACGCCCCGATCTGCAATTCCCTGGGATTCGTTTTTATATTCGGGCAGCGCGAACTTTTCGTTGAGCTGAGGCACATTGACGAACCGATTTTTGTTCAGCCCGAGGTGTTCCTTCGCCTCCAGAATGCGCCGCACGGATTCGTCGATGCGCGCCTCGGGGATACGCCCCGACTTTACGGCATCGAGCAGGCCTTCCATCGCTGCGTCGGGCACCGGCGGCATCAGCACCATGTCCGCGCCGCCTTCGACGGAGCGCACCGCAGCTTCGCCGGGCGGATAGAGCGTGGTCACGCCGCCCATGTCCATCGCGTCCGTGACGATCAGGCCCTTGAAGCCTAGTTCGTCGCGCAGCAGCCCGGTCATGATGTTGTGCGAAAGCGTGGCGGGAACGTTCGGATCAGGTTCGAACGCGGGAACCGCGAGATGGCCGATCATGATCGAGTCCACGCCCGCCGCGATCGCCGCGCGGAAAGGGACCAGCTCCATGCCCTCCAGGTCCTTGCGATCGCCGGGAACTGTTGGAAGAGTGAGATGCGAGTCGACGCTCACGTCGCCGTGCCCGGGAAAATGCTTTGCCGTTGCGAGCGCTCCGTTGTCCTGAGCGCCGCGGATGAAATTCTCTACGTATTCGGAAACGCTCGAGGGATCCTCGCCGAACGACCGCGTATTGATGATCGGATTGGCGGGATTGTCGTTCACGTCGGCCACCGGCGCGAAGATCCATTGCACGCCCGCGGCGCGCGACTCGCGTGCGACGATCTTCCCCTCTTCATAGGCCAGCCGCGGATCGTTCGTTGCCGCCACGGCCATAGCGGCCGGAAAAGTGGTGCCTTCGTCGAGCCGCTGGCCCGTGCCCGCTTCGAAATCAGCGCCAACGATCAGAGGAATCTTTGCGCGGCGCTGAAATTCGTTGATGATGACAGCGCTTGGATACACCTGACTGCGCTCGATGCCGAGCGGGCCCCGGATCGTGCCCAGGATGAGGCCGCCGATGTGGTTGTCCTCCACCTCGTGCAGCATCTGCTTGTAGTCGGGGCTTTCCGTTGAGTTGAATACGCCGTAGTAATAGACCATCAGCATCTGGCCGATTTTTTCGCGCAGGGTCATCTTCTTGAGCGTGTGCTCGACCCATGCCGAACTGCGGCCGGTGCGCCGGGATTTCGCGGAAGACTTTTTCTGTGCCCGTGCGGACAAGCTCATGAGGAGGACGATCGCGAGCGCGAGCCGCGCCGACTTACGCATCGATAGTGGCCCCGGATCTCCATGTTGACGCCTGCATCCCGCGGCTGTATATAGCACACGGTTTCATGTCGCACAACCCAAGGCCACGCTACATGTTTCTTTTTTGTTGCCGTCGAATCGCAATCGTGGCGGCGCTTTTCGCGCTGTTCGGGTCGGCCATGTCGTGTGCGGCTGGCGCCTGGAAATCACCCGTTTCTTCGACCGCCGGCCTAGCGCGGACGCAAACGGGAATCGATGTGCTCGAAGCGGAGAATTTCGCGGCGTTACGAGGAAAGCGCGTCGGCCTGATCACGAATCAGACGGGCGTCGACTCGGCGGGCAGGCGCACAATCGACCTTCTCGCGCACGCGGAAGGCGTCAAGCTCGTCGCGCTCTTCAGTCCCGAGCACGGCATCCGCGGCCGCATGGACGCTGCTGTTCCCAACGACACTGACGCGACGACTGGCTTGCGTATCTACAGTCTCTATGGCGCGACGCGCCGCCCGTCGCCGGAGATGCTGGCAAATCTCGACGCGCTCGTGTTCGACATTCAAGACGCCGGCGTGCGCTTCTACACGTTCATCACAACGATGGGCTACTGCATGGAGGCGGCGGCGAAGCGTCACATCGCTTTCTTCGTTCTCGACCGTCCCGATCCGCTGGGGGGCGAAATCATCGAAGGTCCCATGCTCGACCGCGACAAGCTGTCGTTCGTCGGCTACTTTCCGATGCCCGTGCGCTACGCGATGACGCTCGGCGAACTGGCGCGCATGTTCAACGCCGAAAATCACATGGGTGCGGACCTGCATGTTGTCGCCATGAAGGATTGGCGCCGGATCGAGTTCTACGATCAGACTGGTCTCGCGTGGATTTCGCCCTCGCCCAACCTGCGCACTCCGCGCGAAGATTTTCCGTATCCGGGCATTGAGATTCTGCAGTCCGCCGACGTTTCCGTCGGGCGCGGAACCGATACGCCCTTCGAGCATTTCGGCGCGCCGTGGATTCACAGCGCCGATCTTGTCGCGGAACTCGACCGTCGCAAGATTCCCGGCGTGAGCTTTGCTGCAACGGAGTTCACGCCGACAGACGGACTGTACAAAGGCGAGGCATGTCGCGGGGTTTCGCTTGCGGTCACCAATCGCGATTCGTTTCGCTCCATGCGCATGGGGTTGGAGATCATTGCGGTGTTGCATCATCTATATCCAAATGATTTTCAGATCGCGAAAGCGATCGACCTTCTCGGCTCTCAATCGACGGTCGACCAGCTCGAACGCGGCGACGACCCGCGCCGAATCATCGCCGGATGGTCCGCCAAGCTCGATGAATTCCGCGCGATGCGCCGCAAATACCTTCTGTATCATTAAGAGCCGGGATGAACATGTCCCCTGATCCGAACCACAGACGCCCGCAGATGAACTCAGATCGAATCGTCAAATCTTTATGTCTTCTCGGCGAATCTGTGTTTATCCGGGTTCATCTGTGGTTAAAAACACTGTGTTGCGACGGCGCAAAACATGACTGATCTCGCCCGACCGAAGGCGTGGCTCGCGTGGAGCAGCGGCAAGGACAGCGCCTGGGCGCTGCACACGATTCGGCAGGGCGGGGAATTCGAGGTTGTCGCGCTGCTGACGACGATCAACAGCACGCACCATCGCGTCGCCATGCACGCCGTGCGCGAATCGCTTGTCGAAATGCAGGCTGCCGCAGCGGGCTTGCCGCTGGTGAAGGCGCCGATTCCGTCGCCATGCACGAACGAAGAATACGAGCGAGCCATGAGCGAAGCGATGGACCGCGCCCGAGTGGAAGGCGTTCGCCACGTCGTTTTTGGCGACCTTTTCCTCGAGGACATCCGCGCCTACCGCGAAAAGCATCTCGCGGCCTGCGGCATGACTCCGATATTTCCTCTGTGGAGCAGAGATACGCGCCGGCTGGCGGAAGAAATGCTCGCCGAAGGCCTGTCCGCATTTCTTACTTGCGTCGATCCGCGCAAGCTGGATCGCAAATTCGCCGGTCGCCGTTTCGACGCGCAGCTTCTTCGCGAACTGCCGCCTGACGTCGATCCGTGCGGTGAAAACGGCGAGTTTCACACGTTCGCGAACGCCGGGCCGATGTTCGCACGCGATATTCCGGTCTCCGGGGGCGAAATCGTCGAGCGTGAAGGCTTCGTGTTCGCTGACCTGATTCCAGCGGTGAATGCAGCAGGCGCGGCGCAAGAATGAAATTCGAGGTCGATTCAGAATACAAAGCTGCTCGACTTCTCCGTGGGGGAGTAGTCTTCCGCAGATGACGCCACCGCTCACCAGATCAGCGGATTCGCGTGTTCGGGTTTTATCTGTGTCCATCTGTGCTCATCCGTGGTCAGGCGCTTTTGAGGACGCTTAGGAATGCGAATCGTCTCGCTCTTGCCCTCCGCAACGGAAATCCTTTTCGCGCTCGGCTTGGGCGATTCCATCGCGGGCGTGACGCACGAATGCGACTTCCCGCCGGAAGCGGCGAAGAAACCGCCGTTGATTCGCCCGCGGGTCGATCCGCACGCGGCGCCAGCGGCGCTCGATCACCAAGTCACAGAATTGGTCCGGCGCGGCGAGAGTATTTACGCGGTCGATGCCGAGCTCCTCAAATCACTCGCGCCCGATTTGATCGTCACGCAGGACCTGTGTCACGTCTGCGCGGCATCACCTGACGATCTTGCGACGGCGCTGACGCGCCTGCCGAAGTGCCCGTGCGTGCTTTCGCTCGCGCCGCATTCGCTGGCCGATGTTTGGGACGATATCCGTCGCGTTGGAGAAGCAACCGGACGAAGAAGGGAAGCTCAGGCGCTGGCGATCACGCTCGAACAACGCGTCGCGGCCATCGAGATGAAGGTCGCGCGCGCCGCGACGCGTCCGCGCGTGCTGTGCCTCGAATGGCTCGATCCGTATTACGTCGGCGGGCACTGGGTTCCGGAAATGGTCGCGAAGGCGGGAGGGGAAGACGTTCTTGGCCGCGCGGGCGAGCCGTCGTTTCGCGTCAGGGCCGAGCAGATCGCGGATTCGCGCGCCGATGTCGTGGTGGTGATGCCCTGCGGCTACGATTCAGCGCGCGCGCAGCGGGAAGGCAGAGCCGCGAGTTGGCCTGACGCGTGGAGCGGCTTACCAGCGGTGCGCGAGAAGCGCATCTTCGCGGCCGACGCGAACAGCTATTTCTCGCGTCCGGGCCCGCGCCTCGCGGACGGAATCGCCATCCTCGCGCAAATCCTCCACCCGGAACTCCCGGTCGAAGCGCCAATCGGGGCGTACCGCCAGATCTAGCAGCGGTTTATTCCGATATTTCTATTGTGATGCGGACGCTTCAGCGGCTGCGCGGTTACGCCAATCGCGGTAAAAGACAAGGCCAAACAGAATCAGCGCCAGCCCGATGGACGAGCGCACCGGCCGCTGAATCCACAGATTCACCGTCAGCGCGACCGCCCCAATGATAAAGATCACCGGGGTCACCGGGTAGCCCCAGGTGCGGTAGGGGCGCGGCAGGTTCGGCTCCTTCCCGCGCAATGGGATCACCGCCGCCGTTTGCAATGCATAGAAAATCCAGCCCGAGAAAATGAAGAGCGAGAAGAGATCCTCGAACGTTCCCGTCAATGCGAGGACGGAAGCAAATATGCCCTGGAAAACGAGAGCGCGGGCCGGTGTGTGAAATCGCGGATCCACGCCGCGGGCGACTCGAAAGAACAGCCCGTCGCGGGCCATGGCGTAAGGCACTCGCGCATTCGTCAGAATCGACGAATTCAGCGTTCCGAGCGCGCACACGATCATGGCGACCGTGAGCCAGGTTGCCAGATTGCGTCCTGTCGCCTGTGTGACCAAATCGGAAGCGACGACGCTCGAAGCCACGATTTTCGAAAACGGGAGCACGTAAAAGCACGCCGCGCTCATGGCCAGATAAAGCCCGCAGACCAGCGCCACTCCGCCGACGAGCGCAAGAGGAATATTGCGTTCCGGATTTTTCACTTCGGAGCCAACATAGTTGACGTTGACCCAGCCATCGTACGCCCACAGGGCGCCCACCATCGCCGTCAAAAATCCCGCCAGACCGGCCGTGGTCGCTCCCGCCGCGGCAGAGAAATGGAAATTCGCCGCCGTACCCCGGCCCCAAAAAAATCCCACGGCAATCACGGCGACGATCGCGCCAATCTTCACGATCGTCAGCGTCACTTGAATTCGGCCTCCCAATTTCACGCCGAGATAGTTGATGAACGTCACGATCCCGATGGCGACCACCGCAAACGGCTCCGCCCACGTGAACGTAAACGAGTAGGGTTGGTGCGCAAAAGGCAGGGCAAAATGCCAGACGAAAAGCGGCCTAGCGACAACGGGAAAGAGAAACCCGACGAATCGCATCAGCCCCGCCGCGATGGTCGCAACCGACGTCGGCGCGCCCAGAATCGAATACATCCAGCCAAACAGAAATCCCCACACGGGACTGTACGCCCGGCTCAGGTACGCGTATGTGCCGCCCGCTTCGGGCAGCGCCGCGCCCAACTCTGCCGCGGCCAGCGCGCCAAAAAGGCTCAGCGTGCCGCCCACAATCCACACCAGCATCACCAGCCCAGCGGATCCGGTGCTGCGAGCCATATCGCCGGGGACGATAAAAATCCCTGTGCCGATCATCGTCCCGACGACGATCGCAGCAGCCGCCCAGCTTCCCAGCCCGCGCACCAGCTCGCCCGCGCCTCTGACCTTCGGCGACCCACCGGCTACGCTGTTTCCTGTCGCGGTTTTCTGCATCCTGCGCCTTCGCGCGAAGCGCGCGCGCGATCGCTGCGTCGTCTTTGCTCTCTACTCGAGCTTCCGTCGGCCGATTCTTATCCGTGTTGATCTTTGCTCATCTGTAGTTCCGGATTTCCTGCTCGCGTGCCTGGCCAGAACGCGCTCGACGCCGATCCAATCCCAAACGTCACAATTGTCCCTGCCAAGACGTACCACGTCCACGCCAGCGGCGCATGAAGCAGTTGCACACAAATCATGACGCCGATCCCCGAGACGAATCCGATCAGCGCGCCGTTTTCGTTCGCGCGGCGATTCCATGTACCCAGCAAGAATACGCCGAGCAATCCGCCGTATGTGATCGACGCGATGGTCAGTCCCGCAACCAGCACCGGCCCCCAGCGCACCAGGCCAAGCGCGCAAAGCACCACGCCCCAGACGAGCGTCATCATCCGCGAGCGCCCCAGCGACTGCGCTCCCGTGCCGCGCCGCGCGCCGCCCAGGTCCATCATGCTCGACGATGCCAGCGAGTTCAACGATCCGCTCGCATTCGACATCGCAACAGCAAAGATCGAAGCCAGCACAAGCCCGGAGAGTCCGACAGGCATGTCGCGCACGATGAATTCCGGGAAAATGCGATCCGGGTCGCTCGTTGGCAGCATTCCGCCCGCGTGCCGGACGTAGACGAACAGCATCACGCCAATCACCAGAAACAGCGCGAACTGGACGAATATGACGACGCCACTCGCAAGCAACGCGGTCTTGCTGTCCCGCTCGTTCCGAGCCGAAAGCAGCCGCTGCACGATGGTCTGATCCGTTCCGTGGCTCGCCATGGTCAGGAAAGTGCCGCCCAGGACGCCCGACCAGAACGTGTAGCTCTTCGTCAGGCTGAACGAAAAATCGAAAATCGAGAGTTTGCCGCCCGCTGCCGCCGCCACCTGCGTCACGCTGTGCCATCCGCCCGGAATCCTGTGCAGCAGCAGAAAAAACGCCACGACCGATCCGGTCAGATAAAGGATGAACTGAATCACATCCGTCCAGATCACAGCGCGCATTCCGCCTTCAAACGTGTAGAACAAAGTAAGAACCGCGACGATCAGAATTGAAATGCGCTCGCCCGTTCCAAACGCGACGCTCACCACTTTCCCGATGGCGGATATGCGCACGCCCTCCGCGAGCGCTCGCGTGCCCAAAAACACCGCCGAAGCCGCGGATTTCATGCGCGTCCCGAATCGCTTTTGCAAAAGCTGGTAGGCCGTGTAAAATTCGCCCTGAAAATATTGCGGGATCAGAACGATGCAGAGTATTACGCGGGCGATCAGGTAACCCAGCACGATCTGTAGAAAACCGAGATTTCCGCCATAAGCGATTCCCGGGGTCCCAATGATCGTAAGCGTCGAAGTCTCGGTCGCTACGATCGAACAGGCGATCGCCCACCACGGCGCGGTGCGGCCGCCCAGGAAATAGTCGCGGAGATTCTTTTGCCCTTTGCGGAACAGCGCTCCGAACAGAGTGATGCCCGCAAGGTATAAGACTAGAATGACGAGATCGACGGGCCTGATATGCATGGCTTCGCTGAGCGAGTCGCGGGATGCTAACCGCGCGTTCGAATCGCTGTCAATACAATCAGCAGAATTTCGTCGACAAATGATTTCCTGCGCGGCGCATCATTCATCCATGTTGTGTGTCACCGGCACGATTCAGGTGCTGGGTGGTCTTTGTGGCCCAGTGCTGTCCGGGTGGGGAGTGCGGCAGCTTGCTGCCGCTTTACGGCGATGGCGCTCATGCCTGGTGAACCAATGACCGAAAACGCCTCCGCCCAAGAGGCCTCCTACTTCCTGGGCTTTGACGGTGGCGGAACGAAGACGGAGTGCGTTCTCGCCGGCGCCGACGGTTGCGTCGTCGCGCGCGCCACGGCCGGACCTTCGAATCCGGTTCGCGCCGGTTACGCGCGCGCCTGGTTTTCCCTGAGCGAAGCTGCCGACATCCTGCTGTCGCGCCAGAAAATCACCTCGAATGATATTCGCGGCATCTGTGCCGGGATTGGCGGCGCGGGACGAGCCTCCACAGTCCGCCGGCTTTCATCGTTTTTCGAACGCAGCTTCCCGAACGCGGAAGTCGAAGTTACTACTGATCTGGAAATCGCTCTCGATGCCGCTTTCGGCTCCGGAGAGGGAATTATTCTTATCGCCGGAACAGGTTCTTCCGTTATCGGCCGCGATTCAACCGGACGCCGAGAGCACGCAGGCGGCAAAGGTCCGTGGTTCAGCGACGAGGGAAGCGCATACGATATCGGCCGTCGCGCGGTTGCCGCCGTTCTGCTGGCCGAGGAAAATCGAGGACCATCGACCGCGCTTTCCGGGCGTCTGTTCCCGCACCTTCAAACTCACGACTGGAACGGCGTGCTCGACCAGGTGAGCAAATCGCCGGATGCGGTCTTTCCGCAGGTCTTTCCGCTCGTAGCGGAACTCGCCGAGTCGGGCGACGCCGTTTCGCGTCAGATTCTTTCGGACGCGGCGAGATCTCTGGCCGCTCTCGTCGCGAGCGTCGCGCAAAAGCTTGGCTGGCAGGACGAGCCGGCGCCGGCGAGTGCCGCACAGAAAAGCGTTCCCGTCGCCAGGGTCGGCGGGATGCATGGCCGGTCGAAATTTCTCGACGCGGCCCTCGACGCCGAATTGACGAAAGCCGCGCCTCGCTGGAAACCCATCGCGTTGTCGATGAGTCCAGCCGAAGCCGCGGTGCGCATGGCTGCCCGTGCAAAAGGAAATGCTGCGCCAATCCGGTGAAGATCGTAACGAATCGGCCGGTGCGCTCCCGAGGGAGGCGCCTCGCCAAGCGCTGGACCGAGCACGCGCCGCCGATCGCGACGAACTGAACGTTCTCGTGCACGATCCCAACGAGGCGGTCCTGCTCACGCTGATCGAAAACCCGAATCTCGAGGAGCGGCACGTTACTCACCTTCTCACTCGCCCCGATCTCTCTTCAAACGTTCTGAGCGCGATTGCCGCAGGCAAAAAATGGACCGCCGGCGAGGCCGTTCGGCTTGGCCTCGCGCAGCATCCCCGCACTCCCAAGCGGATCGCGCTCGCTATGGTTCGCCAACTCTACGTATTCGACTTGGCCCGTCTCAACCTGCTCACCTCGGTTCCCGCCGACATCCGCCGCGTCGCCGAGGAAATCATTCTGGCGCGGGTCCCTCATCTTCCCGTCGGCCAGAAACTCACGCTGGCGCGCCGCGGACCGTCTCGCGTGGCCGGCGCGCTGCTGGCCGAAGGTCATCCGCAGGCCCTCAAACTCGCTCTCAACAACGCATTCCTCACGGAGAGCCAGATCCTCAAAGTCCTCGCCAAGCCGGGCGTTCCCGAACGCGCAGTCGCGGCCATCGCGCAGCATCCGAAATGGTCGGCGCAATACGCGGTTCGCGTCGCGCTCCTCCGAAATCCGCACACGCCTCCGCCGTGCCTGCTCGCCTTCCTCCCGCATCTGAAGCTGGGCGACTTGAAAGAAATCGCAGCCTTGCAAGGCCTCATACCTCACGCGAGGAAATATATTCAGCGGGAACTGCATCGTCGGCAGAGCGGACTGCGCGAAAGCGACTAGCATCGCGTTCCGCAAACTAGTACGATACACCGGCGTCTGGTGAGCCACCGCAGGGCGCTGCTTGCCGCGCCTTTTTGCCTGAGGATTGGCCGACTGAAAACCAGCGTGTAATCGTTTGCGAAATGGCCGAACGGAAAAAAGTTCAGACGCGCTGGATGATCCTGATCGGCACGGTGGTGTTCGTCGGCGCCCTCGTGCATTTTACGCTTCAGCAAACGCGCGTCGAATACCAGGTCTGCACAACCTTCGCAGGTAACACGCATTGCGCCACGGCCAAGGGCGCAAGGGCCGATGACGCGATCCGCAGCGCGAAGGACGTCGACTGCGGCCTCCTCGCCGACGGCCGCGACGCCAACATTCAGTGCATGGGCGCCCCGGCGAACGTCACCCGCATCAAGTAACGGCCCTCGCCCCATTGATTGGCTCCTCCGATCTTTCCGGCGGGAGGGCCTGTGATTCTGAGGCCCGCTTTTCGGGCTGAAGACTCTCTCTTTGCTTTTGGGGAGGAGACTCACAGGGCGCGCTGACGCGCTCACTTCCGCGGCCACTCGAACGGCTGCGGCGCAGGCCTGCCGAGCATCCGCAAACACATCATCAACTGCGCGCGATGATGGATCTCGTGCTCGTTGATCCCGAACAGAATCACGCTGACTTTGCGCCGAAAACCCAGACTCGGATTCGCGCGCTCCTCTTCGAAAATCTCCGCGGGGCGCATTGAAACAGCTTCCAGAGTGTCCCGATGCACGCGGGCAATGTTTTTCAGTTCATCCACGAGCGATCCAACGGTTCCCAGGACTGCATTCAGTCCTCCCGGTATCCGCGCTTCGTAGTAGGCAAAGTCTCCCTCCAGCGCGACGCGCCTCACGCCTTCTTCGGACACCCACAGGTGCCGCAGCATCTCACCAACGCCCAGTGCGTCCCGCCCGGGCTTCCAGTCCATGTGCTCCGGTCGCAGAAGCTCGAATACTTCTTCGCTTCGCTTTCGAATTGCTTTTTTCTGCTTGAGGAAGAATTCCTGGAGTGTCATTTCCGAATTATACTTCAGCCTTTTGGCCGCTCCGCGGTGTCTAAGCTAGTATGAGGGAGGGGTCTGTTAGCGCGATCAGGCAGCGCCTCTAATGCAATCAGGTTCTCTTGAATTGAACGGCTCGATGACACGTTGCTTGAACTGCGGCGCCGAACGCGCCCGGGACGTTTGTGAGTCTTGCGGTCTGCCTTCCGCCACTGCCGAATTGGTGCTTCGCAAACGCCTCCTGAACCGCACCGCAGTGTTCCTGCTAGGAGCCATCGCTTTCGTCGCGGCCAGCGGCCGCTATCCGGCCCTGGAGCTCGATGCCATCCTGATTTTCATCGGCGTCCTCTTTTTCCTGACGCTCGGTCTCGCGATTTGGCTCGAGCGCCGCGCCTTGCGCCACCAGGAAGTCGAGGCCATGAAGCGCGTGTACTACGGACTGGTTCCCGTGCCATGGCTGCTCGCTCTGGTGCTCCTCGCCAACGGCGCATTCGATACGGCGCGCCCGGAGGTCGAACACACGCGCGTGATCGACAAGTTCTCCATGCCCGGCCCTTTACCCATCCACCGGCTTATCGTGACGTCGTGGCGCGATGGGCACGGCATCGAGCGCCTCGTGGTCGATCGAGACGATTTCGACCGTTTCAACGCCGGCGATCTCATCGACGTCAAAATCGGCGGCGGTCTCATCGGCATCCCCTGGGTTGCGGGCGTTTCCTCCCGCTAACACGTTGCGCGAAAACGCCAATCACCGCGTGTGATCGGCGCGTAACGGTCGCTCCCGCTCTTTCGACACCCCGCCAACAAGACAATTCGACACCAGCTTAGCTAGAATAGGGCCACCCACGTTCACTGCACAGAGAGGACTCGGCCCTTTTGCGTCTGCCCGACTCATGGACCGACACGGTTCCGGTTCTCGAGCCCCTTGAGCATTCCTGGAACTTCGTTCCGCGCCTCGCACTGATCGCGTGGCTTTTGTTTTACGGTCTGTTTCTCTATCAGGCGGCGCGGGGCACCGGGCTGTTGCTTCTCATGGACACCGTCTTCGTCCCTATCCATGAAGGCGGCCATCTCCTGTTTCATTATTTCGGTACGACAATCGGCGTGGCCGGCGGCACCTTCCTGCAGCTCTTCGTGCCTTTCGCGCTAGCCGCCTATTTCGTCTATTACCGGGAAACCCAGGCGGTCGCCTTCTGCACGTTCTTCTTCTTCGAACACTTTCTGCCGATTGCCACCTACATGGCCGACGCCCGCGCGCAGCAACTTCCGTTGCTCACCGTAGGTGACTCCTCCTACGTGATCCACGACTGGAACTACATGTTCACGAAGCTCGACATTCTGCAATACGACACAGCGATCGCGAATTGGGTTCGCTTCATTGGCTGGCTCGGAATGATCGGAGTGATTTGCTGGCTCCTCTGGCGCGCCCTCAACGACGTTGAAAGCAAGCGCACCGCCGTGGAACCGTACTGACCGCGACCAATTCGCGTAGGCGGCAACGAGGCGCGGTCCTCAAGCACTTTGTGTCTCTGTGATTAACGATTTCAGACTATTTCAGTAGAACGCTCGCATGTCCGGCATGTGGGGTAACTGCACTTCGAGCACGCGCCCGTAGTCGCCCAGCGTCAGCTTGATCGACTCCGCCGGGCCCACGTCGCGCATCGCCCATTCACTGCTCGGAATCTTCCGCGAAGGCTGTATCACGTCGTCCGTCTCGACATTCTTGCCGTCCGCATGCAAGTCAGTCGGAATCACCGCATATACCGTTTTTGCTTTCATATCGAGCGCAAGATAACGACGACCCAGCAGCACCAGAACCAGATTCGATTGCTTTTTCTTGTCCGGCTGGTAGACGCTCCATTTCAATGGCGGCTTGCCGTCGAGCTTCAATTGCGCCATATCGAGCAGCTTCCACCGAATCCGTCCCGAATCATTCGCGCGCGCCAACGCGGGCCCAACCAGCGCGGCGAAAACGCCCAGCGCGCATGCGAACGCAACCGTCAGCCGCATTCCGGGCCGCGACGTGGAATCCCTTTGCATTCCCGCGATTCGTTCTCCTCGTCCTCATTTTACGTGATCCCGCCCGCAATATCTCGCCCCGGATTGGTCGGGGAACCGCCAACCGTCAATCAATTCTGGCCCGCAATATTCTTCCGGTTTCATCAGTGTTCATCCGTGTTATCTGTGGGTTCGAAACGCCCATTCAATAGATCGACGACTCCCGCTTGCGCCCTGTGTAGTCGATGTAGACAATCTTCAACTCCGAATAAAAGTCCAGCGCGCTTCGCCCAACCTCCTTCGGCCCCACGCTCGTCGCCTTTGTCCCGCCGAACGGAACATGCGCTTCGCCTCCCACCGTCGGCGAATTCACGTGTACCATCCCCGCTTCGCTCTTCTCCACAAACTCAAAAATCTTGTTCGCGTCTGTGGTATAGATCGAGCTGGCCAGCCCGTAGCGCACCGAATTGGCCGCCTCCAGCGCCTCATCGAAATTCTTTACGCGGATTACGCTCAGCGCCGGCCCGAAAATCTCTTCCTGCGCGATGGTGCTATCCGCGCGCACATGATCGAAGACGGTCGGCGCGACGAACCATCCCTTGTCATATCGCGCCCCCGTCAAACGCTCACCGCCGCACTTCAGCTCCGCCTCTTTTTTGCCGGCTTCGATGCAACGCAGCACGGTCTTCATCTGATTCTCATCCACCGACGGCCCCATCTCAACGCCCGGCTCCAACCCATCGCCCACCACGAATTGCGTCGCGCGCTCGACGAGCATCGCGACCCACTTGTCTGCCACCGCCTCTTCGATGATCACGCGGCTCGTTGCCGTGCAGCGCTGCCCGGTTGACGCGAACGCGCCAAACAGCGCCGACTCCATCGCCAATTGCAAATCCGCGTCCGCCAGAATCACCAGGGGATTCTTGCCGCCCATTTCGCACTGAATCTTCTTCATTCCCGCTGCGCCCGTCGCATACAGTTCCGCACCAACCGCGTTCGAACCCGTAAACGACACCGCCTGCACGTGCGGATTCGTCACGATCTCGTCGCCCACATCCTTGCCCGCGCCCGTCACCAGGTTCAGCACGCCGGCCGGTAATCCCGCCTGCTCGAAGATCTGCACCAGGCGCGTCGCGGTCAGCGGCGTCAGCGTCGCCGGCTTGAACACCACAGTGTTCCCGCACACCAGCGCCGGCGCAATCTTCCACACCGGGATCGCGACGGGAAAATTCCACGGCGTGATTACGCCAACCACGCCCACCGGCCGGCGGATCGTGTATGAAAAATTCTTCGGCAGTTCGCTCGGAAGAGTCTCGCCTGTCAACCGCCGCGCCTCGCCCGCCATAAACTCGATGATGTTGATCGACCGCTGTACTTCGCCGAGCGCGTCTTTCAGCGCCTTGCCTTCCTCGCGCGTCAGCAGACGCGCCAGTTCGTCCTTCTGCTCCTCCATCAGCCGCGCCGCTTTGAATAGAATATTCCCGCGCGCGGGCGCCGGCGTCTCGCGCCAGCCGGGAAGGGCGGCTTTCGCCGCGACGATCGCTTGCTTCGTTTCCTGCCGCGTCGACAGCGGCACTCGCGCCACCACATCATCCGTGTTCGCGGGATTCCGCCGCTCGACAATCTTCGTCGCCTTCGACTCCACCCACTCGCCGTTAATGTAGTTCCTGCAAACTGTCGTTGCCTCCATCAAGGTCGTCGTCCCATCCTCGCAATCAATCAGGTCTGTTCCGCACTTCTCCACCTGCCAGTTAAGTCGTTTCGGCGCGCTCGAATGGGCTGTCGAACCATCTACTGTGGTTCAGCCGTTTCGGCCAATATTTTTTAGCTTAACTAAGCGGCACTTCACCGAACGTTTTGTCGAGGAGCCGTATGCCCTCGTCTACATCGGCTTTCGAAATATTCATCGGCGGGGCCATGCGAATGACGTTCCCATAAAGGCCGCCCTTGCCGACCAGCAGTCCATTCCGCCGCGCGCCTTCGAGCAGCTGCGTCGTCTCAGCCGCCGCCGGCTCTTTCGTCGAGCGATCCTTCACCAATTCGAGCGCCTGCATCATCCCCATTCCGCGCACGTCGCCAATCAACGGATATTTCTCCTGCAGCTCTTCCAGCCGCTTCCGAAAATATCCGCCCACCACAAACGTGTTCTCGCGCAGGTTTTCTTCCTCGATCACTTCGATCACGGCGCGCGCGGCCACCGACGTTACCGGATTCCCGCCAAACGTCGAAATCGTCAACCCCTGGAATTTATCCGCCAGTTCCGCCGTCGTGATCGTCAACCCGACAGGCACGCCGTTTCCCAGGCTTTTCGCCGACGTGATGACGTCGGGCGTCACTTCCCACTGCTCGATGCCGAACCATTTCCTGCCCGTCCGTCCCCATGCCGTCTGCACTTCGTCCGAAATGAACAGACCGCCGTAATTCTTCACGATGCGGTAAACAATCTTGAAATACTCCGGCGGCGGTGTAATGAATCCTCCGACGCCCTGGATTGGCTCCGCGATGAACGCCGCAATCGACCCGCTCGTCGTAGTCTGAATCACGTTCTCCACATCATTCGCGCACGCCACGCCGCACTCGGGATACTCCAAGTGCAGCGGACACCGGTAGCAGTATGGATTCACCGCGTGCGACACACCCACGCTGATCACGCCGCTCTTGCGCCACGGCGCCTGCGCCGTGACGCCTTTCGCCAGCATGGAGCTTCCCGCATACGCGTGGCGCAGCGCGACCACGTCGAAGGTGGGCCCTGCCATCCGCGCCAGCAGAATGGCCGCCTCGTTCGCTTCCGTTCCCGAGCTCGTAAAAAAACTCTTTTGCAGCTTTCCCGGCGTAATTTCCGCCAGCTTCTCCGCCAGCGCGACGATGTGCTCGTTCGGAAACAGTGTCGACGTATGCTGCAAGCGGTCGACTTGCGCCTTGATCTTCGAGGTGGCCTTCGGATTGCAGTGCCCGACGCCAATCGTCACTATCCCGCCGAAAAAATCGAGGTATCTGTTGCCCTCGATGTCCCACAGATACTGCATCGAGGCGTGGTCCGCCACCAGCGGCTTGGCGTAGTAGTTCGCCACCGCCGGCCAGATGAATTCTTTGTGCTTCCGCACGATTTCTTCGCTGCGCGACTCGCGTTTCTCTCCCGCCGTCGTCACGATTCACCGCCTGTTTGAAACCACAGATGAACACAGATAAACACGGATGAAAACAAGGCGAATCAACGTCAGATACCTGTCGGGCCTTCACGCTTTTCTCAACGGTCTCCGGTATTCAGTTCTGATCGCAGGTTCTTCCCATCTGTATCGATCTGTGCTCATCCCTGGTCAATCGATTTTCCGGCGAAGTGTACCGCCCGCCTGCACCCCCCGCAAGCGTTCGAGGTCGCGTGTATTTGCCTGGTCCCGTATAATCCGTCTAGGAATGTACATCCAACTACTCTTCCGGTGAATCGGGGCGTGATCAAGACGACGCGACATTTTGTACTGGGCTGCGGGCGCATTTTCCCTGACTGCATCACTGTCAGCCAGGCCATCGCCTTCAACATGTTCGTGGCGTTTTTTCCCATGCTGCTGTTCGCCCTCGGCCTGCTCAGCGGAACGTCGTTCTTACACGACGCCGTGCGCACCATTCCCGAACGCTTGAACCTGATCCTTCCTCCCAGCAGCACGCAAGTTGTCTCCGACTATTTTCTCCGCCGCGGCCCGCACTCCCAACGCTGGACCTACCTCGGCCTGGGCGGAACTCTGATTGCCGGCTCGCAGGTCATGGTCGGCTTCATCGAGAGTTTTCGTCTCATCGAAGGCGACCCCATCGCCCTCGGCTACTGGCAGCGCCAGATGCGGGCTCTCACCATGCTCTGCTTGACCATCATTCCGGTTCTCCTCGTCGTCGCCTTCACCGTCTTCGGCAAGGCCGTCCGCCTTTGGTTCATTCACCGCGCGGGAGTCTCGCTCCAGTTTGCCCACACTCTTGCCTTTGTCGTCTACGCCGTCGCCGTCTTCATTTTCGCCATGACCGCTCTGATCGTGATCTATCGTCTCGGACGTCCCGGCCATCCCGGCATCATCGAGCTCCTCCCCGGCGCGCTCATCGCCAGCGTTCTATGGTGGGCCGCCGACGTTGTTTTCGGCTTCTACGTTCGCCGCGTCCCTTACACTTTGGTCTACGGAGGGCTCGCCGCCGCCATCGGCCTGCTCTTATGGATGTACCTCACCGCCACGATCGTCCTCCTCGGCGCCGCCTATAACGCAGAAGCCTCCGAATTCCGCCGCTCCAAGAAATCCATCCTCTCCCGCCAGGTCGTCGCGCCGCGCTGACCGAAAATTGCTAACCGAGAAACGGAGCGTCCGTGAACATTATCAAAGCCTCATGCTCTGTAGGGGAGGGCGGGGCTCAGACCCGCCGCAGATGAGGATTCTAATCCGGACAAGAACGACGACTGTGGGGCACGAACCAGAGCTAATTGACGGTGCGATGGAGGACTGCGGCGATTTCGCGCGCTTCCACGATAAGTTGCGCGAACTCTTCCGGCAGGATGGATTGCATCCCATCGGAAAGCGCTCGGTCGGGATCGTGATGCACCTCGACGAGCAGCCCGTCCGCGCCCACCGCGACGGCCGCCCGCGAGAGCGGCAGCACCTTGTGCCGCTTGCCGGTGCCATGGCTCGGATCGACCACAATCGGCAGATGGCTGCGCTTCTGGACGGCCGGAATGATGCTCAGGTCGAGCGTGTTTCGCGTGAAATCAGAGAAGGTGCGCACGCCGCGCTCGCAGAGGATCACGTTGTAGTTGCCCTCGGACATCACGTACTCGGCGGCCATCAGGAACTCGTCGAGCGTTGCCGACATGCCGCGTTTGAGCAAAACGGGCTTTTTCGAGCGCCCCGCGCGCTTCAGAAGCGAGAAATTCTGCATGTTGCGCGCGCCGATCTGGATCACGTCAGCGTATTTCTCGACGAGATCCAGCGATTCGTTGTCGATCGCTTCGGTGACGATGCCCAGGCCGAACTCGTCGCGAACAGCCGCCAGAATCTGTAGTCCCGGCTCGCCAAGCCCCTGAAAGCTGTACGGCGAAGTTCGCGGCTTATATGCCCCTCCGCGAAAAAGCCGCGCTCCTGCGGCTTTGACTCCCTTCGCCACCGCAAACGCCTGCTCGCGCGTTTCGATCGCGCAGGGTCCGCCCACAATCGCGAGCGTCGTGTCGCCAAACGCCACGTCGCCCAAGGGAGTGGGAATGCGGACGACGGTGTTTTCTTCTTTAACGTCGCGGCTGACCAGCTTGTAGGGCTTGCTGACCGGAATGCATTCGGCCACGCCGGACATCGATTCGAGAGAGCCGACGTCGACCACGCTTTTGTTGCCGGTGATGCAGACGGCCGTGCGCCCCGCGCCCGGAACGGGGAGTGCCTTGTAGCCGAGCGACTCGATGCGCTCGCAGACCGCGCGAACCTGTTCTTCGGTTGCGTGCGCGTGCATTACGACGAGCATGAGCGGTTCTCCAGCGTGGAACGAATCGATAAGTGTAGCTCAGGAAAACGAACTGAAGCAAAGGAAGAAGCCGGGGCGAGGAAGGAAAGAACGCAAGAAAGCGGCTGAATCGAGGAACTCGCGACCAGGTAAAAGAGGGCTTGAGCGACGCACGGGCAAGGCTCGGATGAAATGTACTTGACATCGAGATGTACTTTGCAATATAAAGCTGAGCAGGAGGATTCCCCATGCAATCACTAAAGCCGTCTCGCATGTCGTTCCTTGCCCTCAGCGAGTGGGTGATGGTGCTCCCGGCCACCGTCTTTCTGACGGCAGCCGCGCTGCGCCAGCTTCAGCCGCGCCAATACGAACCGTCACATACCAGCTGGCTCATTTTCGAATGGACGATGACACACATCTCGCAGACGAGCGCGGCCGTACTGTTCATGGGTCTGCCAGCCGTCGCTATTATTCTAGGCTGCGTGGTGCTGCTGCAAAACTGGCGCGAGGACCAGGTGTTGCGGGACGACGTGAAGCTCGCGCTTGGGATTTTTCGGCAACATGCGGTGATTGGTTTGCTAACCGTGGCTACCGTGTTGGCCGGAGCTATTCTCGCCGCGGCGGTCGCTCACGTGATCGTGGGTTGATTTGGAGGCGCGGGGCAGAATCGAACTGCCGGTAAAGGTTTTGCAGACCTTCGCCTTACCACTTGGCTACCGCGCCCTGAAACGGAAGGAAACGCACAACAGTGAGGCGAAATCATCATAGCATCAAATTCCGGAGCAATTCGAGAGTTGCGTTTGACACGTCAGGAAAAAACGGGCTTTCGCCGTATGATGCAGTTGAGGGAGAATTGACCAGAGGGAAGGGAATGTAATGGCGGTCGAAAAGGTATTGTCGGACAAAGCCTACCGTTTGTTGCGGGCATCCTCGCGGGCAGGCTTTCGGCACGCGTACAAAGGGATCCGTCTCGATCCACAGGCTTACTTCGAGAAGCTCAAGCGCCGTCTGAATCTTCCGGCCATTCATTCTTGGCAGGATCTGCAGTATTTGAACGACGAGGAACTGAACCCTCACGCAGATCGCGTCATCAGGATGTCTTCCCGATTGGCGGCGCTCGAAGGTGCCGGGCTGGGACTTGGTGGGTTGGCTGCCGCCCTGCCGGATTTTGGGATCCTGGCGGCCGTTACCGTGCGTATGCTGCAGAAGCTTAGCGTCACGTATGGCTTCGACTATTCGAGCGACGAGGAACTCGTCGGTCTGTGGCTCGCCGCAGCAAGCGCCGCGGGTCTGGATCTGGGACGCGATTTCCTGGGGAAACAGGCCATGGAGCGCCTGGTCCCGAAAATCGTCGACGCGGTGGCCTTAAAGGCCGGTGCGGAGGTCGCCGAGACGATCGGCACCCGCGTCATCCCCATACTGAGCGCGGGGGCTGCCGGCGCATTGAACTACTGGTTCGTGAAATCGTGGGGGCGCCGCGCGCAGCGCCACTTTCTCAATCGCCGTGGCACGATCCGCGTCCTCCCCGGACCGCCGCGGCCCTATCTTTTGCGATCTCCTTTGCCCAGCTAATCCCGCGAAGGCACCAGCCCTTGTCTCAAGCGCGTTCCCACTAGTCCGCCCGGTAGACGGCGAAGTACTTGTTCGCGAATACCGGCGCCTCGGGATCGGCGACGTCGCGCGATTGCACGATGTAGCGAAGGCCATTGGCACGAGCAACTGCTCTCAGCTTTTCCCAGGGCTGACTGTTGTATTGCAGCATGGACTCCGAGCAATCACGGCCTGGCACCAGACCAGATCCGATCGCGTTCAGACGCCGCAGCCACTCGGCCAGGATCGGTGGGTCGAAGGCGATCGCCGCGCCGTCTTTCCAATCCACCCAACTCGACCGTTCGGAAAAGTCGCGGAAGCCCTGCTCGTAAGGAGGCACCAGGAACTGAGAATCGACCGGAGTATTCGCTTTTGCCCAGAGCTGGACTTGACGCCATGCTTTATCCGCGGGAGTGAGCCCGTTCTCTGGATCCCAAAGATGGCGCGCGTTGGGCGCCGCGTGGAGAGCCGTGAGCGCGAAGGCCAATCCGACAATCACCGCAGCGAGCGTGTCCTCCCGGCACCCCCAGCGAAAATGCGGCAACGCGGCTGCAGCAGCCAACGCGACGATGAGGGAGATTCGCAGGGGGGTTAAGTGCCCGCGCTCCAGCACCCATGTTGCGCCCGGCGCCAGGACGACCACCGCCATGATCATCCATTTCGATCCCGCCAGCGACCTTTTCAATCGAAGCTGCTGAGGAATCAGCCGCGGAAACAGGGCCAGTCCCACGCAAGCGAAGTACAGGATCAACGGTGCCGAGTCCTGAAAGAGCGGCAGCAGCAAGCCCACAATACTGAACGCCCAGATGGGGTTGTCTCCGTAGCCAAAGGATTCCAGAAGAACATTTGCGGCATATGCTTCGATCAAAAGCATCGCGAGCAGAAAGAGGAACGAGTCTGCACGCAGCGGTTGTATCAGGATAACGGTGTGGTTCAGGAAGAATTGCCCCGCGACAGCTCCGAGGGCGACGTAAGCCGCAAAAACCGCAGTCAGCAACTCGAGACGGAGGTCACGATTGACCTTATACTTGCGCGCCACAAGGATTGCCGCCGCTGCGGCCGCCAAGACTCCGATCCCGCGAAGCAATTCCGGGCCTGGGTGGCTGAGCAGCCTCCAATGTAACGGGTAACGCCAGAGGACCGTTTGTATGTACCCGGGCGGAAACCTGGACGGCAGTTTGCGGGCGTAGATGAAGAGATAAGACGCCGCGGCCGCCGCCAAAAGCGTTCCCGCCGCAACGATCCTGTTCCCGCACGAGCGCCAGTCGAGAACGGCAAACACGGCCAGAGGGATTATAAAGAAGCCGGCGAACGCGCAATTCATGAAAATGGCGATTCCAATTGTTAAGCTGACTCCAAGCCATCTTTTTTCCACGAGGAACCACAGCGCGCACACCAGGAGGGCGACTGCAAGCGACGTCTGGGTCTCCGTTCTGTTCAGAATATCGGACGCTCCAAACGGCGTGTAGCCGTTCAGGAAAGGCGAGAGCGCGACGCCGATAGCAATCATTCCTGCCAGTAACGCGCTGCGCACCGTTTTTCGCAACAGTCCCACGATTCCGGCGAAGAAAATGAGCTTCGTGAGCACGAAGAGCACCCACAAGGCCCTGTAGGTTCCGACCCAGCGGCCCAGGTCGGCGACAACCGGCCAAAACGCAGTGGGAAACCTGGCGAACATTGTGCGAAGAAGGTCGTGCGGGTACAGCCACGGGCGCTGCAGCCAGTTCACCAGGGGCAATTCGAAAGAATGGTTGGCTCCGCCGTATCCGAACCCGAACGTCAAAACATTGAGAGACGCGGCAATTACCGTAACGAGTAAAGCAATCATTATGGAATCGCCACGAGCCGAAAGTAAGGCGTCGCTCGATTGGCCTTCTCGCATTCGGGTTCCTTCAACGCCCTCGTTCTCGGTGGGCAATTCCAAGTGCGCAGGCATCGGTTTGCGCTCCCAGACTGGGATCAACACTCCGAGTAAACGTGCTCAGCGGCCACACTGCGCCGGGTGATTTCGGCTCAAACCCTGGGAAGGAGTCGCGGGGCGCGCCGTCGTTACCGCTGAACTAACATCAACGAAGGGGCAGGATTCTCCAGTGCCATAGATTGACCGAACGCGAGGGCATTCCGCCATACGGTGTTTACTGTACGAAGGACCTCGCAAAGTCCTGGCCCTCTCGTCGGGCTGCGGCGCGCTGATGAAGTCAGATACAGGCTGATCAGCTCGAGGGAGTACGTTCGAGGGAGACGCGGTCCCAGTGGCCGAGGTTGGCGGCCGCGTCGTAGGTGGATTCGGCAAAGCTCAGGATCGAGGCGCGCGGGTCGGCGGAGCGTCGAACTTCGTCATAGCTCAAGAGGAATTCACCGAGCTTCGCATCATAATGTGCCATTTCGGGCCAGACGGGACTCTCGCCGTAGCCGGGCGGGGCGGGAGCAGCGTAGGCGTAGAACATAGGCTCGGCGACGTCACCTCCGCCGGGCCACCAGCCGACGCTGGACACCTCGTGCGAATAGGCTTCGCGGGTGATACGGTCGGCGCCCGGGCGTTCGGGCGCGCGACGTCCCGAAAACGTGGTGAACGCCAAGTCGAAACTGCCCCAGAAAAAGTGCACGGGGCTGACTTTGCCGACGAAATGCGAGCGAAATTCCTTCAAGACGGTGTCGACGCTCGAAATTACGCGCCAGAAGCGGTTGGCGTAAGCGGGATCGTAGCGCGCGTGTGTGACGTCCCGGTCGAAGCGAATGGGATTGGGAACCTCCTGCGGCATGGTCCAGATTTTCACGTGGATGTCGAGGGATTCGAGCGCCTGCATCAGTTCGCGATAAAATCCGGCTACGCTGCGCGTGTAGAGTCGCATGCTGACGGCGCGCGTCCAGGCGGGAACGATGTCAGCCTTGTGATCAATGAAATCGAAGTTGATCTCGAAAATTCCCTGCGCGGAGGGAATGGGAGATGTCGTGAGGCCGCGCGCGCTGACGTAGAGTGGAACTTCCCACCAGTGGTTGACGTGAGGGCTGAGCGCCAGGCGAATCTTGCCCACGATTTGCGTCCACATGTGCAGCGTGTCGCGCGTTTCGCTCCATTCAGCGAGCGGCAGCGGCGGCCACGCTTGCTCTCGGCTTGGCGATTGCCCAGCGGCCATGGATTCAGGTCCGAACTTTAAACCCGCGTCCGGCAGTCAACCCGACTTCGGTGGATCAACGTGCCTCCGGCAGGTCAAACTTCCATCTCATCCACGTAGCACCAGCGCCAGTCCTCGCCCGGCTCGAACGACTGGATAATGGGGTGCTTTGTAGCATGAAAATGCTTCGTTGCGTGCTTGTTCTTCGAGCTGTCGCAACAGCCGACGTGTCCGCAGGTCAGGCAAAGACGCAGGTGGACCCACGAATCGCCTATCTTGAGGCAATCTTCGCAGCCGTTGGCGCTCGGTTTCACTTTCCTGATTTCTTTCACGTGCTCACAGCTGGCCATGGTTTCCTTCCTCCTGGGCCGGAGTGATTGTTAGCATCATTTTGGATGAGTTTGGCGGCTGGTGCGCGTCATGACGCCGTTCGCGACGTCGAGCATGAATGATGCGCCACCGCGTCCAGTCCAGGACTTCAGGTCGAAACCCGCAGTGCCGTTGGCCTGCGGCCTGCCACGAATTGCGTACGCTTGGACGCCGTGGACGGTCAACGATTTGCCGGGCGCGCAGCGTTCCGGCTGGTGCGCCAACTCGAGAAAATAGGCGGAGCCCTTGCCGACTACGGCCGCTTTGCCATCCGCCTCGACAAGCACTGCGGTCTCCTGATCGATGCCGATCGCGCGAGCCGGATCCGCCCAGCCATCGTGCAAGATACGCGCGAGGAATGCAACCGTCCGCCCCATGCGACTGCGCTCGGAGAAGTGGCTGTCGGTGATGATGCCGCGCAGAACGGGGATCGAGAGGAAGTTCCGGTCCAGCGTAAGCTTGGGATCGAACGGATTGGCGAAGGCCTCGGGGCTGGTGATCGTGTCGTGGCGCGCAGAGAAAACGAACTCGCCCAGGACAGCGAGCCCGGCGCTGATGCCGCCGATCGGGACGCCGCGAGCGATGGCCGCGTCGATTTCGCGCTGCATGGGCCCCGGCCAGAATCTCACGTAATTCGATTGGTCGCCGCCGGCAAAGAAGATAGCGTGCGCGTCGCGCACACGGCGGATTGCGGCAGGATCGGCAGCTCCTTCGGGCGAGGTGATCAGAAGCGTGCTGACGGAATTGTTCGGGCAGAGTTGATGGAAATAGGGATTGTAGGCGTCGGTGCCGCTGGCTCGCAGGACGACAACTTCGTCGCCGTGAGCATGGCGGCACAGAAAGCGCGTGGCGTCGTCAACATCTCCGGCGCCACCGAGGAGGATGGCGCCAAACGTCGGTCGCCCGGGAGGCTGCGGGTCGGCAGCGGGAAGCGAGAAGATTTTCAGTCCGGGTCTGATGCGGGCGGCGGCAGATGCGGTGTGATGCGCTTCAGCAGCAGGTATGGCGATGACGGCGCAGAGCAGAACGAGCCCGAAGTGGTTGCGCATCGGGTTGGCAGTATACGACGGCGGCCGCGAAGGAGGAAACGCGGAGTGTGCAAGGTGGGTCGTTCTGAAAACGCAGCCCCGCGTTGCGGGACAAGTGAACGCCGTTACACGGAAGGCAGGAAGATCGCCTGATGCAGCGAACCGAGCTATCCTGCGCGCAAATGAAAAGGCGCCCGGTTGTGCCGAGCGCCTTCACCGATTTTCGTTTTTGGCCCTGGTGCGGTCTGGTCTATCGCGCCGCAAATCTAGAACTGCTGCTGCTGGTCGTCGGGACGGTGCTTCAGCGTCGGGCGATCGCCGTCGGGCTTCGTTTGATCGCCGGCCGTATCGCCACCCTTGTTGTGGTCGGTGCGCTTGCGCAGCGTGGGCTTATTGGGATTGTTGTTGTCGAGCTTCTGGTTCGACTCGATCATCTCCAGGCGGCGCTTGACCGCATCGAACTCGGAAGTCGTGACGATGTATTGCCGGCGCTCCGGCAAAATCGTCGCGATCTCCTTCTGAATGGCCTCAACGCGATCCGGAGTGGGCGGATGGGAGGCAAAAATCTTCGGAATCGTTCCGGGCTCCTTCTTTTCAATGGCTTCCACTTTTTCGAAGAAGGAGATGAACGCGTTCGGATCGTATCCCGCCTTCCACATGTACTGCGTGCCGAGGAAATCGGCCTGGCGCTCTTCGTCGCGTGTGAATTTGAGGAAGGTAAGCGGGATCATGAAATTCATGCCCTGATAGATGGCATAGCCGGCCCATGAGTACGGAATGAAGATCATGGCGGGAATCATGGCCATCTGGGTGATGTCGCCCTTTGTGGCCTGCTTGGTGCCGTGGCGCGCGCAGACGTGCGCGATCTCATGCGCCATGGGTCCGGCAAGTTCCGCTTCCGAGTCCGCCCGCAGAATCAAGCCGCTATCGACGTAGAAGAATCCGCCGGGAAGGGCGAAGGCGTTCACCACGTCGGAATCGATCACCTTTACAGTGAACGGAACGCGCGCGTCCGAATTGCGAACCAGGTTCTGCGCGACGCGATTCACGTATTCGTCGATCACAGGATCGTCGATGAATTTCGCCGAGCGATCCACTTCCTGCGCGAGCTGCTTGCCGAGAGCGATCTCATGCTCGAGAGAATAAAAGTCGAGGCCGCCGCCCACGTTCCGGTTGCCGATCGCGTTCACGTCGTCGACGCTGCCCTGCTTGACGTCGGGATGCGCGTTTTGCGGCAGCGGGCCGTAGGGAACGTTGGCTGTTGTCGGGCTCTGCGTTTGCGGAGTGTTCTGAGCAGGCAACTGCGAAGGCGTCTGCACGGGAGGCGTTTGTTGCTGGGGAGACTGCTGGGCTCCCGGCAGCGGGGGCTGCGTGGACTGGGGTAGCGGCATCGCCAGGCCCGGCAAGGCCAGCAGCGAGGTCGCCACCATTGCCGCCAAGCATCGAGCCGCAAAGGACTTATTCATGGCCCACCTCCGGGTCAACCGGCTTGCTCAGGTCTTGCCAGCGAAAATGCGGAAAGCGCAGCGTCACGCGTCTGGCGAATACCTGGAAACTATCGTTGCAGTATACACCCACAATTTCTTTCTTGCTCCAACGGTAGGATGAGGAAAGCTCGGAAACAGTTGCAGGGGAGCCACAAGCAGAAGCGATTTGGGTCACCGACCAGACCTCACTGCGTTTGGGGGGCGTGGGCACGGCTCGTCGCGGTCGATTCGGGATTCAAATATCTGGCCGGCGACCTCCACCAGACTTGAAAACTTGAAAGTCAGCCGAAATGGCCTGAGCCAGCATCATCCGGGGCTGCGACGCTGCCCCTACATGGGTCTACCCGCCCGATCTGCATGAAATCCCTGATAGACGTTTTCAGGCGTTAATTACCGTTTTTTGCGGATTCACGTCGGGGCCGACGAGGTGGTCAGATATCAAGGATGAAGCCGATGTGAAGGAGGGCAAGAACCAAAGGAGGCTCTATGCGGAATGGCGGTTTTCGAGTGTTGGCCGGCGCGAGCGTCCAGGCAGGGATGATTTGTATCGTCAGCCTAACGGTTACCATGGCACAGGCGAATGCGAAACAGCAGCCCGCGGGAAATGCGACAGCGCAGCCGCAGAGCGCGAGCCAAACGGACGCAAGCCGCGAAGAACTGGCTAACCTGGACCGCTTCCTGGATAGCCACCCGATCCTCGAAAGGGAACTCGGATCGAACCCGTCGCTCGTCAATGATCCCGAGTACGTTCAGAAGGAACCCGATCTGCAAATGTTTCTCGATCATCATCCGGCGGTCAAGGCGCAACTCCAAAGAGATCCGCAGTATCTGGCTCGCCGGGCGAATTTTGCCGACCTGAACATGGACAACGCGGCGAAGACGGACGCGAATCCGAGGCTCGACCAGGCGGAAGCAGACCAAATGAACGGGTTTCTCGGCGCACACCCGGATATCAGGGAACTGCTCAAGCAGAATCCCGCGTTGATCAACGACTCGACTTTCCTCGCCGGCCACACGGACCTGCAAACATTCGTGAGTCAACACCCGCGCGCGCGCGAGGAGTTTGTGCAGAATCCACGCTACTTTATCGCGGCGGGCAAGGGGTCCACCGAGAGCGCAGCCGCGTCTAGACCGAAACCGGTTCCCATGAAGGCGGCTCGTCCGGATGTGCCGAAGTTTGAATTCGGCGTGAGTCAGGAAGACGTCGCCCGCATGGACCAATTCCTGGAGGACAACCCGAAGATCGCCAGGGATCTCCGCAAAGACCCGCTGCTCGTCACCAACCACAAGTATCTCAACCACCACCACGATCTCCGCCGGTTTTTCGACGAGCACTTGCGCGTCAGAGAGGCATTCGCAGAAAATCCTCGATACTTCGTTCCCAGCAACGGACTGGGTGCGGCCCCTTCGCAGGTCAGTCAGGATCAGCATTTGAGCAATCGCGACCTGGCGGAAATAGCGAGGTTTCTGCGCAAGCACAAGGACGTCGCGAAACGGATCGAAAGCAACCCGCTGGTCGTCCAGGATCTGAACTTCCTGCACCATCACGGCGACCTGCGTGAGTTCTTCGACGAGCACCCGCACATCCAGACAGAATTTGACGAGCAACCTCACTATTTCATGCAGCGGGAGGATGAGTTCCGTCAGAGCGAAAATTTGGAAGTGCGGAGCCACAAATAGAGCCTGCCAGGAGACGCTCGGCGCGGGCGTTATTGACGCTCGTCCGGTTTCTGTCTAGAGTCATAGCGTGCCGGTACGAAAACTTCAGGTGGGCCAGGTTTGGAAGAGAGACGAGGGCGGAGAGCAATTCCTCGTCACGAAAATCTATAATGAAGCCCTCGCCACTTTCGCTGTTCTGCGCAAAGCGGGCGCGGAAACCGAGGCTCCCGTGCGTGTGAAGGTTTCGCACGCAGGCCAGGTGGTCTCTCTGCCGGGATTTACCTTCACTCAGGAATCCGACGACTTTTAGGCGACTCGGCCGTACCATCATTCGAGAAGGCGAGCGAAGATCCTGACGCCCCGCGCTGTTTCAAATCGACCGAACGGGCATTTTCACGACGTCGTCCACCTGCATGACTTCCTTGACCACGAATCCTTCCGCATACTTCACGCCGATCATGCGGCCGTACTGCCGCGCGACAAAATTCATCCGCTCCTCCAGCTCGTCGAGCGGGAGAAAGACCTTCGAACGTGTGCGCTTAGAGGGTGTGAACTGCGAAACATAGGCCAGAATGGCGCGGCGGCGGCGTTCGTAGTACTTCGTGATATCCACGGCGAACGTAGGCGCGACTGCCGCGTACGCCGCGGCGTAAATGATCTTGAACGGGCGGAACGGCTCGCCGGCCACGTGATAATTTTTGAGCCCGGCGATGAAGCAGGCTTCGTAGCCGAGCGTAGCGGCAGTGTAGTGGTCGGGATGGCGTCCTTCCCAGTAAGGAAGGATGACGGTGCGCGGCTGAAGATCGCGGATGATTTCGGTGACGATAGCCTTGTAGTCGTCTGAGACTCGCAGTTGTGCGTCCGGAAGACCGGCGTTGCGGCGCGTTTGCACGCCGAGGATTTTCGCCGCGCGGGCCGCTTCGCGAGCGCGAATCGCGGGCGTGCCGCGCGTACCGGTCTCGCCCTGCGTCAGATCGAGAATGCCAGTGCGATAGCCGGCTGCCCCCATCTTGAGAAGGGTGCCCCCGCAGGTCAGCTCAACGTCGTCCGGGTGCGCTGCAATTGCGAGCAGGTCAAGTGTCATCTTGTATCCGTGTCGATCGCATTCGAAAAAGCAGAAAGAAACTCGCACAAGGACACGGGCAATTTCAAGTGGATAACGCGCGCCACCGCTTTCCCGGGCCGGGACAATTTCTCCCCTGAACAATGTAAGAAGTGCGCGGCGAGACTCTTTGCAAATGGATGGACAAAAAGTGTCATCCGTCTGCAGCGCAGTGAACGACAAGTACTTGCTATCGAGTACCATTTCAGCTCGCAGCTTGGCAGCCCGCTTGCGCAGATCGACATCATCGTATGCAAGCGTGTGTTCGTTGGATATTCGACTTAAGGGTTTACCTCCGGGGACTTTATACAGGTTAAAAATAAAAAATGATCCCGACTCCTGGGTGCAGTCTGCGGTGCGGTCGAGTTGAATCCACGAGCAAGAAGGCGAGACTCCGGCTTTTTCCACTTCTCGCCGCGGCCGCCGTGTTGTTGCTCGCGCCGTGCGCTCGGGCGCAATCCCAGACCGGTGGTTCTTCAGCCGGCTCGCCCGTGATTTCGGCCGGCGGCGCTGAGAATCACTACACCTGGGTCGAGTCATTCAACGGGAGTTCGAACACGGATGGCCAAGTGACGCTGCTCGATTCGTCGGTTGGCTATATGTTCGACCGACGCCTGCTTTTTGACGGCGGCCTTCCCGTTTATTTCGTTCGCGCAACGACCATAACGAATTCGGGAGCCTCGACGACCAATTCCTTCACGGCGCTGGGCGACCTTTACGGACAAGTTCGGCTTTCATTTCCCAATCCACTGCTGAATTTCAAGACACAGCTTACCGGACGCGCGCCCACGGGCAGCACCTCCGACGGAATCTCGACTGGCCACGCGACATACGATTGGACGAATCGAATCGATCGCGGCTTCGGCAACTGGATGCCGTTCTTTGAATTCGGCCTGGCGGACTCCATCCCCGACGCGTTCGTCTACGGGCGGCCCTTTGCTTCCTACGGCAACCTGGCCCATTTCCAACTCGGTGCCTCGTATCACGTGATTGATCGGCTGGGAGTGGCGGCCTCGGCCTTCGATGTGGCGCCGTGGGGAACACAGGACATCCGCAGCCGCGTGGCGGGAAACGGAGGGGGTGCTTCGGGAGGACACGGGCCACCGTTTTTTCAGAACCCGCAAACGACGGGCGGGGCAAGCCTGGCTGCGGATAATGGATTCAGCGTGGGAGGGGATCTTGCGGCCACACGCGCCCTGGACTTTACAGTGGGCTACAGCCGCAGCACACACTACGATCTCAACACGGTTTCTTTCGGCGTCACAGTGAACATGCGCAAGATCTTGCGTGTTCCAAGTTTGTAAGTCACGTACGGACTGAAGTCGGGAGTCATTAAGGAGGGCAACTTATGAAACGCACAATCGTAACCGTTGCGATAGCGGCTGCCGCGGCTTGGTTGTTTGCAATTCCAGCCGCCGCGCAAGGCCGCAGTCAGAACCATCCAGGAGGCGCCACCGCGGCGGGTTCGATGGGCTCGGTGGGACAAGGGCACTCCGGTTCAGCGATGTCGGGCCTGCGCAGTGCGGGCGAACTGCTTACGCAGAATACGCAGCTTGCTTCAAAACTGAGCGGCCTGTTGCCCGCCGGCACGGATCTGCAGGCGGCGGCAAGCGGGTTCAAGAACCTCGGGCAATTCGTCGCCGCAGTTCACGTTTCGAACAATCTGGACATCCCGTTCGCGACGCTGAAGTGCACGGAACTGGCGACGGCGGATGCGTGTCCGAATATGACGGTCCCAGCAAAGGGCTCGAGCCTTGGGCAGGCGATCCACACGGTGAAGCCCGACTTGAACTCTTCGGATACCAAGGGCGCCGTCAAGCAGGCCAATAAACAGGCCAAGGGCGACATTCGCGAGACGTCGTCTTAAGGCTCACGATGAACCAGAGACGGTGGCGAAGCCGGGAACCAGGCTCGCGCCGCACTCTCCCGCAGCTTACGCCCTTAGTACGCCAGTGCTCTCAGTGTGTTCGTCCGGGTCGCTGCAACAAAAGAATCACTCGCGGGCGAAGCGGCCGAAGAAGCTGTCGGGCTCCCACGCGGGGCGCTGCTCCGCGTCGGCAACGCGCAGCGCCAGCTTCTCCAGGATCGCGTTGAACTGCGCCGCTGCGACGAGATCGACGGGCTGCTTCACGCCGTCCGACGGCGCGTGGTAGCGTTCGGCATACCACCCCTTGAAGAGTTTCTCTTCTGGCGTGCCGGGAATGTAGCCGAACTTGAAGGCGAGGGCCGGAAGTCCCTTCTTGATGAAGCTGTACTGATCGCTGCGGATGACGCGATTGTGCTCAGGCTCCTTGTCGGCTTGGACTTGCACGCCCGCTCGCTCGCAAACCGCACGGATATCGTCTCCCAGCGTCGATTCGCCAAGCCCTTGCACTTCCAGATACTTCAACGCGAAGAGCGGGAGATACATGTCCATATGATGTCGGCGACGATCGGGCCATGAACTGTGGGATGCGCCGCAAAATATTCCGAGCCGAGTTCGCCTTTCTCTTCGCCGGTTACAGAGAGGAAGAGAATCGAGCGCTTCGGTCTGGCGCCTGAATTCTTCATCGCGCGCGCGATTTCGATCAGTGACGCATCGCCCGAAGCGTCGTCCATCGCTCCGTTATAAATCCTGTCGCCGTTGACGGGCGCGCCGATTCCGAGATGATCCAGATGCGCGCTGACGATCACGTACTCATTCTTGAGCCGCGGATCGCTCCCAGGCAGCACGCCGGCGATATTCCCGGATTTCACTTCGGAGCGAACCATCCCGAGGCGCGACCGAACCTTCACGGCGAGAGGGAAGTGCGGCAGCGGCTTATCGGCATTGAGCGCCGCGAGAATTTCCTGAAACGTATGGCCGCTTCCCGCGAACAGCGTCTCGGCGTGCGCTGGATTGAATAGAATCGAGACTTGCAGCGGGGGTGCAACCTCGGCGCCCGCATCGCGCCATTCCATTCTTGGTTGAAAGCGCGACGCGGCGATCCGCGACCAGGGCACTTCCGCGGCTTTCGGGTTGGGAATCGCGATTGTGCCGATTACGTCCGCCTTGGCCAGCGCCTTGCGCCGCTCTTCGGCGGACTCGTAATGCGCTTTCACCGGGCCGGGCATGTTCGCCGGGCCGCCTGTCACGTAGACGACGATCTTTCCCTTCACGTCGAGGCGCGCTAGATCGTCGTAATTCAGCTCGGGCACGGTGAGCGCGTACCCGACGAACACAGCGCCGGCTTCGCTGTGCTCCGCCGCGTGCGAGCTGATGCCCAGAATGGCGTCCTCGCCAAGCTTGACCGGCTCGGCTTTCCCCTCGCGAATCAGATCGAGCGAAGAGAGGCTTTCATCGATGCGCACGACGTTGAAGCCGATCGGCTGGCGATACCCGTCGACGCCGGCGGGCTGCAATCCAGATGCGCGGAACTGTTCGGCCATATAATCGGCGGCCTTTTCGAAGCCGGGGCTTCCCGTCTCGCGGCCTTCGAGCTGATCGCTCGCGAGATACCGCACGTGCGACCACCAGGCTTTTCCGAGCGCGTTCCAGTCGGGCCTCTGCGCGAAAGCGAGTCCGCCAACGAACGCGAGCGGCAGGCAAAGAAGCGTCCAGTGCAATGGTTTCACGCGCAACTCCTCCCGGTTGTCGTGCAATCCTGCGGTGCGGGCCGACGCAGCGCGAAGTGATCGCTCGCAGCGACGGAATAATATACAAGATATTTTCGCTTTGTCGCGCATCCAAGAAAGGAACGAGGAGGTAACGAATGGCGGCGAAACCATTGGAGGGGCAAGTCGCGCTCGTAACGGGCGCGGCGAAACGGATTGGCCGGAGCATCGCGCTGCGGCTTGCGGCGGACGGAGCCGACATCGCCGTGAACTATCTGTCATCCAAGCCGGAAGCGGATCAGGTGGTGCGCGAGATTGAAAACGCGGGCAGGAGAGCGGTTGCCGTGCAGGGCGACGTCTCGCGGAAAGCGGACGTGCAGAGAATGTTTTCCGCGGTCGAGGACGCATTCGGCCGCCTCGACATCCTGGTGAACAACGCCGGAATGTTTTTCGCTGCGAAGTTCGAAGAATTAACCGAAGAGCAGTGGGACCGCATCATGAACGCGAACCTGAAGTCGCAATTTCTGTGCGCGCAGGCCGCGACGCCGATCATGAAGAGGCAGGGGCGCGGATGCATCGTGAATATTTCCTCGCTCGGCGGAATTCTGGCGTGGCCGGCGTTCACGCACTATTGCGTGTCGAAGGCGGGTGTGATCATGCTGACGCGGTGCCTGGCGCGCGGGCTAGGACCGCAGATCCGCGTGAACAGCGTCGCGCCGGGAACGATTCAGTTTCCGGACGAGGCGCCCGATGAGGACTACATCCGTCAGGTGCCACTGCATCGCGTGGGGACCGGTGAGGACATCGCGGGCGCTGTGGCGTACCTGGCGACGGCGGAATTCGTCACAGGGCAGGTGATTGCCGTAGATGGCGGCCGAGCACTGGTGTAGAAGCCCGGAGTTTTCAATGGGACGCGGTCAAGCCTAAGAAGTTCTCGGGTTCGGTTTGTCCGTGCGGATGTTCAGGTCGGTGATGGCTTTGTCGACGATTTCACGCCCGATCTGCCCCGCAAGAAGGAGTTCGTCGAGTGTGGCCAGCGTGACGAAGCGCCAGTCCACTTCGAAGAAATCACGCAGCGCCTCGCGGCTTTCGCTGCGTCCAAAGCCATCCGTGCCGAGGGAAGCCAGGCGGCGGGGCATCCACTTGCTGACCACGTTCGGAAGAGCCTTCAGGTAATCTGACGCGGCGACCAGCGCGCCCGGCGCGTGGGCCAGGCATCGCGTAACGTAAGGCACGCGAGGCGTTTCGCCGGGATGCAGCCGGTTCCATCGCTCGCATTCGTTCCCGTCGTCATACAGCGCCTTATAGCTCGTGACGCTCCACACGTCGACTGCAACCCCGAAGTGCTGCTCCAGATATTCCTGGGCCTTTAGCACCTCGTTCAAGATCGTCCCGCTGCCGAAAAGCTGGGCGCGCAGCTTGGCCTTCGGATTGGACGCGGCGCGATAGCGATACATTCCCTTCAGAATGCCTTCTTTGGCGCCGTCCGGCATCGGTGGCATGGCATACGGTTCGTTCATCAGGGTGATGTAGTAGAAAATGCTTTCGCACTCTTTGTACATACGGCGAATGCCGTCCTGAATGATTACGGCGATCTCGTACGCGAACGCCGGATCGTAGGCGCGCAGGTTCGGAACGGGCAGGGCAAGGACATGGCTGTTCCCGTCCTGGTGCTGAAGGCCTTCGCCATTGAGCGTGGTGCGTCCGGAGGTGCCGCCGAGCAGGAAGCCGCGAATGCGCATGTCGGCCGCGGCCCAGATGAAATCCGCGATGCGTTGGAAGCCGAACATCGAGTAGTAGATAAAGAACGGGATCGTGTTGATGCCGTGCGTCGCGTAGGCGGAGCCCGCTGCGATGCAGGATCCCATCGAGCCGGCTTCGGTGATGCCCTCCTCGAGAATCTGGCCGTCCTTTGTTTCCTTGTAATACAGCAAAGTATTGATATCGACCGGCTCGTAGAGTTGGCCCACGCTCGAATAAATTCCGGCGGTGCGGAAGAGCGATTCCATGCCGAACGTGCGCGCCTCATCGGGAACGATAGGCACGACCAATTGCCCGATCTCTGCATCGCGAAGCATTTTGCGCAGCATGGCAACGAAGGCCATCGTCGTTGATACGTGCCGGCCCTCGCTGCCGGTCAGAAATTCGGCGAACAGTTCATCGTGATCGGCTACCAGCGGTTTCGAACGCACGCTGCGTCTCGGCGTATATCCGCCCAGTTCGGCGCGCCGGGCGCGCATGTATCGAATCTCCTCGCTCTCCTCCGGTGGACGATAGAAGGGCACGTCGGCGAGATCGTCATCGCTGATCGGAATATCGAAGCGCGTGCGGAACTCGCGCAACTCGTCTTCGTTAACTTTCTTCTGCTGGTGCGTAACGTTCTTGCCCTCGCCTGCTTCGCCCAGCCCGTAGCCCTTGATGGTGCGGGCCAGGATGACTGTTGGCGATCCTTTATGCTCGACCGCCGCCTTGTACGCCGCGTAGATTTTCCGCGGATCGTGGCCGCCGAGCCTCAGCCGGCACAACTTCTCGTCCGAGAAAGGCTCAACCAGCTTAAGCAGGCGCGGGTCGGAGCCGAAGAAATGTTCGCGAACGTACGCGCCCGAGGAAACGACAATTTTCTGATACTCGCCGTCCACGGCCTGGCCAAGACGCTTGACCAGCAGCCCGCCCGCGTCCTGCTCCAGAATCGGATCCCATTCCGAGCCCCAGAGGACCTTGATCACGTTCCAGCCGGCCCCGCGGAACGCCGCCTCCAGCTCCTGGATGATTTGCCCGTTTCCGCGCACCGGGCCGTCCAGCCGCTGCAGGTTGCAGTTCACCACGAAAATCAGGTTGTCCAGCTTTTCGCGAGACGCCAACGTGATTGCTCCCAACGATTCGGGCTCGTCTGTTTCGCCGTCGCCCAGGAAGGCCCAGACCTTCGCGTCGGTCACAGGCTTCAATCCGCGGTTCTCGAGGTAGCGGTTGAAGCGCGCCTGGTAAATGGCCATCAGCGGGCTCAGCCCCATCGAAACGGTCGGGAATTCCCAGAAATCCGGCATCAGCCACGGATGCGGATAAGACGAGAGGCCGCCGCCCGGCTTCAGTTCGCGACGGAAGTTTTCCAACTGCTGCTTCGTGAAGCGCCCTTCGAGGAAGGCGCGCGCATAGATGCCCGGGGAAGCGTGTCCCTGAAAATAAATCGTGTCACCCTCGAATTCCGGCGTGCGGGCGCGGAAGAAATGGTTGAAGCCCACTTCATACAGGGCTGCTGCCGAGGCGTACGTGGAAATATGGCCGCCGATGTTGTGTTCGACCCGATTGGCGCGAACCACCATCGCCAGCGCGTTCCAACGCACCAGGCTCTTGATCCTGCGCTCGAGCTGCTGGTCGCCGGGAAATCGGGGCTCCAGGCTGACTGGGATCGTGTTGACGTACGGGGTCTTCGCGGAAAAGGGCAGGTTCAGGCCGACCACCTTCGCGTGCGCGCGCAACCGCTCGAGGATCTCCAGGGCGACTTCCGGTCCGCTCGAGTGCAGCACGGAGTCCAGCGACTCCAGCCACTCCTGAATCTCGAAATCGTCCAAGCCCTGCAAACCCTGTAATGGTGGCGTTTCCCGAAGTGCAGTCATGGTCCCTTTCCCATTCCTTTATGATGCCAAAGTGAATTGCGCAAACTCTGCCGTGTGTTCGCAGGCCGCCGGCAGCTCATCGGCCCTCAGTTTCTTTAAAATATAAGAATACACCGTATCGCAAACGGACGCACATCGATCGCGCTCGCTACGAAGAACCCAGGCAATTCTTTGGGCACAAAAAGGCACCGGACGCTCACTGTTGCAATGCGGGGCGCCGGTTGCTGGGCCCCCTCTCTCCCAGAATTAAGCCGGATGTTGGCGTGTTCTTTTGCCAACGCCGGACTCGCTAGCCACGACGGACCGGTTCTGGCTCGTCGTGGGACTTTCGTCCACACCGTGCTCGGTTCGCCCGAGCGTCTTTTGTGGCGCGGGCGTGGTGTCCGCGATGTTTCGCCACGTTCTCATCTGAACTGCGATTTGTAATCTTCCCGCAGCGACTCAAGGAGTTGGAAACCGCAGCGATCCTTCCGCCAGCATCGCGATCAGCTCGCGATCCGCCGCGAGGAAATCCATTGCTTGCAAAGCTTGCGGCTCGCGCCAGACGATCTGCTCGAAATCGAGATTCTTCAGTTCTCCGGTGGTGATGCTGCATGCGTAAAATCGAAGCTCGATCGCGTCCGGCATCTCGGCGTATTTGTGCCGCGTTCGGTGAACTTCCGGGCCGACGCGCGCGGCGACGCCGAGTTCTTCGCGCAGTTCGCGTTCGAGCGCTTGCTCGGGTGTTTCGCCGGGTTCGGCTTTCCCGCCCGGAAACTCCCACTTCAGGGCGAACGCCGCATCGCGCCGACGCTGGCACACGAGCAGCTTGCCGTCCGATTCAATCAGTGCTGCGACAACTGTGCGCACGGCGTCCTTTCAGCGCGTCGTGGATCCCCCGCTCACGAGAACCCGTTGCCTTTGTGGCGGCCGCCTTTCCTTTCAGGCGGGCGCCCTTGCCGCGCTGCCTGGACCGCGCGAAACAATTCCCATGCGCCTTCGACCAGCGGCGGACCGGGCGTATTCAGCAGTTCGTCACGAATCACGACCACGCGCCGATTCCTCACTGCGGGCGTATCCTTCCACGCCGGATTACGCAGCGCCTGTGAAGGATCGGCGCGATCGCCGGTGGCTGTCCACGCGAGAACGATCAGGTCGGGCTGTGCGCGGGCCACGTCCTCGTCCGAAACGCGCTGGCCCGGCGCGGTAGCGAATTCGCCTCCCGCGAGCGAAACGAGTTCTGCGACCCATGGCGGCGAACTGATCGGTGGACTAGGCCAAGCTTCGCAGTAAACACGCGGCCGGCGCTGCGCGGAAATCTTTGCGCGCTTCCCAATCTCTCGGAACTGGCCGCGCATCCGCGCGATCAGTTTTTCTCCCGCGCTCGCGCGATTTGTCAGGCGTCCCAGCGTTCGTATGTCTGCTTCGATATCAGAAAGCGTGCGCGGATTCAGCGCCAGAAAGGCGACGGGCTGCGCGAGTAGTTTCGAAACTGTCTCTGCAGCGAAGGGAACCGAGCCGATCAGAAGGGTCGGCCTGAGGCGCATCACTTCGTCAACGTCGAGCTTCCAACAATCGCCCACCTTTGGAAGCCGCCCGACCGGCGCCACGTCGTTGCACCATTTGCTGACGCCGGCCAGATCGCCCCGCGCGCCCAGCGACACTAAAATCGACGTGACGCTCGGCGCGAGAGAAACGATTCGCTGACGCGAATTGTGCCTGGGGAGCGGCATCTGCCTTCGATTCTACTCGGCCGTGCGGCAATTCACCCAAGCCACTTGCCTCTGTCATTCGGGTGTGGTCCCGAGATCTTAGTATTGTAAAATCCGGGCATGAATCTCCAAGGTGTTTTCGCCCCGCTTACGACGCCGTTTGGCCCGGACAGCGGCGTCGCGCTCGACCGTCTGCGCGAGAACGTCGCGCGCTACAACGAAACGCCGCTCGCAGGCTACGTGCTCAACGGCTCGACCAGCGAGTCCGTGCTCCTGCTTTGGAGCGAGGTTTATCGCGTCTGGGAAACGGGAAGGGAAGCGGCCGCGCCCGGGAAAGTTCTGATCGCGGGCACCGGCGCCGAATCGACCGCGGAAACGATCGAGCATACAGCTCGCGCCGCCGCGCTCGGCTTCGACGCGGCGCTCGCGCGCACGCCCAGCTTCTACAAGCCCGCCATCAACGACGACATGCTTGCCGAGCACTACATTCGTGTCGCGGACGCCGCGCGCATCCCCGTGCTCATCTACTCCGTTCCCGTTTTCACGCACGTGACCGTCCAGGCGTCGCTGATCGCGCGCGTCGGAACGCATCCCAACATCATCGGCATGAAGGACAGCTCGGGAGACGTCGAGGGCGCCGCCAAAATCATTGCCGCCGCCCCGAAGGAATTTCAGACTCTCGTTGGATCCGCCAGCACGTTCTACGATTCGCTCGAGCGCGGCGCGTGCGGATCGATTCTCGCCGTCGCGAATGCCTTGCCGGAAATGTGCTGCGAAATCTGGCAGGCCTTTCAGGGCCGCGAAGCGGAACGGGCCCGCGGGCTTCAGCAAAAACTGACGGCTGCCGGGAAGTTGTTCGGTCCGCAATACGGCATCGCCGGCCTGAAATACGCGCTCGACCGTCGCGGCTACTACGGCGGACCTCCGCGGCCTCCGCTTCTACCCGTCAACGAAGCAGCCCGGCTCGAAATCGACACCTTGCTCGACGGCCTCCTTTCCGAAGCAGCCGCCCGCTGACAGCTTGCCGAAAAATGTCTCTACGGAGCTTCAGCGCAAGTGTGTTGCGACCCTGCTAAACGGGCCGCTTTGGGAGTGCGGCAGCTTGTCCGCCCTGAGCGCAGCCGAAGGGCTGTCGCTTTCGCGGATTTCACAGAGTCGCCAACGCTGGCAGGAAACGTGAATCGCGCGATCCCTTCGCTCATCCAAAACAGAGGCCATTCAGGCTGCCCGAAATGGTACCGTTAGTCTCGCTTCGAAGACCGCCAAACACTGCGTGCGGCAAGCGGCCTCACCGCTTACGTTTGCCTTCTGGCGCGTCTAACCAACGGATGCGCGTTGACTCCCGGAAAACCCGCCCGAATCCTGCCCGCTGTTGTCCATGGGACGAGCGGCAGGTATCATGATCTCCTCGATGGAATCGCACTGCCTCCCGTTCCGCGAAATCCCGCACATCACGGCGTTGTTTTCCACCTTTCTCGAAGAATTTGATCGCGTTTCGTCCTACTACGCGCACCCGCCAACGGCCGACGGTATTCTCGATTCCGCACATGAAGTCCGGCTGGATCCCGAGACGCGGCGCGCCGTCGTCGAAATTCTTCGCGAGCAGAACGCGCGCTTCGGGGCCGGCGAAGATGCCAGGGCGAATCTCGATCGTCTCGCGGCAGGAGCTGTCGCGATTGTCACCGGCCAGCAGGTGGGCCTCTTTTCCGGTCCGCTTTACAGTTTCTTCAAAGCCGTCTCCGCCATTCGCTTCGCGGAGGAAATTACCCGACGCGGAGTCGATGCCGTTCCTGTTTTTTGGCTCGCCACGGAAGACCACGACCTCGCCGAAGTCGATCATTCGGTCTGGCGCACGCGTTCCGGATTGACGCGTTACGAGTTGCCGCACACGCCGGAAGTGGAAGGGAAGCGGGTCGGCGAAATCGTTTTCGGCCAGGCCATCGCGACGGTCTGTGAGGAAGCGTCCGCGAGTCTGGAAGGACCGTTCGCCGGCAAGATTGCGAGCGCGCTCCGGGAATCGTACACGCCATCCGATACGTACGGATCGGGCTTCGGAAAGCTGCTGGCGCGTGTGCTGGCGGGCCGCGGCATCATTTTCATCGATCCCCTTAACGCGCGCCTCCACCGCTTCGCCTCCAACGTCTTTCGTCGCGCGCTCCACGATGCGGATGAGCTTCGCAGCGCACTCGAAGCCCGCTCCAAGGAACTCGAGTCCAACGGTTTCCACGCGCAGGTGAAAGTTGCGCCCGGCTCGACCTTGCTTTTCTTCAACGTCGACGGCCGGCGTCATCCTGTTCGCGGTCACGACGGCAAATTCATCGCCGGCGACTCGGAATTCAGCCTCGACGATCTTCACGCCGCGATCGAATCTACGCCGGAAGCCGTCACGCCCAGCGTTCTTCTTCGCCCCGTCGTGCAGGACTCGCTGCTCCCCACCGCCGCCTATATTGGCGGGCCCGCCGAGGTCGCCTATCTGGCGCAGGCGCAGGTGGTCTACAAAAAAATCTTCGGACGCATGCCTGCGATTCTGCCGCGCTCGAGCTTCACGCTCGTCGAGCCGCCCGTCGCCCGCGTTCTTTCAAAATACGGACTCGATTTGCGCGACGTCTTTCGCGGCCCGCAGCACGTCCGCGCCGCCCT
>DATGHM010000114.1:0-3465 GCA_035307985.1 Candidatus Acidiferrales bacterium
CTCCGGCCTCCGCTTCTTTCAACACGCCGATGATCTGCTCTTCACTAAAGCGGCTTCTTTTCATCGCGCTTCTCCTCTCGTGGTTTTATACCCGGAGAAGCTACGTTTTGGCTGGACTAAATTTCGGGGAGCAGGTCAGGAGCCTCCCGAATGGACGTTCTGCAAATTCAAGTTGTGAGGTACAGGAGAATAGGAGCGGCGTCAAAGGAACTGATGTTGACATTGAACTGACCTGCTAAGACCATAAAGAATGAGTCAGTTAGCCCGACGGATGACTCGTGCAGAAGAGGGAGAGATGAACTCGAGACAGGGAACGCGTTTCTGAGGCCGCGGAAAGCGGCCGAGACATCGTCTGTAACAGGGATTATTGCGGGCGCTTTTGATCCACGATGCCAGCCAGCGGCCCGACCATCGTTTGCTCAGCCTGGCGAGCCAGGAGCTCGAGGCCGCGGCTACGCGCCTCGGCAGCAAGAGCGGCGAGCCGAGAGCGCCCCAAGGAAGGGCTCTGTCGCATCTCCAGCTGTCCGACTGCCAACCGTGCCTGACACCCGATTTGATAGTATCCCAGTTTCGCGGCGGACTCGGCCACGGAATACAGTTGTTCGCGCGCATGCGCGAGAGCGAGCCTCACGCCGGCATCTCTGTGGGCATCCGCCACCTCAATGCGGGCTCTTTGAATTGCGAGAGGCAGCTTCAGAGCAGGATCGGACGTGGCGGAACTCAGTTCCTCAGCTTTGGCGATTGCCACGCCAGCGTCGGGGGTCTTACCCTCCGCGAGCAAGGCTCGGCTAAGCAAGGTGTAGGCGTCGGCAGTCTCGGGATCTACCTTCTCCTTCTCCAATTTTGGTACGGCCGTACGCAGAAGTGATTCAGCTTCCGCCGGTTTTCCCTGGTCAAGAGCGAGTTCAGCCAGCGCTACCTGGCTTTCGGCGACGAGCTCCATCTCCCCGGCCTTTTGACGGATTTCGAGCGTTTGTTGATACTGCTGGCGAGCCCCCTCCAGATCCCCGGCGGCCTGCAGCGCCGAACCGAGAACAATCATCGCCCCGGTCAAGTACTGATAAGCCCCGCGCTCCGAGCGCATCACTTTGATGGCCTGTTCGGCCCCCTGACGAGCGTCCTGCACGCGGCCCTCGGTCAGCTCCAGATCTGCCAGCCTGTACAACGCGTATCCGGTATCCCCGAACTCCATCGACGACCTGATCGTGATGGTTTGCTGGTAGAGCTTTTCCGCGCCGCGCAGATCACCTCGAAGATACAGAGCATCGGCGATGTTGCCCAAGGCTGTGGATGCGTTTGCCCGATCCCCCGCGGCATCGAAGTGGGATTTTGCTTCGCGGTAAAATCGCTCGGCTTGATCGAGGCTGCCCTCGTTCTCGAAGCCGATGGCCATGTTGTTGAGGACGGCGCCCGTTTTTTCGTGTTCTCCCAATTCCTTCAGGATCTGGAGGGCTCGTTGGTACGTGGAAATGCATTGCTGGAAGTATCCTTGGGAGCCCTCGATATCACCCATCAAACGAAGGGAATCAGCGGCGCCCAGCCGGTTTCCAGCGGAAAGGAAGGTATTATAGGCATCCTGGCACGCGGCGGTCGCTTGGTCCAAGTGATAGGTATAGGCCAGAACCATGCATTCGTCTTTACGCGCCTGAGCGAGGATCAACCCTTTGCCCTGCGCTGCCGCTTTGCGCATCGCATCACGAAGGAGACCAAGTTGCGCCTGCGGGTCTTTGGATATCGTCCGCGATTCCGCCAAGTCGATGCGGGGATCGTCGGAAGCGGGAGGCAGGAGACGCCGAAGGCTCTCGAGCGTTTGGTGGGCTTCCCTCAGCTGACCCGCGAGAATCTGTGTGGAGGCGAGTTGCAGCCCATAGTCCACATTGTCGGGAAACAGCTCGAACAGTGCATGGTACGTTGAAACCGCTTTCTCGTGGTCCGCGAGGCTCTCGTAATAATCACCTTCGACGAGCATGCGTTCGGCGCGCGGAAGATCGGTCGAGAGGTCCCATGCCTTCTTCGCTTCTTCCTTGCGCTTTTGCTCATATCCCAACTGATAGTAAGCTCGGGCGAGCATGGCGTGAGCCAGCGAGAACTTCGGATCCGCCTTGGTTGCTTGCTCCAGAAGATCCTTTGCTGCAGAGGCGTCGAAGTCACGCAGTTTGGTCAGGCCGAGGGCATAGAATCGAGCCGCGTCAGGATCTAGCGGCACCGACGCGAGCACGCCCGCTTCGTCGGTCTCGGCGAGCGCGGGAACTCCAAGACGGTCTCGGAGGGCCGCCCCGACCCGGGAAACAATACGGAACAAATCCTGGCCGCTGCCGTTTTCCGCCACTTCAGACAGTATTTCCCCGGTTTTTGTGTCCTGCAGGCGCGCATCCACGCGCAAGCGGCCTCCGGCGGTGCCACTGATCACCGTATAGGAGCCCAGAACAAGCAAATCACTATTCAACGCGGCCCCAATCCTGGCGGTAGTATTGGGGTCAAACGTGTCAGTTTGCGGCCACGACGCTTTAAGGCGAAGATTGGCCACGTCCTCTCCTGAGACGAGTCGAAGCTTTTCACCTCCCGCCAGTTCTGTCCGCAGCATTTCGGAAACTGCCGTGCCGAGCCATGCATCCTCGGGCCGTCCCGAAACGTTGTGGAACCCAAGAACAGCAATCGACTCACGCACAGGTGTGGGATTCGAGGAGCGCGGCAGCGGCTTTGCGGGTACCGGGCTCTTGGCCTTGCGATACAGAGCGAGGCTGCCCGCCACGACAAAAGCAAGGACCAGGAGAGCGGAAACGGCGTAAAGAAAAAAAGTCAATTGGTTCTTGGACTTAGCCAGCGTTTGATGGATCGATTCCGGCCGGAACTCTGGGATCTGCGGCACGGCCGCATCGGTCGGCGCGGCGTCCGCGCTTGCTCCGGAATTTGCACCGTTCCGGACCGAAACGGGCGCGATAAAGCGATAGCCGCGGCGCGGGATCGTCTCTACAAAGCGCGGATTGTCAGAATTATCGTCAATGGCAGCTCGCAGTTTTTTCAGGATTACATTCAGACTGCCGTCGAAGTCGACATACGTACCCTCTGGCCACAGGTTCTGACGCAGTTGCTCGCGGCTGACGATTTCTCCCGGGTGTTCCAATAACAGGAGGAGGACGCGAAAGGGTTGGTCCTGAATTTTCACGCGTACGCCGTCGCGTGAGAGAGTGCCTCGGGCATCCGCTTCAAATAATCCAAACCGAAAAACTGAGCGCGACGGGACCACGGGCTCCATGTTCGCCGAAAGGGATATGCCGCGCATCATAGCATGTGCATCCTCATGCGTCAGTAAGTTCCCTAATCCTGTCGCCGCAAAATGAGAATGTCCGGTTTGTGCAAAGTAGAAATGTCCGGTTTCATCCTGGGTGGGAGGCGGGATGGAAACGGAGCGGATGGAGTTGAGCGCGAGAGAGCGGGAGCGGTTGAAGGTGCTGCAACAAGTGG
>DATGHM010000115.1:0-2500 GCA_035307985.1 Candidatus Acidiferrales bacterium
CATCGGGTGGCAGCTCGTCCAGAATCCCTGGAGCAGGACCGCTGTTAGCGCCCGGTAGTGCCGGTAGCGGCTGGCGCGAATGGTGCAGGTAGATGACGCAGGCGACTACTGCGATACAGATCATCACCGCCACCGCAATCAGTGCTCGTTTTGTCGAAGACAGCGGCATGAGCTTCCACCCATTGGTTTCCAGCGCCCAGCGTAATCATTCATGATTCGCCGACTCGCGGAAAAAAGCAAACGGGTGCGAAGGGAAAGGCAACGAGGGGCGCGAATGTTGCGTCCAACGTGAAACCCGGCAACTCCAACCATGCCGGGCGGACTCTTCGGTTGTGGCAGCCGCGAACACCAGCGGGAAGCGGGCCGTGCGATTTTTCTGCGCATTTGCGGCGGGGTTGCTCGCCGTGACGGCCCTCGCGTTTGGGCGGATGGCGACCCGCGGAGAGGGAAGCGGATCCGAGCGAGCCGCAGCCGGTGCAGTCCCGAGTGCCGATCGAGTTTTGGAGAGATATCTCGAGGCAACAGGCGGGCGGGCGGCTTGGGAGAGCGTGCACTCGCGCGTGTCGAAGGGAATCGTCAACATTCCTGACATGCAGATGGCCGGCAAGGCGGAATTGTACGAGAAGGCGCCGGACCGCGCGTTGGTGAAGATGGTGGTGTCGGGAGCAACGTTCCTCGAGGGATTCGACGGGACGACGGCGTGGTCGAGCGACCCGAAGGACGGCTTGCAGGAACAAACCGGTGCGCAGCTCGCTGAGACTCGCCGCGAATCGGATTTTCGATACCCATTGGATTTTCGGAAGCTATATAAGAGCCTCTCCGCGGTGAGCGCCGCGAAAATCGGAGACCGCTCGGTGTATGTGATCGACGTGACGCCTCCGGATGGCGGGGAACCGGACCGGGCGTATTTCGACGCGGGAACGGATTTTCTGATTCGTATGGTAATCCAGCACCACGACAACGACGGAAGTGTCAAACCCTTTGAAGAGGACTACGGAGACTACCGCGCCGTGGACGGCGTGAAGGTCCCGTTCATGATTCACCAGAGCGGTTCGCAGATTGATTTCACGATCCAGTTGAACGAGGTGCATCAGAACCTTGAGCTCGACGACGCTCGATTCTCAAAACCGCCGAAGGGCGTTGCACAGTAGGGCACGAGGGACCCAGCAACAGCGAGCGGAAAGGCCCGGCGGCAAAGGGCTTGCGAGGGCCGGGGAAGGTTGCTTGCAATTGGATTGCCGCTGTGCTATTTTTACTCGGTTTGCCAGTGCTGGCGTAGCTCAGCTGGTAGAGCATCTGATTTGTAATCAGAGGGTCGGGGGTTCAATTCCCTCCGCCAGCTGAAAAAATTGAGGGATCGGATTTTTTTTGCGGCTTTGCGGATTCCTCGCGACAAAAGGCGTCAGGGCTGGTGTCTGCGGACACGAGCCCTTTCTGCATCGCGGAGTGCCTCATCACAGAGCGGTCCGGTTGAATTCTGAACGGCCCCTTCAGGGCGCAGGCAAGGATCGTGTTGTGAGTGGGCCTGAAGGGATGATGGAAGTTTGTCCAGAGTGGTTCCGCGGGACGGGTGGGTGAGTGGCTAAAACCAGCAGACTGTAAATCTGCCGCTCCTTGCGGGCTACGGAGGTTCGAATCCTCCCCCGTCCACCAGATTTCGCGGAACAAATATTCGCAGGAGCGATTCACTCGGGTAGCAGAAATGAGCGGGAGCAGAACCGGATCGAATAACGCGATGGCCGTCGCTGGGCACGCGGGGAACGAAGGATTTTCGGACGAACCGGTCGCGCCTGGGTAGCTCAGTTGGTAGAGCGCGTCCTTGGTAAGGACGAGGTCACCGGTTCAATCCCGGTCCCAGGCTCCAGAATTCCAAGGGCCGCGTGGAATGGCCGATCGAGCGCGCTGGTTTTGATTGCAACAAATTTGATTGCAACAAGATGTTCGGAATGAGCGGGGGTAACTCAGGGGTAGAGTCTCTGCCTTCCAAGCAGATGGTCGCGGGTTCGAATCCCGTCCCCCGCTCCATCGTGCTGAGAAGCAGGTCGAATTCATAAGCTGTTTTGGGACGCGGCAGGCGCCGCGAGCTTGATGCGAGGGTGACAGAGCGATGGCGAAGGAGAAATTCGAACGAAGCAAGCCGCACGTAAACGTGGGGACGATCGGGCACATCGACCACGGCAAGACGACGCTGACGGCGGCGATCACGAAGGTGCTGGCAAAGTCGAACCCGAAGGTGCAGTTCCGGGCGTTCGACTCGATTGACAACGCGCCGGAAGAGCGCGAACGCGGAATCACGATCGCGGTGGCGCACGTCGAGTACGAGACGGTGAACCGCCATTACGCGCACATCGACTGCCCGGGCCACGCCGACTACGTGAAGAACATGATCACGGGCGCGGCGCAGATGGACGGGGCCATCCTGGTGGTGGCGGCGACGGACGGACCGATGCCGCAGACGCGCGAGCACATTCTGCTGGCGCGGCAGGTGGGCGTGCCGGCG
>DATGHM010000116.1:0-52769 GCA_035307985.1 Candidatus Acidiferrales bacterium
AAGCGGCTCCCCGCGAGCCCGCTTCGCGTGGTTAAACGGCCCGCACCTTCCCGCGCGCCGATGATTCTGAATCGTCAAAGCGCCGCCCGCGTTTCCGTGCCGGGCCTGGATCGTTTTCTGGAACGCGTGGCGCGAAAGCTCGGCATCGCTCCCGGCGCTCTCACCGTCTGTCTCGTCACCAATGCGCAAATGGCCCGCTGGAATCGCGCTTTTCGCCGCAAAACAGGCCCTACGGACGTCCTCTCCTTCCCAGCCGATGAGGCAAACGCCGGTGAGCAATCTCGAAGGGGATCGCGCCGACGTGCCTCGGTGAATCGAACCAAGAATCGTCTCTCCTCTACTTCCTTTAATTCCTCGACCTCGTCCACGTCCTATTTAGGCGACATCGCCATCGCGCCCGCCGTTGCGCGCAGAAACGCCCGGCGTTTCGGGCGCACGTTGCGCGACGAACTGTGCATCCTGATTCTCCACGGCGCTCTCCACCTGATGGGTTATGATCACGAAACCGATCAAGGCCAGATGGACCGGTTCGAACAGCGCCTTCGCCGTTCTCTGGGGCTTGCCTAAACCATGACCCTGAAGATGGTCATCTATACGGTCTGCGTGCTCCTCATCACGGCCGGGCTGCCCGTCTTCGCCTATCTTGACCGCGTCTATCGCGAGTTGAACTCGGTGACCACCGGTCGCGTTCGCCGGCATCTGCTGACGTTCGAGATCGAGATCGAGCCGCGCTTCAAGATGGACCGGCGGCGCCTTGCGGCTTCCTTCAATCTTCTGGCGCGCTTCTGGCTGGTGCTGGTGGCCGCTTTCACGGCGCGCGGCGTTATTTTCTTCGTCCCCAGCTCGTGGCAGGCGGCGCTGGAGATGGTGGTTTTTCTCGGGGTCGAAGTGGCCGCCCTGATGCAATTCCTTCCGTCGCTGCTGCTGGCCGGAGTGCGCGGCAATTGGATTTCGCCATTCGTTCCTGTTGTGCGAGCGTGCCTCTGGATCGTTCGACCGGTGGAGGCCATCCTCCAAGGGCTGGTTTCCGTGCTGCATCTCTCCGAGGAGGATCAGGCCGCGCCGGCTGAGGAAACATCCATCGGAGCCCTGGTGGACGCAGCCACCGAAGAGGGCATCATCGAGCAGGACGAAGCGCGTCTGATCGAGCAGGTCATCGAGTTCGGCGAAAAGCGCGTGCGTGACGTGATGACTCCGCGGCCTGACGTTATCGCGATCCGCTCGACGGTCACCCTCGAGGATTTGCGCGAACTGATCGTCAGGACGAAGTTCTCGCGCCTGCCCGTCTACGAAAAATCGCTGGACGACGTGGTCGGCGTCGTTTTCGCGCGCGACATGCTGGAAGTTGCCGATCGCGACCGGCCGCACCGGCTGGTTCGCGAGCTGATGCGCGCGGCGTTGTTCGTTCCCGAAACGAAATTTGGCTCAGACCTGCTCAAGGAAATGCAGCGCAAGAATCAGCAGATGGCCATCGTCATCGATGAGTACGGCCTGATGGCCGGTCTGGTGACGGCAGAGGATCTGGTGGAGGAAATCGTCGGCGAGATAGGCGAGGAGGACCGCCGCCCGGCACCCGACGTTCTTCGCGAAGCCGGGGGCGCGATGATACTGCGCGGCAGCGTTCCGGTGGATAAGATCACGGAGCTGTTCGGCATTTCGCTGGAATCGGCGGCGGAAGAGGCGAACGCCACGACGATTGCGGGTCTGCTGAATTCGCTGGCCGGCCACGTTCCGCGAACGGGCGAGGTCATCGAGTCCGACGGCATTCGCTTCGAAGTCCTGGAAGCCAACCAGCGTAAGGTGTTGCGCGTCCGCGCACGCCGCGTATCGGCGGATGCAGCGTCCGCTGCTCAGCGCGCAACGTAGTGCGCGGCGCGGGCGGGTCTCGCCACGGCGAGCAGGCTGAGACCCGCCCCTACGAACCGGTGGACAGTCGTGGCCGGCACAATTTCCCCATCACTACGGCTTTGCGGGCACCCGTCGCCGACGGCAAATTGTTCGCCCTGCCGCGCCAGGCCTCGTACGCCAGCACCGCAAACGCGAACGCTTCCTTGGCCTCCGCAGGAACTCCAAACCGGCTCGCCGGAACAATTTCGATGCCCGGCAGCATCGCCGTCAATTGCGCCATGATCAAAGGATTTTTCGCGCCGCCGCCCGCCACGATGAGTTCATCCACCTTCGCACGGCGCAAAACGAATCTGTGCAGGGCGTCCGCGATCGAAAGGGAAGTGAACACGGTTGCCGTGCGCACGAGGTCCGCGGGCCTCGCGCGATGCCGTTTGCCCCATGCGACGATTTTTTCGGCGTACTCGCGCCCGAACTGCTCTCGTCCCGCCGTCTTCGGCGGCTTCCTGCGCAGGTACGGCGCGCGCATCATTCGTTCGAGCAACGCCCCGTTCGTGTTCCCGCTGATGGCAATCCGCGCATCGCGATCGAAGCCCGCGCGTCCGCGCGTTGCGCTCTCCACCAGCGCGTCGACGATCATGTTTCCGGGGCCCGTATCGAACGCAAACACGTCGTTCGGCCGCGCGCCGGCGGGAACCACGGTCACATTGGCGATACCGCCGATGTTCAGCGCCACGCGCCCGCGCGCCGCGTCGCGATACAGCAAGTAATCGACGAAGGGCACCAGCGGCGCTCCCTGCCCGCCGGCCGCCATATCCGCTGGACGAAAATCCGCGATGACCGGCACGCCAGTGCGCGCGGCAATCACGCTCGGCTCACCGATCTGCAGCGTGGATGCCACTCGCCGCACTCCCAGGAATCTGGAGGCGATCCCCTGATGGTAAATTGTCTGCCCGTGCGAGCCGATCAGACTGATCCTCGAAAGCGGCACGCGCCATCGCCTGCACGCGGCTATCGCCGCGCGCGCGAATTCCTCGCCCAGCAGAAAATTGAGCTGACTGATTTCCTCCGACGTCGTCACGCTGCCATTCGCAATCCGCAGAATGGCGCGCCGCACGGCTTGTGGAAGCGCGGCGTGAAAGTGCGCTTCGAATCTCGTTCTGATACGCGGCGAAGCGCCCTCGATCCGGACGAGTGCCGCATCGATTCCGTCCGCCGACGTTCCCGACATCAGTCCCATCACTCGCATCGCAACTCCGCTCAATCCTCGGCGACCACGCGGCGCCTTTCGACGTGCGACCGCGCAGCGATCCGACGCATTCTATGTCACGACCGTCCCAACCGACCGTGATTTTCTGCCTTCGGCGCGCTCCCCGCGATCAGGGCAGGCGGGGAACGGGCTCGCTAACGGGGCTTGCTGGTTGACCCTCCCGATGGGCCGGAGTAGTATCCCTGGCAATCGACCTCGTCCCAACGACCGCGGGAATCGGCCCTCCTCGGTGAGAAACTCCGCGCGACGAAGCGGCGTGCGCAGTCCCCCTTTCTGCTATTCTGTTGCTCTGGCGTGAAGCGAAACAGCCGGTGCGCATGGAAAAAGCTGGCGGAATAAGTGGATGAACGAACTAAGGCATCTTCTCTCGGAACTCTATAATGTACGGGGACTTATCGAGTGGGGCGGGACGCTGCTCTGCTGCGTGGTCGTCTTCATCGAGACGGGCATGTTCGTGGGCTTCTTCCTTCCCGGCGATTCGCTGCTGGTTACCGCCGGCGTGTTCGCCGGAGCCGGGCAGCTGAAGCTATCCGGACTACTTACGTTTGTTGCGCTGTGCGCGATCGCGGGCGACCAGGTGGGATATTTCATCGGTCGGAAGGCGGGGGCAAGCCTCTACCAGCGCGAGAACTCGCGCTTTTTTAAGAAGGGTCACCTCGTGAAGGCTCACGAGTTTTACGAGCATTACGGCGGCAAGACCGTCATCCTCGCGCGCTTCGTTCCCATCATTCGGACCTTCTGTCCGCCTGTCGCCGGGGCCGCGCGCATGGACTATCGCCGCTATCTGCTGTACGACATAGCCGGAGGATTCCTCTGGGTGTGGAGCACGGTTCTGCTCGGCTACACGCTCGGCCGCACCATCCCCAACATCGACAAACGGATCCACTATGTGGTTGCCGCGGTTGTAGTTGCTTCGTTTATTCCGGTGGCGTACCACGCGTGGAAGGAGCGCAAGGGCAACTCTCCTCCTGACGCACGTTCTCCGAAATCCGTCGGCGCTCCCTCGGCGCACGCCGAGCCGGAAAATGAGCCGTAGGCTCCCTCAACCCCATCGAGAACGGCAAGACGGGCAAATTCAATCACTCATGCAAAGATGCCGGCAGGGAGCCGCAATTCGCTACGGCCTTTGCGCTCATCCTTTGCGTAGCGATAGCGGCGAGCTGCTCACCACCGACCCTGCCGCTGCCGCCGCTCTGGCTTTTTCAGGCTCCGCCGCCGGAGTGCGCGCCTCGGGAGCTTTCGCCGGTTTCGCGCCGGGCTGCGCCGGCGTCCGTTCCCAGGCTCTCCGCAAATCCGTGCGGCGCTTCAGCACGTGCGCTTTCGCTTCGTCGAAACTGCGGTAGACGTGCTTGCCCTTAATCATGTTGCACGAGCGACAGCAAGCGACGAGGTTGTGCGGATCCTTCTTGCCCTTGCGAGCCCGTGGAACGACAAAATCGACGGACATGGCCAGCGCATTCTCAAAGCTTGCGCGCCCGTCCAGTCCGCAATACTGGCAACGGTACTCATCGCGTTCGAGAATTTGCAGACCTTCTTTTTTGGTTACGGGCCTATCGAGGAATCTTAAATTCACGAGGTCTAATGACATCGGACATCTCCTCAACCCGAAACCATGGGAGAGTTTCGGGTTCCTTTTAACTTCCTTGGCCACGACGTTAGGGCGGCCGGGCACTGGTGTCAAGCCGGATTTGCCAGCAGAGCAAGACACGGGGCGAGATTGCGAGATTCCGGCTGGCGTTCTCCCGCGGCGAGAGTCAACAGGAATTTTGGCGCACGAGCGCAGATTTTTTGCGGGAAGCGAGTATGATGTGCGGGCACAGGGGTTGATTTGGCGTACATTATCGATTTTCTGGAGCGGAGACTGATGAAGATCAAGAGAACATGGCAGGCGACCTGGACGATCGGGGCGGCCCTCGCGCTTTGCGCGATGGCGGGGCCACTCTATGCGCAGCGCCACCACAGGGAGGCCGAGGCCCAGAAGCAGAATTTCTCCTGGATGAATAAGAGCCTTTCGCCCGACGAGCGCGCGGCGCTGGTGCTGAAGGAGATGACGCTCGACGAAAAGATCGATCTTCTGCATGGGAACGGAATGCGTGGTTGGGAGGGGAAACCGAATCCGAACGCGTATTTGAGCAACGGCGGCGCGGGTTTTGTGCTCGGCGTGCCGCGCCTGGGGATTCCGACGATCCAGATGAGCGACGCGGCCTACGGCGTGCGGAGCAGCGCGGAAAACGGGCGATACTCGACGGCGCTACCGTCGGATCTGGCCGCGGCGGCGAGTTGGGATCCGCATGCGGCGTGCGAATACGGCGCGCTGATCGGGACCGAGTTGCGCGCGCAGGGGTACAACATGACGCTGGGCGGCGGCGTGGATCTGGTGCGCGAACTCCGCAACGGACGGAACTTCGAGTACATGGGCGAGGACCCGGTCCTGGCGGGCACGATGGTAGGCAACCGGATCAAATGCGAGGAAGCGCAGCACGTGATTGGCGACACCAAGCATTACGCCATGAACGATCAGGAGAGCGGCCGGACAGAAATGAACGCGATCATCGGGAAGCGCGCAATGCAGGAGAGCGATCTGCTGGCTTTCCAGATCGGCGTCAAAATCGGCCAGCCGGGCGCCGTGATGTGCGCATACAACGGCGTGAACGGCGACTACGCGTGCGAGAACAAGTATCTGCTGACGGACGTGCTGAGGGGCCAGTGGCACTTCGAGGGCTTCGTCGTATCGGACTGGGGCGGGACGCACAGCACGGAGAAGGCGTCGGCTGCGGGACTCGACAACGAGCAACCGCTCGATCTCTTCTACGGAGAGAAGTTCAAGGAAGCGGTACAGTCGGGCAAGATTTCCGCGCCCGAGCTGGACGAGCATGTTCGCCGCATTCTGCGGACGGAATTCGCGACCGGGATTATCGACTATCCGCGGCAGCCGTTCATGGTGAATGCGGACCACGGTTTTCATGTCTCGCGGCAAATCGAAGAGGCGAGCGCAGTTCTCCTGAGAAACGAAAGTAGCGTTCTGCCTTTGGACGCCGCCAACCTGCATTCGATCGCCGTGATCGGGGATCATGCAGATATGGGCGTGCTCTCGGGAGCGGGCTCGGCGCAGGTGGACGCGGAAGGCGGATACCCTCCGAAATGGCAGGAGCACGTATGGTTTCCAACGTCGCCATTGAAGGCGATCAGGAAGCACGCGCCGAACGCGCAGGTGGAGTTCAATTCCGGCGCGGACCCGGCAGCCGCCGCGGAGCTGGCGAAGAAGTCGGATATCGCCATTGTGTTCGTGAATCAGTGGGAGAGCGAAGGAATGGATTTGCCGAGTCTTTCGCTGCCGGATAACCAGGATGCGTTGATCGAGCGGGTGGCGGCGGCGAATCCGAAGACGATCGTCGTGCTGGAGACTGGAAGCGCGGCCTTGATGCCCTGGATCGACAAGGTGAGCGGCGTGCTGGAGGCATGGTATCCGGGGAACAGGGGCGCTCAGGCCATCGCCAACATTTTGTTCGGCGAAGTGAATCCGAGCGCGAAGCTGCCCATCACGTTTCCGGCGAGTGAATCCGATCAGCCGCCGCCGGGGATCGTTCCGCCACCGCCCGGCAAGCGTGAGAGCCAAAAGCTGAAGGCGCCGATATTCGACGTGAAATACACGGCTGGATTCGACGTTGGCTACAAGTGGTACGACGCGGAACACAAACGCGTACTGTTTCCATTCGGCTACGGGCTGTCGTACACGACCTACGACTACTCGGACCTGAAGGTCGACGCGAGCGGCACGATGGCGAGCTTCACGCTGAAGAACACAGGCTCCCGCGCGGGAGAGGAAATCGCGGAAGTGTATGCGGGTCTTCCGGCGAGCGCGGGCGAGCCGCCGAAGCGGCTGGTCGGCTGGGCTAAAGTGCCGTTGAAAGCGGGCGAGAGCAAGGAAGTGAGCGTGAAGATCGATCGGCTGTACCTGAAGATTTACGACGACGCGAGCGATTCGTGGAAGCTGGCGCCGGGATCGTATGAATTCATGGTAGGGGGATCGTCGAAGAGTTTGCCGCTGAAGCAGCAGGTGAGTTTGCAATAGCGGCGGCTTCATATGGAGGAGGAGGGATGAACGCGATGCGTTGGGGTGTGGTTGCTTTAGCGACTGCGATGGCGGCGGGAGCGGGGGTTGCAGCATCGGGGGCAGCGGGTGCTCGGCTTGAAGAGCGTGGGACGGTCGCCCGCACAGAGGTGAGCCGCGCGACGCCGGCGCGGCAGAGTGAGGCGCGTGGCGCGCTGGAGTTGACGTCGAAACTCGGTCGCAAACTCTACGCGCTGCCAGACGATGCTGCTGTGGCCGAGGCGCGGAAGAAGCTTGCGGCCGATCCGAAGAATCCGAAGCTGGTTCTCGCGCTTTCGCTTGCGGAGGCTGGACGAAAGCAGTATCGGGAGGCGGTGGCGACGTGCACGAAAGGACTCTCGGCGTCGCCCAACGACGCGGAGTTGCTGATCGAGCGAGGGCATCGAGAGGTGGGCTTGCGAGAGTTCGTCGCGGCACAGAGAGATCTTCAGCGCGCGGCGTCAATCGATCCTAAACAGCTAGGCGCGTTCTATCATCTGGGACTGGCCCACTATTTTCAGGGGCAGTTTGCTGCGGCAGCGGATGCGTTTCGAAAGGGCCTCGCCCTGGCCAAGAGCAACGACGACGTGATTGACTGCTCGAACTGGCTTTACGTGTCGTTGCGGCGAGCGAACAAGCCTGAGGAAGCCGCGGCGATGCTGAAGAGAATCACGCCGGAAATGAAGAACAAGGAGCCGCACCTGGCGTTCTATTTGCGGCTGCTACGGTTGTACCAGGGCGCGATGCCAGAGCAGCAGGTGTTGCCGCCGAAGCCGACGAACCCGAATGACACGGAAGCGGAGCTGGCGTACGACACGGTGGCTTACGGCGTCGGCAACTGGCACCTCTACAACCACGATCCCAAGCGCGCCGGGGAGCTGTTCAAGCAAGTGATCACCGGTGATGCGTGGAATGCGTGGGGATTTGTGGGCTCCGAGGTGGAACTGGCGCGGATGAAGCAGGGTTCGTTGGCGGAGTGATTCGTCGAATTCCGATTGTTCGGATTCTGAAAGAAAAAGAACTTTTTTTTGCCGCCTCCATTTGTGCTTCGGGGAAGGGCTGGCGAACTGGCGTGGCATGATTGTCTTGCTGTCTCCGGTGGCCGATGCGGAAGTGACTGGCGCCTCAACGTGGCGCGCGAGGCGAGCGGCGCGTCTCAACCTGCCCCTACGACGTGGAGCGAGCAGATCGGCGCGCGGCGAAAGCGGCGCAGCAAGCCCTTCGGGGCTCAGGCCACGGCAGCGCGCCTTACACTGCGTTCCGCGCGTCGGAGCTTGGGTCGGGCTGGTTCTCGCTGCGCAACCGGCGCGAGCCGCGAATACAGACATGAAGACCCCGGGGCTAAAGCCCGTTGGTGAGCAGCCCTTTATCGCGGGCCTAAAGGCCCGCGCTTCCACCGAAAGACATCCTTCCGCAAACTGTTAGCCCCGGGTCGTCTGCCTTGGCGCGAGCGCAGAGGGGTCGCCGCGCTCCGGCGAGAAAAATCAAAACCGCGGGCGAGACGCCGGCGCCACACACGACCAGTTCGGCGACCCCTACTAGGTGAGTTTGGCGGGGGTGCCGTCGGTGGCGACCATGTGGACCGGGTGGCCGCGCATCCAGAAGCGATCCATTTCAATTTGAGTCCAACCCTGCGGGAGCGAGGCGGGATACTGCGCCCAGTTGCCTTCGCGAACGCGGATTCCCGTGAAGCCGAGCATCACCGTTTGCAGTATCGAGCCGAAGTCGGTAAGGAAGCAGCCGTAATGCTCGGTGGAAACTTCCTGAATCATGCCCCAGGGCGGCAGCCAGGATTCCCGCCAGGCTTCGTTGAAGAGTTGGGCAGCGAGATCCCGTTGTCCGAGAAAGCCGGCAGTAGCGGCCATGGCGGAAACGGCGAAGCCAATCGGGTGAGGCACGTTGCCCATGAGCGCGCCGGCGGGGCGCTGGCGAGGAGTCTGCTCCGCGCCAAAAGTGCTGCGCACGAGCTCGCGGCTGACCGGCGGATCGTGCACGATGAGGAAGTCGAGACTGCCGACAGAGTAGTTGGAGTTGCTGGGCGGAGGTGGATTGTCGTACGGCTGGACGATGTTTTTTGTGGGGTCGATGGGGATGACGATCGCGTCGTGAATTTTGGCCCAGGAGGGCGGCGGCATCACGCCGACCATCTGCGCGCAGCGAATCGCGGAAGCCAGCACCATCTTGCAGACGAGGTTCATGTAGGAATTGTTGTTGATGTTCGGCACGCCTTCGTCGGGACCCATCATGTGCTGGATTTCGAACCCTCGACTGGTGAAGACGCCGCGGCTCTCGATCCATTGCGCGACAGCCCTGAGAACCGGCCACGTGCCTTCAGTCAAGAACGCTTCATCATTGGTGGCGAGCTGATACTCCCAGACGCCCAGGGCGACGTCGGGCGTGCAATGTTGTTCGTCCCAGCCGGTGGCGGCGAAAGTGGGCGTGGTTTCGTATCCGCCGACGGGCGCCGCTTCCCAAGGGAATTGCGCGCCGCGATAGCCGAAGAGCTTGGCGAGGCGTTTCGCGTAATCGAGGCTGCGGACGCGGAAGTCAACGAGGGCGCGCGCGGCAAGCGGGTTGGTGAGCGCGAAAGGCAAGAGCGACCAGGACTCCGTGTCCCAAAAACTGTGGCCGAAGTAATATGTGGCCTGGGAAAGGCCGAAGGGCGGCATGCCGGTGAGCGTCGAGGCATGGACGCTCGAGTGGAGATAGAAGAAGGCGCAGTCGACGACGCGCTGCGCGTCCGTGTCGCCCGTGATCTTCACCCGCGACTGCCAGAGATTGCTCCAGGCTTCGCGGTTGGCTTCGCGGAGATCGTCGAATCCAAGCATTCCGCCCCAACTGGCCAGGCGGATCGCCTCCAGCGCGGGCTCGGGATGGTAAATCTCGGAGACCATCGCGGCAATCGTACGGAAGCGGAAGGGCTGGCCGCTCTTGAGCTGGAGGACGTAGCTGCGCGCGAGGGCGGTGTCGCTGGGCAATGGTTCGAGCGCCCGAGCAGGCGCGTCGGGCGTTTCGATGTGCAGGGCGATGCCCAGCTTGCTGCGGTTGCCATGGCTGTCGAAACCGCCGACGAGATCGATCTCCGTGCGCGCGGGGACTTCGGTTCTATAGGGAGCGGTGAGCGTGCCTTCCGTGTCGATGGAGGGAATCAAAGTGACTTCTGTATCGGCGGAAGCGACGAGCTTGATTTCCTGGCAGATCAGGGAAGGAACGGTACGCGAAGCGAATTGGAGGACTTCGATATTCAGCGAAGCGCCGTCTCCGGGAGCGAAGGTCAGTTCGCTGGTCAGTTCACCGGTAGACATATCGAGCGTCTGGCGCGTGGGCTTGAGGAGATCCGGATTCTGGAGCGCGCGCGCGCCGTTTCCGGTGGCGCCGAGCTGGATGTCCGTTTCGAGAGGATAGGGAGCGGGCGAAATCGCCTGCATGCCGTAGGGCACTTGAGCGTAGACGAAGCCGCTGACTTGCGTGATGGCCTTCGCCAGCGGATTAGCGCCGGGACGGATGCCGATGAGGCCGTTGCTCAAATAGGCAGGCTCAAATCGTTTGGAGAAATCGGTGACAGACATTTTCGGGACGCCGGCCGGTCCTTCCTGCGGCAACGAGGCCCAAAATCGCAGAAGGCGAGACGAGCGCGCCCCGGCCAGAGCAGAGAAGGGAAGGGCGGAGCCGGCGAGCAGAATCCCCGCGTCCTGGACGAAGATGCGTCGCGAAATTTTCATAATGAGAAGCCCCGAATCGAGTGAGAAACCAGCGGCCGGCGGATTCCCTTTTGCCGAACCCGCCCCTACAATACAGGATAAGGCAGCGGAAGTCCTACGGCGGAAACCCCGGAGGCCGAGGCCGGCGGAAAACCCCCGGGGATGGCGACCCGGGCCTCTGGGGGACGAAAAGGGATTGAACCTTGGGGAAAGACACGGTATTGTCGCGGGCCTGTTGGTTGGGTTGTGTACGGCAGGCAGGCGCGGAGCGTAGGCGATCTTAACCGACCCACAGAATGAACGCCTTAATCCAGAGGGCCTCAAGTCGCCGCGGAAAACGGTTTGCGCGAAACACCGGACCCCGGACGAAGGTGTTTCCGCTTGGGTTACCTGTGTCCGTGATGTAGTCTTTCTCATCTCGATTGGACCGGCATGGAAGGGCGGAGCGCGCGGGTTGCCGGGGCGAGGGCGGTGAGTGCGGCGGGTCAACTTCGGAGGAGCGTGACTGATGAGAATCGCGAGCGTCGCGAGTGCTTTCCCCCAGAACTACTATAAGCAGGAGTTGCTGACGGAAGCATTAAAGAATGATTGGCGGCATCGCTTGCCCAATCCGGACATTCTCGACCGGTTGGATGAGAGCATGAAGGTAGACGGGCGCTTCACGGTGGAGACGATCGACTTCTACGAAAACCTGAAGACCTGGGGCGAAGCGAACAACTGCTGGATCAAGCACGCCCTCGATCTGGGCGAGAAGGCGTTGTGCCGGGCGCTGGCGCGGGCGGGACTGGAGCCGCAGGACCTGAGCGCGATTTTCGTGACCTCGGTGACCGGGATTGCGGCGCCGTCGATTGATGCGCGGCTGGTGAACCGCATGGGGCTTTCGCCGAACATCAAGCGCGTGCCGATCTTCGGATTGGGATGCGTGGCGGGCGCGGCGGGAATTGCGCGAGCGGCGGATTACGTTCATGGGTACAAGGATCAGGCGGCGGCGCTGCTCTCGGTTGAACTGTGTTCACTCACGCTGCAGCGCGACGATCTTTCGATGGCGCATCTGATTTCGGCGCTGCTGTTCGGCGATGGAGCGGCGGCGACGGTGGTTGTCGGGTCGGAGATCGAATCGAGCGGGCCCGAAATTGTCGCGACGAAGTCGAGTTTTTATACGAACACCGAACGCGTGATGGGTTGGGACATTTCCGAGAAGGGATTCCGCATCGTGCTGTCGCCGGAGGTGCCCGACATGGTGCTGAAGCACCTCGGCAAGGACGTGGACGGCTTTTTGGCGGAGCAGGGGTTGAAGCGGAGCGACGTCAAGAGCTGGATCATGCACACGGGCGGGCCGAAGGTGCTCGAAGCGACCGAGACGGCGCTAGGGCTTACGTCGAAGGATCTGGAAGCATCGTGGAACTGCCTGCGGAAGGTGGGGAATATCTCGTCCACGTCGGTGCTGCTGGTGCTGGAGGATGTTTACATGCACAAGCGCCCGGCGCCCGGATCGCTAAGCATTCTGGCGGCAATGGGGCCGGGATTCTGCTCGGAGTTGGTGCTGTTGCGCTGGTGAGAACGATCCAAGGAATTCCGGGCTTGCGAGGGCGACGAGAGCCGAAGCTTTCGCGTTTCGGAGAGCCCGTAGCCTAAGCCGTGGTAAAGACCGGGCTGGTGTTGCTTCCGGGATTGGACGGAACGGGGCTGCTGTTCGCGGATTTTGTGGCGGCGCTCGGGCCGGACCTGGACCCTATCGTTGTTCGGTATCCCCCCGACGCTCCGCTTGGTTATGCGGAACTCGAACCGCTGGTGCGAAAGTCGCTACCTTCCGGGAACCCGTTTCTTTTGCTGGGTGAGTCGTTCGCCGGGCCTCTTGCCATTTCGATCGCGGCGTCCGCTCCGCCGGGTTTGGTGGGGCTGATTCTGTGCTGTTCCTTCGCGAGCAATCCTCGGCCGTGCCTCGGAAAGCTCGCCTTTCTGTCGCCCTATCTGCCCGTGCGGGGATTTCCGCGGTCGATTTTTGCAAAGTATTTCATGGGCCGATTTGCGTCCCAGGATTTGGCTTCCAAACTGGCGAAGGCCAGCGAACACGTCGCGCCCGACGTGTTCCGCTACAGAATTCGAGCTGTGTGCGGCGTCGATTACTCGGCGAAACTTCGGCAGTTGCGAGTGCCGATTCTGTACCTGCGCGCGTCGATGGACAGGATCGTTCCGCGCAGCGCCTCAAAACGAATCAAGAGATTGGCGCCATCGACCCGGATCGTCGAGATTGATGCGCCGCATTATCTATTGCAGGCGCGCCCCGAAGCAGCTGTGGCGACGGTCAGTGAATTCGCGCGCGAACTCCTGCCGGGGGGCTAGCGCCGCCCGATTCACGATTGTTTATCGGCGACGAGGAGTTCGCGGGCGCGCTGCGACGCTTTGACCACTGCTTTGATCAGCGTGACGCGAAGCTTGCCTTCCTCAAGTTCGAGTATGCCGTCAATGGTGCAGCCCGCCGGCGTCGTGACCGTATCCTTCAGCAGCGCCGGATGGTGGCCGGTTTCGAGAACCACTTTCGCCGCGCCTAGAGCGGTTTGCGCAGCGAGCAACGTGGCAAGTTCGCGCGAGAGCCCCATCTTCACGCCGCCTTCCGCCAGCGACTCCAGGATGATGTAAATGAACGCGGGGCCGCTGCCGGAGAGGCCGGTTACGGCGTCCATTTGCTTTTCGTCGACGACGACCGTTTTGCCCACGGCCGCGAAAAGGGCGCGCGCGAGTTCAAGATGCCGCTCTGCGACGAAGCTGCCCTTGGCCAAAGCCGTGATGCCCTCGCCGACCACCGACGGAGTGTTGGGCATCGCGCGAATCACGGGAATGCGGGCGGCCAGGCGCTTCTCGATGTAGGTGGTGGGGATGGCTGCGGCAATCGAGATGACGAGTTTCTGGTCGTTGAGCTCGAGGCGAATCTCTTCGAGCACCTGGTCCACAACCTGCGGCTTCACGCACAAGAGGATCAGGTCGGCAGCGCGCGCGGCCGCGCGATTGTCGGTGCCGAGAGAGACCGAGGGGTGCGGCGCGTTTTTTCGGTCGGAGATCGCATGCTGGACGGTGGCGAAAATGTTTTGCGGCGGCAGCAGATCATGTTTGAGAAATCCGTCCACCAGGATTCCGCCCATCTTGCCTGCGCCGATCACGGCGAGTTTCATGCTTTTGAGTTGCGTTGAAGGGATGGATGCGTGTGCCATGCCGGTTGACTCCTCCTTGTCGTTCTAAATTCGTTGAGGGGACGCTTCAGAGATTTACGCGTCTGTGTCGCGGCTGAGGCGGCGCGACTTGAGGAGCGCGAGTCATGTGAAGCGACATGATACAGGAAAGCGAGAGTGGAGAAGAAGTCGAGAAGTCGATACATCAAGCGAGGGATTGAGGCTCCGGCAGATTCGGGTTTGTGGAACTTCATGAGCCGCCTGCGGGAATACGTTTGTACCGCAAGATGCTCGCGAAACGTCTTACAGGTAAGCATTTTCATGCAATGGAGGGCTAACCATATGGGAATCAAACGAGTTTTTGAAGAATACCGACGGTTTGGCGCATGCGCCGTGGCATTGACGGCAGCGCTGCTGATTCTGTCGGCCACCGCCGCGAGGGCGCAGTCGTCCGGCAGCAGTTCACCGCCGAGTCCAGCCACGCAGAGCCAGAACGCCACAGCACAGCCGGGGACAGCGCCAAGCGCGCAGCCCAATCTGGGCGGAACATGGAAGCTGAACGAGAAGCAAAGTGACGACCCGCGAGAGAAGATGCGCGCGGCGATGAACGCGAACGGTTCGGGAGGCAGCGGTGGCGGGATGATGCGCGGGAGGGCCGGGCGCCGTTCGGGAAGAGGTGGCGGCGGGATGATGGCGGAGTTTTCTCAGTTGACCATCAACCAGACCGACAAAGGCGTAAAGGTCACGGGTTCTTCGGGAAGGGTGATCGCCACGAGCGAGCCGCAATCGAAGGACGAGCAGAACGTGCAGGACAATAATGGCGGCACGATGATGAGGTTCCCACCGGCCGAGGCGAAGTGGCAGGGCAATCAGCTGGTGGCCACGAGCCAGGGTTTCGGCGGAGGAAGCGTTACGCGAACGTTCGAGATGTCACCGGACGGGAAGCAACTGTACGTCACGACGAAGGTCGAGAGCGAGAGGTTGAGCCAGCCAGTTACGTATCGGCTCGTCTACGATCCGTCGAAGAGCGGAAGCAACAGCCAGTAGCAAGACCGCTAATCCGTGAATTTGCTCATGCGATTAGGGAGACTCATCTTCGCAGTTTTGCCGCTCACCTTAGTTTGGATGAGTTGCAACCGGCCGGCGCTGGCCCAGCAAGCGCCGGGTTCGGCCTCTGGCGCGCAACAGCCGCCGAGCACCGCGGCGGCAGCATCCCCCACGCCAATCGTTGCGAACACGACGGGTCACGTCCGCACCACAAACGGCGAAGCAGTCCCGGGTGCGACGGTCAGGATCACCAACACAGACACGCACAAGGTCTGGCTGAGCTGGACCGACGAGAACGGGAACTTCTCGTTTCCCGAACTTCCGCAGGGATATTACCGAATCGAAGTGAGCCAGCTTGGGTTCAAGCCGTCGGCGATCAACATCAAGCTGCCGGTAGTGCCGAGCGGGCCGATTCCCATCGAACTCAGCGTGGCGACGCTCGCGGAGTTGAACCGGCCGCAGGAGTCTGCTGCGAATGGGCCGGGTCGGCAGCGTGGCGGTATTGAGGCACCGGCACCGGGCGAGGGTACGGGAAATCGTCAACGCAGTCCGACTCAAGCGGGGCAGGGGCGACCGGGCGAGGGCAACGCCGCTGGATTCCGGCGCGGAGCGGGGCAAATGCCTGCGGGGCTGCGAAACGCGATCCAAACGGGGATGGCAGCCAGCCCGTTCCAGCAGACGGATCTTACGGGCGGAGGGGCAAGTAGTCAGGAGAATGAGAATCCTGGCGGCGCAACGGACAACGGCGCGGTGACGGCGTCGCTTTCAAACGGAAACGCGGCAAACGCATCAGCAAATTCGTTCCTGCTGCAGGGAACTGTGGGGCAGGAAATGTCCATGACCGGGTTCGGTGGGCCCGGAAGATTCGGCGGCAGGGAACTTGGTGGGCCCGACGGTCTGGCTCCGGAAGCTCCTCTCGGCGGCGAAGGACCTGGTGGGCCTGGAGGCTTCGGTGGCCCTCCCGCGGTGGGCGGCCCCGGAGGTGGAGGACCGGGCGGCCGAGGCCGCGGGATGGGCGGGGGCGGCCGAGGGTACTATTTCCGCGGCGGGCGAGGGGCGCCTCCGGGCGGACTCTTCGCCGGGCGCGCGAGATTGATGCGTCAGGCGATCAATCGCATCCGCGTCGGATTCTACGACGAGTATTCGAATTCGGCGCTGAACGCGGAGCCCTATTCGATTACGGGCGAGAGTTTTCCGAAGATCGCGGACTACAACGAGCGGTTCGGCGCGAACATGGGCGGCCCGCTGAAAATTCCGCACATTTACGACGGCAGCGACCGCACGTATTTTTTTCTAAACTACCAGCACCAACTGGTGAAGAACGGCGTGAACGCGTTCTCGCTGGTACCAACGTCGGACGAACGCACCGGGAACTTCTGCAACGTGGGGAATGGATTTACGCTGTACGATCCATCGTCGAATTTCTCCGGCCCACGCGCCGTGCTCAACAACGGGTGCCAGATCCCAAACGGCTCGATCGACACGGCGGCCAACGGCCTGCTCCCCTACATCCCGTTGCCGAATATCGCGGAGATCAGCGGCCCGCGCGGGCAGACGTACAATTACCTGCTGCAAGCCACTACACCGCAGAACACGGACATGGTGAACCTCCATATTCTGCACACGATCAATTCGAAGCTGAATCTGAACGGCGGCTATAACCTGGACTCCTCGCGCGAGAACACGCTGGGGAATTTCGCCAGTATCGCCGGCCGCCGCTCGACTCTCTCACAGAACGTCAATCTGGGGCTGAATCACAACTGGACGCCGGATGTGGTGGAATCGACCAGCGTGAATTGGAGCCGGAGCCGCGAGCAGTTGCTGAGCGACAATTCGTTTGTGAACAACATCGCGGGCGAGCTGGGAATCACAGGCGCGTCCACGGATCCCATGAATTACGGGATTCCCGAAATCCAGTTTTCGAGCCTGGGCAGCCTCAACGATCCTGTGCCCTCTCTGGTGCGAAACCAGACGCTGAGCTTCATGGACGGCTGGACGTACACGCACGGAGATCACACGTTCCAATTCGGAGGTGAAGTCCGGCGAATCCAGCTGAACACCGATTCCGATCCGAACCCGCGCGGGAGATTCATGTTTACCGGGCAGATGACGAGCCAACTCGACGCGAACGGCCATGCTCTGGAGACCGCGAACACCGAGCCGTACTACGAGTTCGCGGACTTCCTGCTCGGCTTGCCCTACAACACGCAGATTCGCACCGGCGATGCGAGCACGTATTTTCGCAACTGGGAATTTATCGCCTACGGGCAGGACGACTGGCGGGTCAACAAACGGTTCACGCTGCTTTTCGGGCTGCGGTATAGCGCCGTGACTCCGCCGACCGAGCTGTTCAACCACATCGCGAATCTGGACTTGAACGCGGACGCCACGCAAGTGGCTGTTGTCACGCCGGGACAGTCCGGTCCCTACAACGGGGGATATCCGCAAGCCCTGATTCACGGCGATTACACGAACTTCGCGCCGCGCTTCGGTTTCGCATGGGCGCCGCCGATCCGGCCGAAGACGGTGGTGCGGGGCGGCTATTCGATTTTCTATAACGATTCGATCTACGACACGCTCGCGCAGGATTACCTGGCATACCAACCGCCGTTTGCGGTGTCGCAGAACCTGTACACCAGCGCAGCGCAGGTGCTGACGCTCCAGAATGGCTTTCCGGCGAGCCCTTCGTCGCGCGGAATAACCGTGCCAAACACGTCGGGCGTGAACCCGTTCTACAAAGACGGCTACGCGCAAATCTGGATGCTATCGGTCGAAACCGATTTGCGCCCGAATTGGATTCTCAACCTGACCTACACCGGCACAAAGGGAACGAATCTGGATCTTTTGCGGGCGCCCAACCGGGCGCCGCTTGGCACCGACCCGTTCAACACGCAGTCGGAGCTGACGATCCCGTATGCGACGGCGTTCGATTACGATCAATCCGGCGCGAATTCGCTCTACAACGCGGTGCAAGTCAGGCTCGTGCACCGGTTCACGCACGGGATCATGGCCATGGCGATGTACACGTTTTCGAAATCGCTCGACAACGCCAGCACCATTGACGGAGCCTCGCCGATCGTCGTGCAGCAGGACGGAAATTACGCGGCGGAGTGGGGACTCTCCTCGTTCGATATGCGGCACCAGGTGCGGCTGATGTCGCTGTGGGAGCTGCCGTTCGGCGAGCGGCACAACCTGGCGTCTCACGGGTGGGAGAGCAAGGTCTTCGGGGACTGGCGATTGATGAATATGGTGTCGTGGCACACGGGCGAGCCGTTTACCGCGTATCTGGGGGGCGGTGCGGCGAACAATTCCGGAACCGGCGCGAATTTCTCCGAGCGCGCCGATCAGGTTGGCGACCCGAACACAGGCATTTGCGGCGGCCCAGCCCTCGATTTCTTTAACACGGGCGCGTTTGCGGTGCCCGCGGTGGGGACGTATGGCGACGAGCGGCGAGGATCGATCGAAGGGCCCTGCAGTTTCAGTTGGAACGTCTCGCTGGCGAAGTCGTTCCGGTTCGGCCCGCGCGAGCGGCAACGCAGCATCACGGCACGCTGGGAAGTGCAGAACCTGACGAACACCCCTGCCTACACCGGGATCTCGACCACTTTGGGTTCGCCGCTTTTCGGGCAGGTGAACGCTGCGGGCTCGATGCGGTCGATGAATCTCATGCTGCGATTCAGTTTTTGATGAGCGATCTGATGAAGAGCGCGACACAAATTGTGGTGACGTCGATCCTGACCGCCGGGCTGGCGATTGCGCCGGTTCGGGTTCAGCAACCCGCAGCGCAATCGGCGACGCCGCAATCGGGACAGACATCGAGACAGACATCGGGCCAGACGACCAATCAAAATTCGCCCGCTCTTGTTCCAACGCCGACAGCGAAACGCCAATTCGAGGTGCCGCAGCGTCCCGCGCGAGTGCTGCGATCCACTTCCAACCTGGTGCGCATCGACGTCGAGGTGACGGACCACGCCGGGAAGCCCATCAAGGGGCTGAAGCCCGACCAATTCGTCGTCACGGACGACGGAAAGTCTCAAAAACTCTCGTTTTTTACTTACGAAGATATCGAGGCTATCGACAAGGCGGGACCGCAAAATACGAACGCCACGCCCATCGTTGTTCCTGTGGACAGTCCAACGCCCGTTCCCGACGAGCAGATCAGCAATCAGGTACGCGACCGCCGCATGCTGGTCCTGTTTTTCGATTTGAGCTCGATGGGGAACGAGGATTTGCGCCGCGCGCGTCTGGCGGCCGAGAAATTCATCGCCGATCAAATGACTCAGGCCGATCTGGTCGCCGTCGTTGCCTACGGAACGCAGCTTTCGGTGTGGTCGGATTTCACGAACGATCGTGCGAGATTGCGCCAGGCGCTCGAGCGATTGAAGCCGGGCGCCGCGGCCGATCTTTCCGCGAACGCTTACGCCGCCGCGCAGGAAGGCGAATACGACGTTTCCGGGTATACAGGCGCGGCCTATACTCCGGATGAAACCGAGTTCAACGTCTTCAACACAGACCAGAAATTGGCGGCTATGGAAGGGCTCTCGAACGTTCTCGCCGATATTCCGGGACGCAAGGCGATCATTTCGTTCACCAGCGGAATTACTCAGACGGGGGAAGAGAATCGCACGGAATTGCGCGCGGCCACGGATGCGGCGAACCGCGGAGACGTCTCGATCTATTCAATCGATTCACGCGGACTGTACACTGCGCCACCGGGCGGCGACGCGACCACGGATTCCGCAACCGGGACTTCGATGTTCAGCGGCGCGGCCGTCTTTCACCAGTCCGACCAGCGGCAGGATTCGCGCGACACGCTCGCCACGCTTTCGACGGATACCGGCGGAAAGGCGTTCTTCGATCTCGGCGATTTGAGCGACGCGTTCCCCGCAATCCAGAAGGACAACAACGGCTACTACCTGGTCGGCTACTATCTGGCCGAAGATGTTAAGCACGACGGGAGCTGGCGCAGCATTCACGTGAAGGTGGAAGTGCCGGGGGCGCACGTCCGGTTCCGCAACGGCTATTATGCGCCGCGCGATTTTCGGCATCTGGAAGAAGCGGATCGCGACCAGCAACTGGCGGATGCCATTCATTCCGAAGACCCGATCGTCGAGCTGCCGATTGCCGTCGAGACCGGAATGTTCCGCATCAACAGCGAGCAGGTTTACGTTCCGATCGATGCTAAGCTTTCCGCCACGGCGCTCGAATGGGCGCAGAAGCACGGGAAGCGCGAAGCGCAATTCGATTTTGCGGCGGAAGTGCGCGCGGAAGAGAAAGGCCTGCCGGCAGGCATGCCGGTGGCGCAGCTTCGCGACACCATTACCGTACACCTCGATCCGGAGCGCTTTCAGCAGGTGAGCCGGGCAAACTTGCAGTATCAGGGCGGAGTGCTGCTCGCGCCCGGCACGTACGACCTGAAATTCGTGGCGCGCGAGGACGAATCTGGAAAAATCGGAACGTTCGAACAGACCCTGGTCGTGCCGCCGCCGGCGAACAACAAGCTGACGCTGAGCTCGGTGCTGCTGTCGAGCCAGATCGTCCCGGTGGAGAAATCCGCGGAAGTGAAGACGAAGGCCGAAGGACTAAAAGCCCGGCTGGCGGAGACGCCGCTCGAAATCAACGGTGAACGGATCGTGCCGAGCGTGACGCGCTACTTCACGCAGGGCCAGACACTTTACGTTTTCTTCCAGGCATACTATCCGGCCAAACAGAAGTTCGATCCCAACTCGTTGCGCGCCGGCTTGATTTTCTTCCGTGGCGGGCTGCAGGTGAACGCAACACCGCTTTTCGCGCCCACGGAAATCAATCAGAAGACGCGCACGGCATCGTTTCGCGTCAGTCTGCCGCTCTCGAAACTTCCCACGGGACGCTACGCCGTGCAGGCTGTCGTGATAGGCGCGGGGACGCAGCAGGCCGCGTTCGGCCGGTCGTATCTCGCACTGGCGAAATCCCTGGCAGCACCGAATCCGACGACGTCCGCGCCGCCTTCTTCCATTCCTCAGAAGTAGCCGCGAGGGCACGAGCGCCGAATCTTTGCACGGGGGTCTTGCCGCGCTGCTCCTTTCGTCCCACAAACAAAAACGGGCTCCAAAACGCGGAGCCCGCCTTTGAAACACACCCCGAAACGTTAGAAGGTGAACTGCAAGCCGAGCTGCAGGTTGCGCGGTCCGGCATCGCCAGTGATGTTCCCGAAGGTCGCGGGGTCGAGCATACTGGCGTTGGGAGCATCGAAATTGGTGTGGTTGAAAAGATTGAACGCATCGGCGCGGAACTGGAGCTTCTGGTTGTCCGACCACGGCATCTTGAATTCCTTCAGAATGCTCATGTCGACGTTCCACGAGCCCGGTCCGTTGAAAAGGTTTCGATTGCCGGGCCCGCCCGCAATCGGGAAGGTAAAGGCGTTCTGGGCGTTCGTCGAGTTCGAGAAGAATTGCACCGTGTTTGGAACGCCAGCTTGCCCTGACGGCACTTGGTGAATGGAAGACGCCACGTCACTTCTGTTCCCGATGAAAACGCCGGGCTGCGTCTGAGTGAAGTCGATCGTGAACGCGCCGGAGTCAACTTTGAAGGGGGCACCCGTATAAGCACTCACGATTCCGGAGAAGCGCCAGCCGCCGATGGCCTCGTCAAGAAGCTTGGGCATGTCGGAACCCAGCCACTTCCCGCGCCCCACGGGCAGTCCGTAGACGAAGTTCGCGTTCAGGATATGCCGGTGATCGAAATCAGAGCTGCCACGGCAGACATGAAGGTTACGCAGATCGCAAATTTCTGCGGTGGCGAAGCTGATGAGATCGTTCTGAACTCCGGAATCGTTGTCGATGGAGTGCGAATACGTGTAGTTCGCCTCCATCGTGAAATCGTGAGAGAACTTGTGGCTCACGCGAATGATGAGGCCGTGGTAGTTCGACGCGCTGAAGTTGCCGACGTAGCCTGCAGCGCCATCCTGTGCGAGAAGAGCGACGTTCGGCAGCAGGAGGCCCTCTTCCAGTCCGTTGTTGCTAAAGCCGTGGTAATCGGCCAGGCTCTGGATCGCCGAAGAAACGTCGCCGTCCTGGAAATAGAACCCGCTACCCGTGAGGAGATAGGCGACCTGTGTGCAACTGATACCCAGCGAATTCGAGCAGGTTGATCCCGCTCCAAAGGATTGGGCCAGGGCAGCACTCACCTCGTTCTCAAACCACGGCTGCGGCGTGAGATTGCCGAACGATGTACCCGCCTGCACCTCGGTCTGGACCTTTCCAAACGCGTCGTATAGTGATTGGCCGGTCGGGAAGCCGCCAGCCGGATTCTGATCGACGAAGTTCAACGTCTGCGCCGGATCGGCCAACGCAGTCAGCCTGCGACCAAGCTTGCCGACGTAGGTCGCTTCCACCAGCCAGTCGCCGGGCAGTTGCCTCTGGATGCCGAACGAGAAGTGCATCTCATAGGGCGTCTTGTAATTGGGATCGAAGTTGTAGAGCACGCCTTGGCCAAATCCGCCGTTGAAGAAGCCGATCGGGAATCCGTTCGAGTCCAAATTTGGCGTGAACGTCGGTCGAGGTGTGGTGCCGCCAGGAGGCGGAGCCTGCGTTGCCCGAAGACCGGCACTCACGTCCGCAGGGGTGCAGGGTGAAGCGCACTGGAAGCGCGGATCGGTCGCGAGGTCTCCGAAGTTCACAACGTTCGTGTTGCTGAACAGAAAGCTCGTCTCATCCAGCTCGAAACCCTGACCGACAAGATTGTTATCGTAGTCGATGCCGAAACCCGCCCGGATGCTCGATTCGCGGTTCCCAAACAGTTTCTCGAGGAACCCACCGCTGGCGGACGGTGAATAAGCAATTCCGATCCTGGGCGCAAAATTCTTGTAGTCAGGTTTGTAGTATCCGGGGCCGTTGTTTGCGCTTCCGCCCAGGCCGTAGGTAATAAACGGCACAGCGTTGGGACCTGAGATACCCTGCGCGGCCTGCTGCAAACGCGGAGCGAAAATGTCGAATGGGCCGATATTGGGAACGGACTCGAACCCATTCACCTCGGAGAGCGGATTGTGAAAGTTCCAGCGCAAGCCGTAGGTGATCGTCAGGTCTGAGCGGATGTTCCAGGAATCCTGCGCGAAAAATTCATATTGCGTGGAGTGATAATCGCGAATCGGAATTCCGCCCTGTGGCAACGCGTTTCCGTTCACGTCGTAGTTGTAGTTTGCCTGAACGCTTTGCAGGCGTCCCAGGGCGAGCGCGAACAGGCGATCCCACTCGTTCGTATCTCCTCCGAAGTCGTTGGGACGCTGCGGGTCCGACAGACCCGTGAGATTTCCTCCGATTCCAAGCGGATAGAAATTCGTGTCCGTCAGGTTGCCGGATTTAAAGATGACCGGCGAGATGAGGCCGCCGAATTGGAATGTGTGATTTCCCTTGGTCCAGTTCAGGACATCGCGACCCTGATAAACGGGGACGACGGGGAACTGCTCGTTTAGTCCCAGGAATGGGCTTGAGAGCACGTTCCCGTAAAACGGATCGTTGAAGCTGAGGGAATCGGGGAGCGTGGGTTTGTAGTTGACGGAGAACGCGATGACCTGATCCGTCTCGCCGAAAGAAGCCTGGTTGATCAGCGTGGGGGAGATGGTCCAGGTGTCGCCGCCCACCCACGAGCGTGAATGGTCGATAATCGAGCCACCGGGAGTGGGATCGCCAGGGAAGATTTGGATGCTGCGGTTGATGTCGTCATCCTGGCTGCTCTTATCCCACGTCCCGCGGAAAAACAAGCGGTGGTTGGTTGTTGCCTGATAATCAATCTTGCCGTTGAAGGTGTTCTCGCCATTGTTGACAGGCGCGATGAAGAAAAAGCCGGCGGTATTAAAACCGTCGCCGACAAGGTTGTTGTTCGGCATCGGATAACCGCGGGTCTGCAGGAAATTCAGAAGGGCTGGGTCCGCTCCGATGCCCTGGGGATCGAGAGAGGCCAGAGAATTTGTTCCGGTGACCGGGGTCGTCACTAGGTTCCCGCTCGTATTCACGTAGTTTAACTGTCCGTTGTAGAACGACGGATCTGGAACGACCGGGTTGTACGAATGGCTCGTCTTTTCACGAAGCCCATCGTAAGAAAAGAAGAAGAACAGTTTGTCTTTCTTGATTGGGCCGCCCAGGTTGCCCCCGAACTGGTTTCGGATGAGTGGGGGAATGGGAAGTCCCTGGAGATTGTTGAAATAGTCGTTCGCCGCATAAGCAGTGACGCGATTCAGTTCGAACAGTTGTCCGTGAAACGAATTCGTTCCGCTCTTGGTGAGAAGTTCGAGCTGCCCGCCGGCGCTGTGTCCATAGGTTGTATCGTCGCCCGTAACGGTTGCCTTGAGTTCCTGAATGGCGTCCAGAGGCGTATTCACCGACGGCGTGAAGGCGAAACCACCGCGCTGGTCGTTAACATCCAGCCCGTCCAGCGTAATGTTCGTCTGATCGGAGCGTGTGCCTGTGACCGCGCCGCCAGGAGTAACGCCCGGGGCCAAAGACAGATACACAGAGGCGTTGTTGACGAAGATATTGGGAAGATCTTGTACGCGATCAGCGTCGATGACGGAGCCCACCGACGCATCGGTGGTATTCAGCGTCTCGCCTACTCTGGAAGTGACTTCCACGTTGACTTGCGCCGTGCCGATCGTCAACTGCACGTCCTGGGTCGACTTCGTGCCGACGTTCAGGATCACGCGGTTGAGCGTCGCCGTTCCGAAGCCTTGCTTGGATACGGAGATGATGTACGTCTCGCTCGGTGGCACGTTCAGAAACTCGTAGACCCCGACCTCGTTCGTCTTTGTCGTGGCGGAGAAGCCGATGGCGGCGTTCGTGAGAGTCACGGCCGCATCGGTGATTACAGCCCCGGATGGGTCGGTCACGACCCCCGTCACTCCGGAAGTTGCCTGAGCGGCTGCGGGCCGCGCGGTCAACGCCATTAACGCAATCACAATGGCAAACGCGCCGATCAGGGAACTCGAAAACGAGATGCCGAAAAGCCGCGCTGTGGGCCGGTTTGCATTCCTTCGCATATACACCCCTCGCTTCGTTCGCAGTTGTTTACACACACCCTAAGGGAATTGAATCAGCCGAGGTCATTATATTGACAGCATGTTACAGGCCATTCCCGATTTCGCAATCGAGGTGTCCTCTCATGCACGGCTGCTCCGAATCTGGCCGCTTAGCCTTACAGACGTTTCGACCGTCTGTCGGTGAGCCGGGTCACTTCATTTCGTGAGGTCGCCCAAGCAAACGACGCCTGGATGCTCGTTTTGGTTCAAGTCCCTCGATTGAGGATCGTTTTCCCAGTGAAGCGGAAAGACAGTGGCCGGCGAGCGCGGCTCTCGCAAGAGCGGCGGCGCTATGCCCGGGTTGGAGAAAACTTATTGCCCTTGCGAAGGTGAGTTATGCTTTCGCGTAGAATAATTCCAAAAGCGGTACGGCCGAGTGCCAAAACCCAATGGTCAGAACCCAGCCTGGGTTGTCGGGACTAGAAAAGGGCAGCGCAGAAACGTTTCATGCGTGCTCCGTATGCGATCGGAGCACGCATGAGCAAGAGCAGCGCCCGAGATTCGGGGCTTGCTATCGTCAAGTGATGGGCCGATTCAGCGTGGATTACCCTTTTCAGGTTTCGGTTTTGGCTGAGGTTTTGGCTTTGACTCGGTCTTCGGCTGCGGCCTGCCCTCATTGCGCGGCTGCGCCGTCGGCCGCTGATTCAGGGGCGGGTGGACGTCGTAGTTCTGGTCCCTCTCCCTGACGGGCGGAGCAAATCTCACGTGAGACTCCGGCTGGTTAGGGGGGCCGCTCCCACGGTTGAGATTCTCATTCGTCCGCGTGTTGTTGCGGTCGACGTTGTCATTTGAACGGCTTCCCTCGGTCCGCGTCTGATTTCCGTTTTGGTTCTGGTTCAAGCGCACGTTCGGCGGAACGGGAGTGCGAGTCTGGTTTGGAGGAGTGACCGTGTCCGTCCGCCCTGGAGGCGTGAAGGGGCGAAAGCCGTTGTTCCGGTTGCCTTCGTTCGATTGGTTTGGGGCCTGAACATTGCGGCCCTGTCCCTGATTGGTATTCACTCGGTTTCCGGGTTGATTGAAAGTCCGGCTATCGTTGGTGTAGACGCGAGGTTGGGTTCGGCGAACGGTCCTCGGCGGGGGCAGATTCGCTACCACGGGCCGGCGTGAGAAAGGCACAGCGGGCCTGGCGGTCGAGACTCGCACCGTCGATGAGACGTAGCTGCCGCGGGTGGGCGCGACGCGGGCGTTTTCCGACACCCGCACACCGCGGAGCTGATCCGAGCTTACGTGAATCGCTCCCGTGCGAACCGGCCGCGCGTTGACGAACGTGTCGCGCGACACGGCTACGACTGCCCGATTATCGTTCTCGTAGGTATAATGATTCACGCGGCGGTCCACGACGACGCTGCGATACACCGTGTCCACGCGCGTGACGTTCACGATTCGCGTGTTCGTCACGTTCACTCGCTGAACGTAGCGTTCGCTGCAGCGGTAGCCGGGCACGTACACGTCGCGCGGTCCGAGCGGAAACCACGCGACTCCCCCCAATCCGCCGCCGAAAGAAACGGACAGTGCGAAGCCGTTTCCGCCGACGAAGCCGACCAACGCCGGCGCGTACACGGGTCGCACAACGCGAGGACCCGGCACCCAGCCCCAGTGCGCGCCGACCAGAGCCCAGCGACCGTAGTGAAACGGTGCCCAACCCCAGGGCTCATCGTCCACCCATGTCCAGCCCCAGGGCGCGATCCAGACCCAGTGTCCCATTTGATAAGGCGCCCAACCGACGGGAACGCTGTTCGGAATCCAGACCGGGCCGTAGTCGGGCACTTCGCTCCACGTCCCATTCGAATCGAGCTGATAGTAGCCATCGACGTCGCGGGAAACGTATTGCGCTGAAGCAGAATCGTTTTCGCCCTGGTCGCGCTGCTGGCACCATGACTCGAAGTCGTCAAAGCCGGGCTGCGGCTGCGCGTTATAGGCAAGTTGATCCGTGCCGGTGAACGTGTATTGCTGACCCGCGCGGAGATCCCACGAATCGCCGCCGCCCGTGACTGTTCCCGCTCCTTCCCGAACGACGATGGTCGTCACATTCGAATTCGGATCAGTCGAGACGAGATATTCGCCCGCGTTCGACAGCGTGAACGACAGGTTAGGAGTATCGAATTCCCAGGCATCGCCGGCTTCGAGATTGCGCAGGTGAACTTCGATCGTTCCCTGTGCCAGCTGGAATTGCGCCGTTCGATCATCGAGATTCAGAATGGAAATGCCCGTGTTGCTGGAGAGGCGAATGGCCGTGCTGCCAATGTGAACCTCGCCGAGCGAGTCCTTATCCGACCACAGATTGTCGTTTGTGGTGAGCGGGCGATTGGGGTCCGCATTCACCCAATCAGAATCGCCGGATACTTGATAGGAAACCGAACCCTTCGTGTAGCTGAGACGAGCGACACGGCTGGGCGGATCAGCGGTCTGATCCTGCGGGGTCTCGTCCGGCGCGTTCTGGTCCTGAACGTTCTGGTCCTGAACGTTCTGATCCTGAACGCTTTGATCTTGCGCAGTCTGATCCTGTGCGGCCGCGGGCTTCGGAAGAATCACGCAAGCACCAAGAAACAGCAGTGTCAAAAGTGAACCGAGTTTCTTCATGGCGCGGACTCCTTTCGCAAATCGATTCTTGCACATGGCGGTGGTGTTCTCGACCCAGGTTGCTGTAAAGAACCATACCACCCATACCAGAAAGAACAGCGTCATTTAGCGGCTCCTGCTCAATAAAACACGGCCGCCGAAAAGTAGTTGCGCAAGGCATCTTCAGAACTCGACTACGGCCTGAAAATCAGACCGCGTTTGCCGGAGCCATCAAATTTATTCCCGTACATGGAACGGCCCCGAATAATTCGGGGCCGCTCGTCTCCAACTCTGGTTGTCTAACCGCGGCCGCGGCCGCCGCCACCGTGGCTTCCGCCACTCGGATGGCCTCCGCCACCACCGCCGCCGTGGCTCGTTCCACCGCCGCCACCACCTCGAGAACCGCCCCCACCACCTCCGCCACGATAGCCACCTCCGCCACCGCCGTAGCCGCCGCGCGGCGCGCTGTAGGAGCGCGGGGCCGAGTAAGAACGCGGCGCCGAATACGACCGGGGCGCGCTATAGGACGGCGGGGCGCCATACGACCGTGGCTGGCTGTACGACGGCCGCGAGTAGTTGCCGTAGCCTCGCGATCCGTACGAGCCATAGCTTCCGTTGCGCGGTTGGACGATGGGCTGCCTCATGTTCAGCGCCGGCCGCCCGCTCGACGAGCCGCGAGGATCGCTCTGGAACCCACGCGAAGAGCCGCGAGAGGGCGTGAAGCGCTGCCAATTTTCGGCGTTGCCATTCCCGCTCGGCCGGGATCCTTGAGAGGGCGTGAATCCCCGGCTTGAGCCGTTGAGGCCACGATTCGGGCTGTTCCCACGGCTGCCCGCTTGGCCCGAACGAGACTCGAACGAGCGCACCGAGTTTCCGGAACTCGGCGGCGTGAACGTGTGCCAGCCAGGACGGGACGACGTAATCGGACTGCGGTTCCCGCCATTGTTGAAGCCGTTCACTCGACCGTTCGTTCCCGCAGAAGGCGCTCCGAACGGGCGCCCGCCACGATTGGCATTGAATTGAGCCGCACCGCGAGCCGTGCTCGTCGGACGCGCCGTGGAATTGAAGCCTCCACGCGCAGCCACACTGGTTCGACCAACGTTTGCACGGTTGGCAGTGAAGAAGTGCTGCGACGACGACGGCGCGTGCCGGTACGAGGCCGGATTCGCTGCCCGGCCGCTCGGACTATAGCTTCCGCGTCCCGGCGTGACTGGCATGCGTCCAGCACTGAGACTTGCGTTCCGGAGCCTCGAACTGCTGATCGGCTCCTGATGCTGCGAAACAGCATCCCGTCCGAAACGGCTGCCTTCCATGGAGCTGAAGCCTGCGCGGACTCGGTTGTTGCGGAATGCGTTGTCGAAATTCGAGTAGCGCAGTCCTCCGTGACGTCCCAAAGGCGCAAAACCCTCGTGCAGCCCATTGATGCGGTCAAACCCAACCACGTTCACGCGACCGCCCCAGCGGCCCCACCATGGGTGGTACCAGTCGCCCGGCCCGCAAGGTAGCCAGCCGATATTCCCCCAGCCGCCACCCCATCCGTAGCCAAACCCAACGCCCCAGCCTCCGCCCCAACCGAAGAAGGAGACGTATGCCGGCGACCAGATCGGATAATAGTCGGCGTAGATCGGCCCAGGCCACCAAGCCCATGCATCGTTGTAAACGAACCACCGGCCGTAGTGATACGGCGCCCAGCCCCACGGTTCATAGGAAACCCAGGTCCATCCATAGTAGGGCTCCCAGACCCAGCGGCCGTCGCGATAGGGGGCCCAATCCGAGGTTTGCGACGGAACCCACACCTGGCCATAGTCAGGCACATTTTCCCACTGGCCGTACGCATCGAGGTCTTGCGTTCCAACCTCACGCTGGTTGGTGTCTTTCGATTGCTGGGCTTGACTGATGATGCGATCGCGGTCGCTATTCCACGAGTCCCAATCATCGCGAGCGGGCGCGGCGTCGATCTTGTATTGCGGATTGTCCGTGCCCTCGACGGTGATCATCTGGCCCTCATTCACGTGAGTGCTGCCTTGCGGTGTGGTGACGTCCACTCCGCCCTTCCGCACGACGATGATGGATTGGCCATTCGAGTCGACCAGAATGCGGTATTCGCCGTTCGTCGATGGATGCACTGCCGCGTTGGGAGTATCGACCTCGTCGGCCGATTGAGCGCCTTGCAGCACAGAATATGTCGCAAGCCCTCGTCCAACTTGAACCTGAACATTGTTGCCAGCCAGGCTCGCGATCTTCACGGTAGTGTTGCTCGAGAGGCGAACCACATTCGCCCAGTCGAGCTGCAACTCGGCTCTTGACGCATCCCCGGTTGAGATGCGGTCGCCGGCCATAAGCGGTGTATTCAGAGTAACAGCGGTCCATTCGCCATTGTCCCCGCGCTGCATCGAGACGTTGCCATTGATGTAGCTCAGGCGGGCGACACCAGGCGCGTTCTGATCCGCATCGGACGAGCCTGTGACTTGCGATTGGTCGCTCGGCCCGGATTGGTCGCTCGGTCCGGGTTGGTCGTCCTGCGCCTTCACCGACCCCACGCCGAACATCAGAACAACCGCGAGTACGGCTAGAAACCTTTTCATGACCCACCTCGGGGCTCTAATTCCGACCATGAATACGCACAAGGCGTGCCAAAGCGCGAAGCATGGCGTCCGCTTATATAAGTATATTAGATACTTATAGATACAGAGTGTCTGGCAGTTGGCTCCCGCTAGCAAACGGCGTCGAGGCTTGGTGGTTTTCACGCGATGTGGTGCTTTTCAACCGCCAACTCCGCGCGCTGCCTGGCCGTTTGAAGCAGTTCTAGTCCTGCTCTTTCTCCGGAGCGTCAGGGACGCCCATTTTCGAAAGGCGGTAACGCAGGGCGTTGCGGGAGAGACCCAACAGGCGGGCGGCCTGGCTTTTGTTGCCGTTGGCCCGGCGCAGAGCTTCGCGAATGGCGTCTTCCTCCCATTGATCCAGCGTGACGCCGGGAGGGAGGAATTGGCTTGCGCCGTCCGGGGTCAGCCTGGCGGCGGGCTGGTCGACCTGGATGTCGCCTGCGTCGATTGTCGGACCCGATGACAATGCGACGGCGCGCTGGACGACGTTTTCGAGTTCGCGAATATTGCCGGGCCAGTGGAAATCCGTCAGGTGCTGCAGCGCTTGCGGTGTGATTTTGGGTACCGGCTTTTCCATCTCGCGGGCATATCTTTCAAGAAAAAAGGCCACCAGGGCGGGAATGTCTTCCTTGTGCTGGCGAAGGGGTGGAATATCAATGGCGACGACGTTGAGCCGGTAATAGAGGTCCTCTCGAAAGGTACCTTCCTCGAGAGCGGCGCGGAGATCTCGGTTCGTCGCCGCGATCATGCGGACGTCCACCTTCAAAGTTCGCGTGCCGCCGAGGCGCTCGAATTCGCGCTCCTGCAGGACGCGCAGAAGCTTCACCTGGATGGCTGGCGGTATGTCGCCAATTTCGTCGAGGAAAAGAGTGCCCTTGTCGGCCAGCTCGAATTTGCCCGGCTTGCTCGAAGTGGCGCCGGTGAAGGCGCCTTTTTCGTAGCCGAAGAGTTCGCTCTCCAAAAGAGTTTCCGGGATCGCCGTGCTGTTGATTTTGACGAACGGGCCCGAGGCGCGCTGCGAATGCTGATGGATGGCGCGAGCGATCAGGTCCTTGCCCACGCCACTTTCGCCGCCAACCAGGACCGTCGCGTTCGTGGGCGCGACGCGCTCGACCAGCCGCAGCACCGCCTGCATGTTTTCGCTCTGCGCGACGATGTTGTCGTACTTGTATTTCAAGCCGAGCGCTTCGCGCAGCGACCGGTTCTCGTCGCGAAGGTGAGTTGCGTGCAACTCCTTGCGGATCACCAGAACGAGTTCGGCGAGGGAGAAGGGCTTCAGGACGTAGTCGCTGGCGCCGGCTTTCATCGCTTCGACAGCGGACTCGACGGTGCCATAAGCCGTCATAATGATCACCGGCATTTCCGCGTTGATTCGTTTGGCAGCCTGTAGGAATTCCAAGCCGTTCATGCCGGGGAGCTTGAAATCGGTGACCACCAGGTCGTACGGCTGCTTGGCCAGCATCTGAAGGCCGATTTCGGCGTCAGCGGCGGATTGCGCGACGAAGCCTTCGTCGGCGAGCTGAAGTTCCAGGAGTCGGCGCATTTTGGCCTCGTCCTCGACGATCAGGATGGCTGGTTTGTTCGGAGTCATGAGTGAAGAAAAGCGACGCGCATTCTACCATGCGCCGCTAGTCGATTATTTTTCAACCAGATCGAGAACGTGCCAATTCTGAGCGATTTCCCCGGCGCGGGCAAGGAACGAAGTAGCCTCGCGCTGGCCGACATCAAAAGAGCGGCCGAGCAGCAGGATGGAAGGCGGATCGAGGGGCGGTGCTTGGTGAAGGTCGGCGAGGGTGGCCGTCCATTCGCGCTGTCTCGTTGTGGACGCGTGGGACACAAGGACGGCGGGGAAGTCGGGCGGCAAGCCGGCGTCCAGAAGTTCCTGGCGCAGGCCTGTAAGGTCTCCTCCTGGCATGTAGATGACGAAAGTGGTGTCCTCGCGCGCCAGCCCAGCCCAGTCTTCGCCACTCGTCGCGGCGCCCTCGTGCGCATGATGACGGCTCACGATGACCACGCGCGAGCTTTTGCGCCGGTCGGTAAGCGAAGCGCCGACCGAGGCGGCTGCAGCAATGCCGGCGGTGACACCGGGGACGATTTCAAACGGAATCCGGGCGGAGCGCAGGGTCTCGATCTCCTCGGCGAGGCGGCCGAAAATTCCGGGATCCCCGCTCTTCAGTCGCACGACATTCAGGCCCCTTCGCGCGGAGTCGATCATCAACTCGTTGATATGCGCCTGCGTGATCTTCTTTTTCCCGCAACGTTTGCCGACGTTGACGACCTGCGCGCGCGATGCGGCTAAAGCGGTGATCTCACCGGAGACCAGGTCATCATGCAGGACGACGTCGGCGCGGCGAAGGAGCGCATGCGCCTTCAACGTGAGAAGTTCCGGATCGCCGGGGCCGGCGCCAACGAAATAGACGGTGCCTGTGCCGTTCATGGCTGCGGCTCGCTGGCGAGGGGTTCGCTGTGCGCGAGGTGGTGGAGGAGGCGTTTGCGCTCTTCCGATGGCGGAAAAGTGGCCATGATTTCGCGGCGAATCTCGCCGATTTCCTCGACCCAGTCGCCGCAAGACGCGTCGAGGCTCTCCTCGATTTCGCGGCGGATGCGCTGGGCCAGCGCGGGGCTTTCGCCCGACGTGGAGATAGCGACTTGCAAAGGGCCGCGACGGACGACCGCAGGGAAATAAAAATCGCAGTGCGGCGGATCGTCGACGCTGTTGCAAAGAACGCCGCGCTCGCGAGCCTCGTGGAACACGGCGCGGTTAACCTGCGGGTCCGATGTTGCGGCCACAACCAGGAAAATACGATTGAGGTCCGCCGGGGCGAACTTGCGCGGGACCAGCCGAATTTTGCGAGCCGATGCGAGGTCTTGCACGGATTTGACCGCAGCCGGAGCGACGACGGTGATCTGCGCGCCGGAATCGAGGAGCGAAGAAATCTTCGATTCGGCAACGGAGCCGGCGCCGACCACCAGGCAGGCGCGCCCGGCAAGTTTGATGAAAGCGGGGAAGAGAGCCGGTTTCATCGGTCAGTCTCCCGCCACGTGATCGGGCGTGCGTTCGGTGGGAACGTCGCGCTCGGCGGCTGGAAGTTCGAAGCCGGCGAGCTGAGCGCGCAAGGCGTCGTCAGAGAAACGGGCAAAGTAGGAGCGCAAGTTTTCGTTGCGATCGCGATCGGCAAGATAGGAGCGCAGAAGGCGCTCGATCGCATTTGCGACCTCGCCGGCAGGGCAGCGATAGCCGACCGGTCGCGCGAAGCGCTGATGTTCGCCGACGGCGCCGCCGAGGCAGAAATAGTACGCGTCGACCATCTTGCCGGCATATTTGATTTTCTTGCCTTCGAGGCCGATGTCGGAAATCCAGTGCTGTCCGCAGGAATTCGGGCAGCCGGTTACGTGGAGTTTGAGCTGTTGATCGAAGCCCGGAAGGCGCTCCTCGAGTTCCTCGACCAGCCAGCGCGTGTACGCCTTCGTTTCCGTGATCGCGAGCTTGCAGAATTCCGTGCCCGTGCAGGCGATGGCGCCGCGCCAGAAGGGAGAGGCGGCAATTCGAAGCCCGGCGTCATCGAGACCGCGCACGACGGCATCGACATTTGCGCGCGGCACGTTGACGATCACCAGGTTTTGCGTGTTCGTCGTGCGGAGGCCGCCCGAGCCGAAGCGTTCGGCAAGACCAGCGGCCGCGCGCATCTGCTGCGGAGTGATGCGTCCGCGAAGGACGGAAGCCCCGACATAGTAGAGACTGTTTTCGGAGGGGACGCCGGCATGCTGTTTTTGGCGATGAATGCCCATGTGGTCGCGATAGATGTCGATCGGCGCGAATTCGGGCTCGGCCGGATCGAGGCGATAGCCGAGACGCGCGTGGAGCTCATCGAGGAAGCGCTCGGGCGTCCAGCCGAACTGCGTGAAGAGATGCTTCATGCGCGCGCGCTTGCGGTTGTCGCGAAGCACGTCCTGTTCGCGGAACAATTCGGCGATTGCGCGGACGACTGGGAGGACCTGCTGCCAGCGCACGAAGGCGTCGAGGCGAACAGCGAGATGCGGGTCGGCGGAGAGTCCGCCGCCGACGCGCACGGAAAAGCCGACTTCGCGCTGCCCGTTGCGGAAGCGCTCGACGGCGGTCAGGCCGATATCATTAATTTCCGGATACGAGCACCACACCGGGCAGCCGGTGATGGAAATCTTGAATTTGCGCGGCAGATTATAGAAATCGGGATTTCCGGCCAGCATTTCCGCCGCTTGAAGGACAAGCGGGGAAGCGTCGCAGATTTCGTCAGCGGCAACTCCTGCGAGTGGGCAGCCCGTAAGATTGCGGGCGACGTCACCACATGCGCCTTTGCTGAACAGGCCGACTCTCTCCAGCGTGTCGATCGCTTCGGGAAGCGCCTCGATCGTCAGCCAGTGAAGCTGGATGTTCTGGCGCACCGTGAGATCGACGATTCCGCGCGCGTGACGTTCGGCGACGTCCGCGATGGCGCGCAGCTGGTCGGCGCGCAGGATTCCGTTCGGGACGCGAATGCGAAACATGAAGTAGTCGGTGGCTTTGCCTTCGCCGCCCGTTCCGCCGACCGCGCCCGCGCCGTCGCCCTGCGTGTAAATGCCCCACCAGCGGAAATAGACGCTGGTCCATTCGGGCAAAACGGAGGAGCGCCCTTTACGCGCGAATTCGCGGATTTCGTCGAGCGCTTCCCATGGATTTTTCGCGCGCTTGATCCGCTCGATGCGCTGCGCTTTGGTTTCCTTCGGTGATGATGCCAGGGTCCCGTCCACTCTTTTCTCCCGTGGTCGCTCAGATCGATTGCCGAGTTCGTCCGCTGAAATTGCCCGCCGAAAAGAAAAAACCCGCCGGCCAGTTTGCGTCTGGCGAGCGGGTTGCTGAAATCCGAATTAGATGATAGCTAGATTATCGGATCACACTCCCACGCGGCCGTTTCGAATGACAACAACAAGAGGCGTGGGTGCGATGACTCACACAGAAATCGTAGCGTTGATGCGAGCGGGAGTCAAGGCTTTGCGCATTTTCGCCAAGACAGCGTCCTTTGGCAAAATGTCAAAAAAGGCGAAGAAGAAGCAAAGGCGCTATCGCGGATCTTTTGGCGAGTAGAAATTTGGCCGCGGTTTGCTTTCATAGGGTTACGGCGATTTCTACTCGTAGGCAGTTGCGGGTAGGCGTTGACTGGAGGCTAGCCTCGCGGCGTGAGCTGAGTGCGGCGATTCCGGCAACTGGCATGAGCGCCAGCACAACCGAGGGCGGCCGTGCCACACGAGCCGAACCCGACCTTGCCATCTGCGATCAGGCATTTGGATCGAGCGGCAGAAAGACGCGAAAGCGGGCGCCGGGGCCGGAGTTTGGTTCGAAGCGGATGGACCCGCGATGGTCGTCAACGAATTTGGCGACGATGGCCAGACCAAGGCCGACGCCTTCTTTTTTCGAGGTGAAGAACGGATTGAAGATTTGCTCGCGGATTTCGGGAGGAACTCCGGGGCCGTTGTCTTCAACCAGGATGCCGACGCCCGGAGTGCGGTGGGGGGGATCGGGCGCAATCGTGAGACGGAGAACCGGCTCACGGCCGGTCGGCTCGGTGATCATCGCCTGGAATGCGTTCAGAATCAGATTGACGAAGATGCGCTCGCAAAGCTGCGGGTCGGCAAGAATTTCGGGAGTGCCGGGCGCGTAGTTCTTTTCGACACGGACGCGGGCGTCCGGAAACTGGGTTTCTACGGATTCGAGGGCAGCATCGACAATCTGCGAGATTTGAACCCGCTGGATCTCGACGGGCTGGGGCCGCGCGAAATCGAGGAAGCGCGCAACGAGCGCGTTCAGGCGGTTCACTTCCGAAGAGATGTGGCCGGCGAGTTCGGCGGTGAGTGGCTGCGCCTTGCTCAATTTCTGCATGAGCATCTCGGCGGCGACTTTGATCACTCCGAGGGGATTGCGGATTTCGTGGGCGAGGCCACTGGAGAGCTGTCCAAGGGCGGCCAGGCGTTCGGCGCGGCGCGCGTCGGCTTCCGCGCGGCGAAGCTGGCGGTTGGTGTCCTCGAGCGTCGCCGACAGCGCCTGATATTTCTGCACTTGGCGTCGATTTTCCACGGCGAAACGGTTGACGAGAACGGCGGCGAGAAACAGGAAAACAACTCGCAGCGAAAGAAGCGTGAGAGCTTCGGGCGTGAGTTCGTATTCGCCAAGGGCGGGGATGAGCAGCGAGCAGTACGCCGCGGACGTGAGGGCCGTCCATAGGAGCGTCGCAATAGGTCCGAATTCGAGCGCCGCTGTGATCACCGGGAGGTAATAAATGGGATAGTAGGCGCTGTTGATCGCCGTCCCGCCCCCCGTATGGCCCAGCAGCAGAGTGGAAAGCAGAATTTTCAGCAGTACGGAGTAGATGCGCCCGCGGGTGGGAAGCCATGCGATCAGGCGTCCTTCGAAAAGCTGAAGAACGATGAAGGCGAAGATGATGAGCTGCTTGTGAATTTCGTCGAGCGGGGGCAGAAATGCGAGCCCCACAAGGAAAACGATCCACAGAGAATCGACCCATCTTGTGGCGAAGCGTTTGCGGTCAGGCATGGGCGGGGTCGGGCATGTGTTTGCTGGTCGTCGAGCAGGATGAATCTAGCACGGACGCAGGAGTTTCGTTCGCAGGGCGCGAGAGAATTGCTTCGGAGAAACGGACTTTCAAGCATCACGCCTCGGGCCGTTTGAGCCGACGTTCAACGCGCAGACGGGCTCAGGCGTTGCGAAAGTTCGGGGCTTACAAGTCTGATCGTCCACACGGGGCCGCCGCTGGACAACGGACCTCGCATACGCGCAAAAGAAGGCGCCATGCCGCCAATGACCCAAACATCGGTGTCTGGCGGCCCTTTGCCGATGATGGGCGCCAAGATGCCCGCTATTCCACCGATGTGTACACTCATGACGTAATGCATTGCTTGTGTGCCGAGCCCGCCCGCTGAGAATTGATTTTCCCCTTCGCGCTTGAAAACGAGTTTGACCACCCGGGGCTGCGGTGTGCTGGCGAGGTAGGATACGGGTGTCCCGGTGGTATGCGGATTCAGGTCCTTCACAAGCGTGAATAACATTCCGTTCGCGATATCGGGCGGTAACGCGACGTGCTTGTGAATCGACTTCTTCTTGCCATCTTTGTCAGCGTACTGAACCGTGACATCGTTTTTCGACGTATCAATCCGAGTATCCATGGCGGTCTTGAATGAAGGGCCGCTCTGGGTGACGTGATCGGTGAGCAGGCGGAAAACGCCACGTTGAGAAAAGACGGTCCGGTCCTCATACAGCGAGCCGTCGTTAAATCGAATCGTCAGATGGCTGATGACACGGTCATCGTGTGCCACCTGTTGTAAATCGCCCTCACCGATTTTCCGTCCGCCCTGCGAGGTCACAAGAAGGAACCCTCTCGATAATCCTTCGGGAAATCGGACGGGGATGGATTCCGCCTGGACCAGCAGGGGAACGGCGAGAAGCGCGCCGAGAAGGACACGGCGGCATGAGCGGTGCAGTTTCGCGGGAAACATACAAGACAATGGTAGCGAACGGTTGAGCGGAGAGTCAGTGCGGCTTTTTCCTTATTCCGGCGTCGTGAATCCTGCACTGTGCAGCCAATTTAGAGAGAAATTGCGTGCCCGTAGCTCCGCTGGAGAGATTTTCTGGCGGGCGTCTGCGGTTGATGTTCAGGAAAGGTCATCGTACACTATTAAATCATCAGCGCGCCCGTAGCTCAGTTGGATAGAGCGTCTGCCTACGAAGCAGAAGGTCGGGAGTTCGAGCCTCTCCGGGCGCGCCACTTTCCCAATAAAAACGTAGTGTCCCCGCGGTCGCCGATAAATCGCGGCTGGTCATTTTAAGTCCGTTTTAAGAGCAGGTGTAACGCGATTCGCCCCGCTCGATGTAAACTTCGACGGAAGGAAGGAATACTAATGCCAACCAAAAAGCGTCCCGGTTCGTTTAAAAATTCTCCCGCCGAGCAAATTCTTCAGGTCATGTGGACGCAGCAAAGCAATACTCGGGACGGGAAGTGGACCGTCGACGAACTTCGCAATTGTATTCCAACGATCAACGGTACGACGATGAAAGACGGCGTTGCTGAACTGGAACAGAATAGATTCATCGAGAAAATACCTCGCGGGCTGCTTGCGGAAGGATATAGGCTGACGGACGAAGGGAAGAAATACGGGGACGATTCGGGATGGAAGAAAGTAGCTCGACCGCTCGCCGAAGGGTCTCTGCTGGCGGACGCATCTAAAAAAGATGCGGGGAAGAAATGAACCCCCTTTTTTTACCCTTTGCGCGACCACGATCGCGACGTCCGTGCCCGGCGTCGCCTCGGTCGGCGCGCGAACGACGCGCCGACACCCGCCGGGCGGCCTCGCAAACTGTTCGTGGGGACTCGTCCGACCAGAGGGACGGGTGCGAATATTCGGTCTTTCCCGGGTTTTCGAGATGAAGGAGCTAACAATGGCGCCGCGCAAGGTTTCTATTCCTCAACCTCCGTCGTTAACGCCGGAGCGAGCCGTACCGATACTGGAAGAGTTGGTTCGGAGTGCCCAGAGGCTCGAATCCGAACCGTACGATTCACCACAACGGAACGAATGGGCGCACACGGGGGAAGGGGCGCTGACCGCCGCTCTGGGAGGCGAAGATCACACGATCAGCGCATTTAGACAGGCTCAATGTGGTAGTTACGGTCCTGGCGACACAGACGACTTCCTCTTGGCGCAGGCGAATCGACAGTTGAGCGGAATGATAGCAGTTCTACGAAGCGCTATCGAACAACTTCGCTGGCGACTTCCCGATCCGAAACAAGTTTTTGTGCCGTCCGGCTCGCAGCACGACGCCTACATTCAAATCCGAACAATAATCCAGCAAGGAACGAAGGAAGTCTTCATCATCGATCCGTGGGTGGATGAAACCCTATGGCCTCTGCTGACGAATGTTTCGGCCGGTTGCGCAGTCCGCATCCTGGGAGAACATCTGAAAGGTGACTTCGCTCTAGAGGCGCGAAAGTTCGCGGCGCAACATGGAACCGCCGTCGAGGTGCGAACGACCACCAACTATCATGACCGGTTCATTTTCTTAGACGGCAAACGCTGCTTTCACCTCGGCGCTTCAATCAAGGACGCTGGCAACAAGGCTTTTGCCCTGTCCGAATTTGAGCGGCCGCAAATCCTCGCGGCGGCGTTCACCGACGCAGAGACCGCGTGGACCGGCGCAACCAAAGTTCCGATCTAAGAAGAGCGAGGCCGATCAAGCCGAATAGAGCAAGCGCAAGCCCCCCGACCGAACGCAGCCAACTCTTCCTCAAAGAACTCCAGGCTGAAAACGTGGGCTTCGGGCGAAGCAGTTGGGTCTCGATCTCTCCGAGGATTGCTTGGTCGCTCACCCTGGGAAATACAACGACGGAGACGGAATCCGGAATGAAGCCGGGCGTCGAGTCACCAACGTAACTCGACCAGGGGCCTTCCCAGTCCCGCACGCTACTTGGGACGTCGACGATCCGATCGCCTGAGACCCATGAACCGACCTCGTTTCCGTTCTTGTCCGTGACGATATCTTGAGAACGAGATTGGAGCACCAGCTTCCAAGGGGGCCCTTCGGCTTTAAGTACGTTGCCTTCTGTGGGCCAGACCTCGAAACGAACTTCTTGTCCAAAACGCGATGAAGGAGGCGATAGTGGCAATAGCGGGGACCGCCGAATTGCATCGGTTAGATCGCTAATCGCGCTGTTGTAGCTACGAGTTTCGGACCGGAATGAGGTCCACCCGAGCAGGACAGGTAGACCGGCAATAGAGACGCCCGCCAGAAGTGCAAGAATGCTCGTGGAGAGGCCGATCGTACGGGGACTCAACCCGCCAAGAAGCCAGGTTGTCGCCAGACCCAACAGAACAACACCCGCCGTTTGCTTCGCATCCGCTCCGAACAGGAGGCTCAATCCCGCGGCAACCAAAGTGAGAAAAAGGAGCGCCTTGTGCCGACGATTGAGAGCAGAGAGCGCCATCGGGGCAGGTTATATCTGCTCAGAGGGAACGTCAACGCAGCGTGGCCTGAAAGTGTCTGAGCTTTCATACGCGATCAGGCGAGGCGGGACCAAGGCTTGGCTTTACGATGGGTGCGCTAAAGAAGAAGCGCCACTCGACTCAATTTAATCTAACTAATAGTCCACTTTCTCGTTGACAAAGACGCGGGCCTCCCTTATTCTTTTTGGTCAGGAGGGGGGCGCAAGCCCTTGCTCTTTGAAAAAGCGTGTAACGCATGGCGTTTCGATGGACCTCTGCCGATGGGGATCACTTTCCTCCGGCATGTTCGTGCCGGGCTTCGCCCGCGCCCGAATAGGCGGTTGGAGAGCGAATCTCATCGTACCCGCGTATCGCGGAGTAAGACGTCCTGGGTATCGCAACGATTGACATTCGGTGGTCCCAGGCGTTTTCCGTTAGGACGCCCCGTGAACTTGAGTTGTTGGGGCGTTCCAATGACGGCATGCGAAAGCTGTTGCTTTCGCTTGAGTGTAGCCGGTCGCAGAACTTTGCGACTGTTGCCGCACTGATTACACGATGGAGGTCCAACATTGGACAAGAAAAGCAGAACCAAGAAGAAAGCTGTGCGCATGCTGAGGCAGGCGGCCCGGATGACAATCCAGGTCACCGCGTCACGCATGTCAGGTAAGGCAACCGGTAGACTGGCTGCCGACTTGAACAGGTATGTAGCCATTCTCGAGCGCAAGGTGCAGGAGAATCCGGACGATCCTGAGTTCTGGAATATTTTGCACAAAGCGGCGTCGAAGCTGGTGAAATGTCTGCGGCAAGCGAGTTGACGGTCTACCGGTTACACTTTCTTCCCACATGGAGGTCGTGAGTGACATTGGGCAATGCAATCAAAGTGGTACGGACGGCGAGCGGAATGAAGCAGCGAACTCTCGCGAAGAAAGTAGGGGTGACAGCCAATTATCTTTCTCTTGTAGAGGGTGATAAGCGCGAACCGAGCATCTCATTTCTAAACCGCTTAGCGCAAACTCTGACAATTCCGGTCGGTGTCTTTTTTCTATGGCAAGAGGTCGATACGAAACGGGGCGGGGCAGAGCAGCTAGACAAGATACGAGAACTACTGACACGCCTTGAGGGAATGTATTTGGCAGAAAGGAATCCGCGGGTCCGCAGGTCACGACGGGCAGCATAAACCGATGAGGTTCAAAATCGTTGACAAAACGCAGCTAGCAAAGTTTCTCGCGGTCGCTCCGGGTGAAATTGATTACGTCATTAGCCGACTCCATCGCTTCTACAGGCCGAAGCCCATTCGTAAGCCGGACGGAAGCACTCGAATGCTGCACGTGCCGCAGGGCAAGCTAGTTCTACTGCAGGAAAAAATCAAGCGCCATATACTTGACGAGTTTCAGTGGCTGCCGTGTGTTCATGGCGGAATCAAGAACAGGTCCATCTTGTCAAATGCAGACCCTCATGTTGACAAGAACATTGTGTTCTCGCTCGACGTCAAGGATTTCTTCCCCAGCGTGGGTCCTAATCGGGTTTTCGCAATCTTTACGGGCTTGGGATTTGGGCAAGAGCCGGCTCGGATTCTTACGCGCGTTACCACGTGGAAGCATCAGCTACCGCAGGGAACGAAAACGAGCACGGCGCTGGCAAACCTGTCCCTCATTCGAGTTGACTGGCGGATAGAGCGCCTCGCGGAACGTTACGGATTTTCATATACTCGCTTCGTTGATGATCTCACGCTATCGGGCGATTGGCGATTACTCAAGTTTCGCAAGCTGGTGCAACGCATTCTCGAGAGCGAAGGCTTTTCCGTAAGGCTCTCGAAGGTTAGGACGATGCCGCGAGGCTCGCGTCAGACTGTCACAAAACTGGTTGTAAACGAGAAGGTGAATGCAACCAGAGAGCAGCGCGAGTCAATCCGGGCAGACGTCTTGGCACACATCCAAGCAGACAACAGCGTTCCGGACCCGCGCCTACTCGGACGTGTTTACTGGCTCCGGTATATTAACCTCACAGTTGGTGAAAGGTTGGCGGAGCGAGTGGGAAGGATAACCCTGCAATGAATCGAGCTGTGATCGACATTGAGACCATTCCGGTTCAGACGCTTGGAAGCGACCTTGCCGACTGTGAGGATGCCGTAAAAGCGGCATCCCTGAATGCCCTAACTGGCCGAATCGTGTGTGTAGGGATGTTGTTTATGCGGGCAGACTATGAGGCTGATTCTGCCGTCGCAATCATCTCCAATGATGAGAAAACCATACTTGAAAAATTCTGGGCGACTATTGAGCAATGGAGGATTGCTGGGTTTGTGGCACACAACGGGTTAGCCTTTGATCTCCCGTTTCTCTGGAGACGTTCGGTCATCCATAACGTGAAGCCTACTGTCGCGTTAGATCTTCGAAAGTACCGAAAGGATTTCGTGTTCGACACGATGACGATGTGGGCGAATTGGGACCCACGCAACAATCCGTCATTGGACGCGTTGTCGCAGTCGCTCGGGTTAGGTGGAAAGAGCGGCGGTGGAGGGAACGTCTTCTCTCTTTGGAAAGCGGGCCAGTATGAAGATATTGCAACGTATTGTCTACATGACTGCTGGTTGACGTATGCGTGCTACTGTCGGATGAATTTCCAGACTCTGATCGCCGAAGACCAAGTGTCTAGGAAGGTGATCTTTCTGGGTGGTGAGACGCACATGCAGGAGCCCTTACGCGCGACGTTCGCTTAATTCTCCGTGGGCCGACCGCCGCGGCCCCTTGGGGGCGTCGACGCTTTGAACCTTCCCGCTTGGGTCAAGGTTTACGTATATTTCTTTTCAGATGGACAGACAAGGTGGTCTTTGTCCCACCAAATCAAGTTCAAAACATTTTGAGTTAGAAAGCCCCACACGCGCTGCGTACCTGATAGTCGTAGGCAATAAAGCTGCTCTACATCCGGCAGTCTAAGTTCGTCCAGTCGTTTTTGGGCCTCGCTACAAAGACCTTTGATTGGGACACCGTGATTCTGTTTCCTCGAAGCGACAAAAATTTCGTTGAGCGTTCGCTTCTCAAATTCGGCTAGCTTTGATCGAATGTTCTCCAGCGTCTCTTTGTCTACCGTATGCCAACCAAACGGGTCGCAGAACTCCATACGAGAGATGCGCCAAGCGAGGTGAAAGGCCCACCAATCGACTGGATTGGGGTGAGGGACGCGCGAAAAGCTTGAAATTCGCGGGGAAGCGCAGCGCGATCGGTCGCCGCCGCGCTTTCGACCCGCAAAAGATTCGCCGCGGCCAAGGACCGGGCGATGAAACCCGGACAGACGACGCGGTAAATCGGCCAGGCTCGTCTGTAAAAGCGCCGTTCGCGCCGGTTCGGCCAGCACGAAGCTCCTCAAATCTTGCCAGGGGCGTACGGGCGGTAAATTTCTCGATCGTGCTTCGCCAGCTCATCGCGCATAGATTCCAGAACGTCATCGATTCGCGCGCGCTCTTCGTCGAGTTCGAACCGATTATGAACCTGATCCACGGCGCCGATCCTGCGAATTTCCTCGCCGATCGCCTCGCAGCGTCGAAGGCGCTCGGCGTCCGTGATGAAAACGTAATCGAACGTGGAAATTCCGGTCTTTTTCGCCGCCAGGCTGCGAACTGCCAAAAAACTACTTCCCGGCTGGTCATAGGCAGGATGCAGTACGGGGTTTACCCCGTGCAGGGTCGCGCGCTTGACGGTGCGAATCGGGATTTTTCGCGAGCAGCCGGCACCGCCGCAGAACTCGCACTCGGGGTCGTGCTCGTCATCCCAGGAATCGCCGTCGTCACCGTCGAGCGAGAACTCGAAGGAGTTCGACTGCACCGTTCCGTTCCGCACGTTTTGCCAGAGGTCGCGTTGATACGAGACCGCCGGATCCATCCGACAATCGAAGTACAACGCATCCGGTTCGTCGTCGAGTGTGAGATTTCCCGCCGACCGTCGCGCCAGCGGGAAATTTGCGTCGTGGTTCCAGGTCGCGATGCACTGGTCGCCACGTGCGATTGACCGCGCGAACGCGCCCGGCGCGATCCTCTCGCGCGCGTTGAACGCGGGAACGTGCTTCGCGCTCAAGACGTTATAGGTGACAGCCTTCCCGCTCAGACGAAGATCATTTTCCGGGTCGCCGGTCGCGCGAAGCTCGGAAAACAACACGTTGCGTTTTTCGATCTTCATTGGGGGCCTCCGAAGGGATATTCAAAGGGGTATTTTGCCGGGTTGATGCTCGCATCTGGCGCGGCGGGGCGCGGGGCGGGCGTCGCGCTCGTCGGCCGCGGGATGTTGTGTTCGCCCGCCGGTACGAGGTCGCCGGGCGTCACTTCGAGGACGCCGCCGTTCGGTACGGCGCCCGGAAACACGTTGTGGTCCGCGTCGATGACGGTGCCAGGATCGCGTAAGCTCTGATTGCCCGCTGGTTTATCGTCAGGGGTTTGCGCTGGGGATTCCGGCGAGCGGTCGCCGCCGTAACCGGGGCGGCCGTTCAAGCGTTCATTCGTGATTGCCATTGTCTACTTTCCTTCTGTTGCGTGAATTAGCAAAAATCTCTCTTCCTCGCTGCTCGGTAGAACGCCCAGCAGCATCAGCAAGCTTTTCAGGTTGTCCTCCCCGCGCTGGCAAAATTCATCGTCGTAACCGATCGCTACGGCGCGCTCGCGCAGTTGCGCGTCCGTCGCAGCGTCTGCCAACTCGGTTAGACACAGCGATGGAATGGCCAGGTGTAGGCAATACGTTTCAAAATCGGTCAACGCGGCGGTGATCATATTCCCGACGGGTCGCCCGGCGCGTAACCCGTTTCACCCGTCGCGGGCGTGATGCCCTCGACGAACGACACAAATTTCGGTTCCGACGCCACCAACTTCGCGAAATGCGCTTTATCGTTTTCTTGGTGGCGTTTGTATGCTTCGATAAACTGCTGGATGATCGGCTCGGGCACGCGTTCGTCGCCGTTGCAGTGGGCAAAATGCGCGGCGCGAACGATTCGCTCGGCGTTTTCCGCAGCCGAATGATATTCCTCGTCCTTCACCAGGAGGCCGCGATCGAACGAGTGGCGGGAAAATTCCCGGCCGTTGCGCGCGTCCGGCAACGAAGGGTTCACCTGTTTGAAAGTTCGCGTCGCGATCGATTCCACGCGCGCGCTCGCCTTGCACCGCGGACACCTGAAAGTAATGTACGGGACGTTCGAAACGTTCCCGAAATTTAGCTTCCACTCGCTCGGGCCGGGGTCGGGCGGTTTCGCCGGAAGGATTTCTTCGCAGGTGCCGGTCGCCAACAAGGCCATTCCAATTCCTCTTGGTGCATCAAACCGTTCACCGGTTTCTTTCAACCTGAGTTTCATTTGTAGATTCTCCTTTTTCGAAGCGCGAATCTCGCGATTCGCGACGTGAGTTTTTTACTTCGTGATTGCCGGGTACGCGTCTAGGACCGTCAGAAAACCCGAATGTTTTCTTAGTCGCCCGCGCAACAACTCCTTTTCAGGCGGAAGCATGTTTTCTACCACGGTGAGCGCGTCGAGATTCGCGCCGCGAAGTTCGCGGACTATGTGGTCGTTTTCCACGGCCGGAATTACGAAAAACGGCCAAAAGCCGTTCAGCGGGAGCTTATTCGCGTTCCAGCCGAGGGCGCGGATGATCGCGGCCGCATAGGAGTCGGTAGCGTCAGCTGCCATATTTTTCCTCCCACGCGACGGTCCCAGGGATTAGGTCTTCCTTCGGCGGCTCCGCCGGCTTCACGCTGCGCCTGCTACGCGGCGTGATTCCCAAATTCGACATGAGCGTGAACAGCGATTTTTCTAAGCGGGCCACTACATCGCAGCGCGGGTTGACCGCGTCGCAGACGATGGGTTGGTTTCGAATGACTTTGGTCACCTGGACGATGGTTCCTTCGTTCAGCAACATGATCGATTCTTTTTTCCAGCGGTTTTTGGTGCGGCAAAAAATTTCGAGGATATGGGAATCAACCGGCGTGAGCGAGTTGCGCCCGCGGAGTAACTCGACCGTTTCGGTCCAGATCGCTGTCTCGTCGAAATCTAGCGACTCGGGAAGCTGCGGGACGCCGGGAGCTATCGCTTCGACGGCGCGCAGCGACGCGCGCTGTTCCGTGCGACGAACATGCGCGGCTGAGGCTCCACCAAGGCGGACTTCGTCGACACCTTTGGGAAGAGGCATAGGTTTTCTCCTATCGATTCGCGTGCGAGTGGAATATTTCCGGGCGAGAGGTACGACTAGTTAAATTTTACGTTGCGGTTTGACTGCATGTACACAACAAAATGCAAAATTTTCCTTCTTTTATTCGCGCCCTGCGCCCATCTTTCCGAGCCACGCGATGAATGCGACGCGATCGCGCGCCGGCCGCGCCAGGGGACGCGGGAACCGTCGTTTCGCGCAAATCCTGCGCGCCTGGGGGTAAGCGTCCAAAATTCGTTTTCCGTGGTGTTTTTTTCTCTGTGGCTCGCGACGCTGCGCAGCCAGCACGGCAAATCTGCAAAAGTAGCCCGTCCCGGTTGACAAGTCGCCGCCAGTTTTGAGCAAAAGAGCAAACATTACCACGTCCAGGGGGCTATACTCCGCGCGCTCTCGCCGCGCCAAGCTTATGCAGCTGCGGGTCTTATCCTCCTTATTTTTGCCTATAAGATTTAGTAATCCGTCGTCTTGCTCATTTTGCTCATCGCTTGAACGCTTCGCCGTTGGCCCCGCTGGCGTCTTTTTCGCCCGCTCGACGGTCGAAGGGCGCTCCGTATACAGCCCCCTGGACGTGGTAATGTTTGCTCTTTTGCTCAAATCCGACATTTTTACCGCTTCCAACACCCCGGGTGCAGGGCGCAAGCCTCGCCGGTCGAGATGACCGCCACCGTTTCCGGGTCCTCGCCGGCGAGGTGATGTTTGAACAACCTGTCGAACCATTCCCGCCGTACGCCCTGGAGACGACGCTCGTTTACGTCGAACGGTTTATCGAAGAGCTCTTTTTGCTGTTCCTGGTTCGTTTGAACCCAAAAGCCGCTCTTTTTCCCTGGCGTCGTCGGTGGCAAGCCAAGCTGGCCCAGGAGACCGCTGAGCTCATTCGCGTTGATGCCCGGTTCCGATCGCGGCTTCCAGCTTGGCCAGGGGCTGGACGTTTGCAGGCGAAGGTCGGCCGCCAGGACGGACAGGCTGATAACCTGAGCCTTCTTACGGGTATGGAAAATGTTCCGAACGTCGCGTAGAAGGGCAAGCGTAATGTTTGAGTCGTAGTCGTCCACCGAAACGGCGGCCGCTTCGCGCGCAGCGCTCAGGGCGGGCTCGCCCAATACCGTGGCGATTTTCAAGAGCGCCCGCCAGTTGTCGCGATCCCGGTTTGAAAGATCGCGAAGCGCGGGTTTCGCGCCTCGAATCTCTTCGCGGTGGTCGCAAACCCAACGGCAAATTCGCCGCCGCAGGCTTTCCGCCTGAAGCTCGAGCTCGGGACGCTCGGTTTTGTCGTAGTCCTCGACCACGTCCGTCGGAAGCTTTTTCAGCAAATCGGTGAACAGGGTGCGAGAAACAAGCGTCGCCTCCTTCGGTTTCGCGATCATCCCGTAGGCGACGGGGGCATAGGTTTTGAACCTTCGGGGTTTCATCTCGCCCGCGTCGTTCTTATCGATCCGCCCGACGAACCCGCCCTTCTTGTGGCCGGAATTTAAGACCCCGATCAGCTCGGGATAGTCCTCGCCGAACGAATCGAACTCGTCGATCAGAAAGGTGGGCCGGGCATCTTCCGCCGCACGATAGACGAACGCGACCGAAAGGTTATCGAACGGAAGGGGGCGTTCAACCAAGTCTCTAATAACGCTGAGCAGCGTGGTCTTACCGCAGCTTTTCGCGATCGCCGTAACGCCGTAACGAGCGAGAATGTCGAAGTTTTCCGGGCAGTGCGTAGCGATTACCCAGAGCCCGCATTTCGTGACGTCGGTTTCGTCCGGAAACACCACAAACCTTTTAACGAACGCCGTGACGTCTCGGAAAAGCTGCGGGCCGTCGACCGGCTCTTCCCACGGGACGGTGTCCGTAAGCCCGAAGTCGTCTTCTTCGATCGCCTCGACGACGACGGTCGGACGCCGCTTGCGAACCGCGCTGTCCAAGTCCACGGAGCGAATATTTAGACGTTTGGAGGTTTTGGCCCGCCTTAATGCGTACTCTTCATCGGTTAGGAGCGCGAGGCGCGCGGCGATCGTCTCGAATTCCGTCGCTGCCGCCGCCTCGTCGTTGAGCCAAACCTCAATTTCGGCGAGAGCTTCGTCGTGCCCGGGCGGGAGCATAATTTCGTCCGGTTCGACCAGCGTGCCGACCGCCGCGCGTTGCGCGCGTTCGAGCTCGAGGAAGCTTGACGCCACGTCGAAAAGAGCGCGTCGCGAATGCGCCGAGAGTTCCGCCGAAATTCGGCCCGTCAGCAGGAAGTGGCCGGTGGCATTGGTCGCATAAAGCCGTTCGAACTCCTGGTAGACCTGGTCGGTATATTCGGCGAAGCCCCGGGCGCTTACCGATAATCGTTGGCACGCTTCCATGAAACCGGGGATCGAATCCAGCGGGTAGTCGTCGGGGAGGGAGTTGCGGCCGAGCGGTAGTTTACCTTCGTTCGTAGTTGACATGGTGGGGTATTCCCTCCAGCTGAAGTTTGGTCATTTTCGTCTCGCGAATTAAATTCGGAACGCCGTTCTGAAAGTCGATTTGGATGGTGCCCCACGTTCTTATGCGAATCGCCTCGTCGATTAGCGCGTCGAGGCGTTTTAACAGTTCTTGCTTATTCATCGTTCCCCTCCTTCTTCGGCTGCGCCGCCTTCGGCCTTTGACAGGTTTACCCGTCCAGCCTTCAGGCGATGGCGGCTGCTTTCCGCGAGATTGACGGTGTTCTTGACAAAATCGAGCTGCGCTACCTTTCCGTGATAGGCTCGAAACGATTCGACCAGGTTGTCGTCAGTGACCTCGGGGCATACTTGATCATCCTGCCCGGTCGTCAGCGGTACATCACCCAACGACAGGCCCCTCGAACATAGAAACGTCGTAACGATGACCTCGAAGGTCATCGGTGGCCGATGGTCCAGGTGGGCTTGATCGCGGGAAATACGTTCGCCGGTCGCGGCGCAGGCGACGAGGCCGTCCGCATCGATATGTTCCGCGAAAAAAGCGTCGCGGGCCTTATAGAGGTCAACCGCCACCGCTCGGCGGAATGCCCGGCTGACCTCTTGCTTGCGGCTCGGCGCGCGTTGCGAAATACAACGCGGGTAAGAGAAATCCGTCCCCGTCCCGTTAAGGCGAACGATGCGGAAGCATTGCGTGCCGTGTACCGTTTTAATAACCTGAAAATGACTGACGCCGCAGCCCACCTTTGCGGCATACTCGGGGTGCCGTTCCAGCAGAGCTGCGAGATCAAGAAAGTCTTCAGCAGACACTTGATCGCCTGGTTTGTAGCGGTTTAGCATCCCCTTAAAGAAAGCTGATGCTTCCTCCTGCGTGTTAAAGGTTCGAGTACCAAGTTCGACAGCTTTTCTACGTGCCATCTATTCCTCCCCCCATATAGTATGGCTATCGTCGTCAGTTTTCGTTTCGGTCGCTGCGTACGCGCCGACGCGCTCCATCACGTCGGCGACGTTGTAAGTTTTTAGGTGCTTGAAGCGCGCGTCGGGCGGCAGGCGCAGGTGGGCGAGGAGTTCGCTCAGCTTCGGGGGCGGTCAAGTCGTGGTAATTGCGCGCGGCGAGGGCTCGTTCGAGCTCCGCCGCGGTGATCGTCGCGGCGGACGATTCCGCGACGACGGCCCCGATGAGCGCGATCACCTTTCCGAGGCGGCCGTCCCGTTCCCAGATCGTGAGCCACGACCTTTGCGCCCCGGCGTTTCCCTTCCTTTCTAGTCTCCGAAGTTCGTTCGCGACGAGTTTCATCTGGCTAACCTGTTCTGTCTTCTCATCGGCGAATCACCGTGAGGCGCCGCGTCGCGCTTTCTTCGGCGGTCGCCCGGCCTTCGGAGAGGCGCGGCGTGGCTGGTTGCACGAGCGCACAAATGCGTCGAGGTCCTCGCGCACGTATCGCACTCTGGTATTGACGAGCACGAATTTCGGGCCACGTTTAAGGCAGCGCCACACGGCTAACGTCTGCACGGAGATTTTCAGGTATGCGGCCGCTTCGGGTGGAGTAAGGTACGGCGACTCGAGGCGAATGTCGGAGAGAGACGGAGTTAAAGCGCAGCTTGACGTCATAGGGACACTCCAATTTGAAAATCCCTACGACGATCAGGTGGGAAATCAGCGGTCTAGGGTTTTCCCGCTGGCCGGTGGAAGCCGTCAATACCCGGACGATTTGCGTCCGGCCACCTTACAAAACAATTATCGCGTAACTGAAATGCAGTGTACACAAGGAAATACAACAACATTCATTTCACTTGAGGCAGATTCGTCTCAAGTAAGCGCTGCTTCTGTCTCTTTTTCGCGGCCGCCATCATCTGCGCCATTTTCCGGCTCCCGGTTTCGATCGCGCCGCGCACTGCTTCGCGATGCAAGCGCGCGTAAACTTCCGTGGATTGCGTATCGCGGTGCCCAAGCGCGGCACCGATCTGTTGGAGGGAGACACCGGAAATCGCCATGTAACTAGCGAACGTCCGTCGCAGATCGTGGATCGTGACACGCCGGGTCGCGTCCTTGGGATAATCGAGGCCTGCGCGAGTGCGCAGCAAATACCACCGCTTCTTGAAATCCTCGACGTGGCCGCTCGTGCTCGTCGGTGACGGAAAGACCCAGGGATTGTCATCTTTGCGGGCCGCGACGCGCTCCTTCAGGACTGTGATGGCTGCGGGCGTTAGGTCCACGTTCTGTGGTTTGTCGTTCTTGGTGCGCGGGATCATCCAAGTCTGCATCTCCCACGAAATATCGGCCCACCCCATCGCGTGGATGTTTGACTTGCGCGCGCCGGTCGCCAGGGCCAGCGTGATGAAGTCGCGCAAATCTCGGTCGGTTTCCTTGTCTAGCTCCTTCTTCAGCCGCAGCAATTCGTCAGGCGCAAGGTACCTCTCACGTTGACGCTCGTCGAACATCTTAATCCTCGCCGCCGGGTTTTCGCCGTGCCATAAGTTCGCGTCTCCCGTGGCGTAGTTGTAAATTGTGCGCAGGAACTCGCATATGCGATTCGCCGTCACCTTCCCATGGTCGACTCCAAGCCGCTGGTGGAGATCATGAACGTCCTGACGGGTAATCGCGCCGAGCCGCCGATCCTTCCAGTCGGCGAGGTATTTATCGCGCGTCCGTCGGCATTCCTTCGCTCTTTTCGTCGGATTCACGCATTCCAGCATGACGTGGCGCTCGACGTAGCTCTCGACTAGGTCCGTAAGTGTCATCTGGCCTGCCCGCGGTCGCTCGAATGGGTGAGACCCCACGCAGCCGCCGCGCCGCCAGTCCGCCAACGCCACGTTGTACGATTGCGCCGTGGCCCGCGCGGTTTCGAGCGAGGTCTCCGGCCACGCGCCGATCGTGCGCCACGTGGGCTTTCCGGCGACCGCGCGGAACCAGAAGAAAGTCTTTGCGCCGGTCGGCTCAATCTTCAGGCCGAGGTCAGGGGTTTCCACGTCGTAGACGATCACGCGCGTACGGCCTGGAACGGGCAGCGCGGCGATCCGCTTTTCTGTGAGATGCTCGCGGCGCGTCGCTCCCCGCGCTTTTTTCTTCGTCATCGTTTTAGCCTCGTTTTACGTTGGGTCTTAAAATCCGTTAAAATGACGTAAAACTAACACAATCTAATATACGGCATTTTACCGTAATACGTTGTAGATGTATATAGTTATGAATCTGCCAGAATTTAACGAGACGGTCGGAATCTGCCTACGAAGCAGAAGGTCGGGAGTTCGAGCCTCTCCGGGCGCGCCATTCTCTCGATAAAAGCGGCGGTCGTTCGGAAGAGTGGAATCCGAGGCTCGGCCCGTTTTACCTCGGCTGTACCGCTCGCAGTGGGCCGGTATAATATTGGTCCACAGGTCAGCAGCAGATGCCTTGCATCTTTTGCACCAGCGAAAACAATCTTACAAATGAGCATGTTTTTCCCGCTTTTATGGGCGGTGAACTAGAAGTTCGCAACGGAAGCTGCAAGACCTGTAACAACGTTTTCGGTGTTGCCGAAGCCGCCATAAAAGCTTTCACCCACTACTAAGTTCGAGGACCGCGATGCGGTTGACGCACAATGGTATCCAATTATCGCCGGCTTCTGTTCTGGTAAAGGTACCACGATTGAGCGAATCCGCGACAAAGGGTCCGCACTAGTCATCCATCAATCCTGTGGATGAGGCGGTTGCGGAGGGCGGGGGATTGGGCGATGTCAATGGCGGTCCAGGCCATGGCTAGCGCGCCGTCGAGGACGGCTTTGTCGGCGTCGGCTTTCACGCAGTGCGCGGTGAATTCCGGCTGGTGATTCGACGCGGGCAGGGAATTGATGCCGATGCCCGGATGAATCGACGGAATC